>CAZXRF010000026.1:0-46771 GCA_964642875.1 uncultured Chitinophagales bacterium | reverse complement strand
TTTCACTTTTTTTATTTTACAAATTTTCTCTACCGCACTTTTGTTAAATACATCGCAGCCCATACCATACACGGTATCCGTAGGATAGATAATTATTCCACCATCGCGCAAGCATTCCACAATTTGCTTCATCTTGCGCATATCTATATTATGAGGAAATAATTCGATAAACATATTAGTTAGTAGTAAGTATCCTGTAGTAAGTAGTAAGAAATGAAATTTTATTTTTTCAATCCTTAAATTTTAAATCTCTCCTTTACGCTACTGCCTTTGCAACTAATTCAGCTGCTTCAGACAATAAAATGGCAGATTCTACTTTTAAACCAGAATCTGTAATCATTTGTTTGGCGATATCGGCATTAGTGCCTTGCAAGCGAACGATAATCGGAATATCTATAGTGCCAATATTTTTATATGCTTCGATAACGCCTTCAGCTACTCTATCACATCGAACAATACCGCCAAATATATTTATCAAAATTGCTTTTACATGTGGGTCTTTCATTATAATTCGGAATGCTTTTTCTACGCGTTCTGCATTAGCAGTTCCGCCAACATCCAAGAAATTTGCAGGCTCGCCGCCACTTAGTTTGATGATATCCATAGTTGCCATTGCCAAGCCGGCACCATTTACCATACAACCAACATTTCCATCTAATTTCACGTAGTTCAAGTCAGCTTCTCCAGCTTCCACTTCCGTCGGGTCTTCTTCTAATAAATCGCGTTGGGCTAGCAAATCAGGATGTCTGAACAATGCATTATCATCTAAATTTACTTTTGCATCTACTGCAATTATTTTTTCATCTGATGTTTTTAACACAGGATTTATCTCAAACATACTGGAATCAGATGCTTCATAAGCTTTATACAAACTTTGTACAAAACCTAGCATTTCTTTAAATGCATTTCCACTTAATCCCAAATTAAAGGCAATACGTCGTGCTTGAAAAGCTTGTAAACCTACAGCTGGGTCTATCCATTCTTTAAAAATTTTATCTGGGGTATGCTCCGCCACTTCTTCAATATCCATACCGCCTTCTGTAGAATACATAATTACGTTGCATTCTTTATTTCTGTCCAACAAAACAGACATATAAAATTCCTTTGTCGGATTTGCGCCTGGATAATAAGCATCTTCAGCTATAAAAATCTTATGTACTACTTTTCCTTGCGGACCGGTTTGAGGAGTTACTAAGGTCATTCCTAATATTTGGCTAGCTTTTTCTTTAAGTGCTTCTAAATTTGGGGCAAATTTCACACCGCCGCCTTTACCTCTTCCTCCGGCATGTATTTGCGCTTTTACTACTACTCCCTCACTTCCCGTACGGGCATGAATTTGCTCCCATGCGGCTACCGCTTGTTCTACAGTTTCAGCTACAATACCTTCTTGTATTCTTACTCCAAATTTTTTCAATAGGTCTTTTCCTTGATATTCGTGTAAATTCATTGTATTTTTTTATTTTTATTAAGAAAGAGATAAATTTTTTATTGATGATAATTCTAATTTCTCTATTTAAAGCGACAAAATTAGTAAAGTAATAAGTAATTAAGTAAAAAGTTTCCGATAAAATTTTGTTTTTGTTATAATTGCATAAAATATCAAGTATTAGAGCCACAATAGACATATTACGAAAGTCGCAACAGCTGGAATTGTTGATGCATTTACATCCATATTGCTATTCCTATGCCATTTTGGATAAAGAAAACAACCAAATTATTGATTTTGAAGCTAAAGTTATAGATCAAACTATAGGAAAATTCTTACACAACGACTCTATTGCTATTTGGTTCTCCGACCGGCAGGAGTTGTTGGGATTACCATTTAAAAATAGTAAAGTAGCAATTTACTCTCCAGAATTTACGATACTGCCCGATAAAACAGAAAAACCAGCTGAGATTTTTCGATTACTAGGGTTTTCGGACAATGAAAACCTCACGTATCTTAAAAATAAAATTACAGATTCATTTTACGTTTACTATGCCTTGCCCGATAAAACCATCAACTACATAGAAAATCAACTGCCTAACGTAGAGTTTTACTGTACTGATTTTGGTTTACTGAATTTTCACAATACTAAACTTTCATTCAAAAATTATTTGGCACTCAATATTTATGGAGAAGAATTAACTATTTGCTATAAAAAAGAAGGAAACAATATTTTTTATAATAAATTTCCGATAAAAGCAAAAGAAGACTTACTCTATTACATACGATTATCGTATGAACATTTAGATTTAAACCTAAATGAATTCCCTGCTATTTTATATGGATTTATAGAAGAAAAATCACCGATGTACTCTACAACTTACGGATATGTACGAAATTTTGAAATTGACAGAACATTAAAAAATACACTTCCATTCTTATATGGCATCGAAGATATTCCTCTTCATTACTACATTAACCTACTGGGAATGGGTTTGTAAAAAAAATGAAAATTACAATAAACATAAATCATAAATAATACAAAAGATGAGGATTATATCTGGAACATTAAAAGGCAAACGATTTTATCCTCCAAAAAACATTCCGGCACGTCCTACTACAGATTTTGCCAAAGAAGCTCTTTTTAATATTCTTAATAATCATTTTGATTTCTCTGAAGTAAAATTCTTGGATCTATTTGCTGGCACCGGAAGTTTAGATATGGAAATGTTTTCTCGGGGTTGCACTGATATTACCTCTGTAGATATGAGCAAAATAAGTTTGGCGTTTATAAAAAAAATGAGTGAGGAAGTGAAAATACAAAACCACAAAATCATCTTCGGAGATGCTATACAATTTGCAAAAAATTGCACGCAACAATATGATTTAATTTTTGCCGGACCACCGTATGCCTTAGAAGTAATAAACGAAATTCCCGATATTATTTTCGAGAAAAAATTACTGAAAGACGATGGCATGTTTATCTTAGAAACATCACCCAAACATGATTTTACGGAACATCCAAATTTATTAGAAGTTAGAAATTACGGACAAACACATTTTTGGTTTTTCGGCGAAGAAACCGAAGAAGAAGACATTGCAGAATAAAACATTACAAGCAAACCATCAAAATAAACTCATTCAATTTACCACAAAAGTGAAAAGATTTTACAGCCAAAATATCCAATCGAATTACATTTATTTAGAAGGTGAAGAGGCACAACATTGTGCTAAAGTTCTGCGCTGTAAAACAAACGATAAAGTAGAAATAGTAAACGGAAGTGGCAGCTTGTATGAAGGTATAATTTCGAATATACAAAAACAGGAAGTACAGATTGAAATTAAAAAAATAGTACGGCAAGAAAACGAAAATAAACAAAAACTTTCAGTGGCCATTTGCCCCACAAAAAATCCGGCACGTTTAGAGTGGTTTTTGGAAAAAGCTACTGAAATTGGAATCGCAAATATTTTTCCTATCCTTACTGACCGAACTGAAAAAGAGACTATAAAACAAGAACGGCTGCAACAGATTATTGTTTCGGCCGCCAAGCAAAGCGGTCAATTATATTTTCCGGTATTACATCAAATACAAGCTTTTAAAAAAATTATTTCAGAAGAACATAATGGCATACAGCAACAGTTTATAGCCCATTGCGAAGCCGAAAAAAAGCCCTTAAAATCAGTGTATAAAAAAGAAAATACAGCATTAATTCTTATTGGCCCCGAAGGTGATTTTTCGCCAACAGAAATACAAGCTGCTCTTAACAGAAATTATATTCCTATTTCGCTAGGAAATTCTATCTTGCGGGTAGAAACGGCGGGCGTTGTTGCCTGTTCTACAATTCAATTATTGAATGATGAAAGCTAAACCAATATTTCTAATATTATTTTTTTGTAGTTGTACAATTGCTCTTTTCGGGCAATCAAAATCGTCAGCGAAAATTGGGTTATTAAAATACAAAGGTGGCGGTGATTGGTACGCCAATCCAACTTCATTACCCAACTTAGCAAAATTTTGCAATCAAAACTTAAACACCAATTTAAGCAGCGACATCAATGAAGTAGAACCCGGAAGTGCAGCACTTTTCAATTATCCATTTGTGCATATTACAGGGCATGGAAATATTATTTTCACCGATCAAGAAGCAGATAATTTAAGAACTTATTTAATAGGTGGCGGTTTTTTACATGTTTCTGACAATTATGGAATAGACCCTTACATCCGCAAAGCTATGAAAAAAGTATTTCCAGAATTAGAATTCGTAGAATTACCGGCTTCGCATCCAATCTATCATCAAAAATATGATTTCCCGAATGGCTTGCCTAAAATACATGAACACGACGGCAAGCCCGCACAAGGATTTGGAATAATTTATCAAGGAAAATTGGTTTGTTTTTATGATTTTGAGTGCGATTTAGGAGATGGCTGGGAAGACCAATCTGTACATAAAGATACCGAAGAAACAAGATTAAAGGCATTAAAAATGGGCGCAAATATTATTCAATATGCGTTCACTAAATGAGGTTTTAAATTTTAGATTTCTCCCTATTCACTATTCACTAATATTTTCATAAATATCTTTTTATCTTTACCACAATGAAACCACCTATCATAGCTCCATCCGTTTTGTCTGCCAACTTTAGCAACTTACAGCACGACTTTGAAATGCTAAATAACAGCGTAGCAGAATACATTCATATTGATGTTATGGACGGCGTTTTTGTACCCAATATTTCTTTCGGATTTCCACTTATACAAGCTATGCGCAAACTAAGCACTAAAACATTTGATGTGCATTTGATGATTGTTGAACCAGACAAATATATTGAACAGTTTAAAAGTGCTGGAGCCGATATTTTATCGGTACACTATGAAGCCTCTATACACCTACACCGGACATTGCAAAAAATACACACTACCGGAATGCGCGCAGGAGTAGCCATCAATCCACATACTTCTGTAGCCTTATTAGAAGATGTAATCAACGATGTAGATATAGTATGTATGATGAGTGTAAATCCAGGATTTGGCGGTCAAAAGTTTATTGAAAATACCTATCGTAAAATTTCAGCATTAAAGGATATTATTTTAAAAAGAAATGCGCATACACTTATTGAAATTGATGGCGGCGTATCCTTACAAAATGCAGCACAATTACTTAAATGTGGTGCAGATGTATTAGTAGCCGGAAACACCGTCTTCAATTCAGAAAATCCAATACAAACAATACAACAACTTAAAAATATCGTTTAGCGATTTTCGTTTACCTTATGATGCGAACCCTTACCATATCTGCAATTTTACTATTGGTAGTTTTTACTGCACCTGCACAAATAAATATTGTAGTAAAAGGGAAAATCACCGATTATAAAAACAATCCCGTTCCCAATGTTTCTATTTCACAATTAGGAACACATAACGGAACTATTTCTAATACCAAGGGATTTTATGCCATTGATGTAACTTATGAAGACTCCTGTGTTATCGAATTTTCAGGAGTAGAATATCTAAAAAAAACGATAATTATTTATCCTACAAATAAAGTCACCATTTATAAAGATATTCAATTAATACAAAATGAAAATTTGATTGATACCGTAGAGATTACAGCTACAAAAAGTAGAACAGGCGAAACAGTACTGCAAGCAAAGAGTGCAGAATATTTCCCCAACCCAACAGGTGATGTTGGAACGGTAATAAAAACATTGGGACAAGGCGTGCAATCTAACAATGAACTTTCGGGGCAATACAATGTTCGCGGTGGAAATTATGATGAGAATTTGGTGTATGTAAACGACTTTGAAATATATAGACCCTTTCTAATTTCTAGCGGACAGCAAGAAGGATTGAGTTTTACTAATTTAGATTTAACCGACAAACTCTATTTTTCAGGCGGCGGATTTGAAGCAAAATATGGTGATAAAATGTCATCGGTTTTAAATATAAAATACAAAACACCCAAAGAATTTCACGGCTCCGTAATGGCAAGTATATTAGGCGTAAATGCCCATGTTGAAGGAGCAACATACTCCAAAAAAAACAGTATAAAAGAGAATCCAAAATTTACTTATCTCGTAGGAATGCGCTACAAAACAAACGGCTATTTGTTGGGCAGTTTAGACAAAAAAGGAGAATACAATCCTAATTTTTTTGATATACAAGCAGATTTCCATATCAAACCGAATATAAAACATGATATCGAAATTTTAGCCAACCACTCCTTTAATGATTATAAGTTTACCCCTATAACTGAAAACACCCGTGCAGGTACATTTGATAAACTTATTCAATTTTCCGTAGATTTTGACGGTAAAGAAAAAGATAGATTTGAAAACACTATGGTAGGTATTTCTTATAAATATTTACCCAACACCAAATTGAGTTTAAAATTCCTTTCTTCCTTTTGGAAAATGAAAGAAGCCGAATCCTTTGATATTACAAGTTATTACTCTTTAGATGAAATAGAAATAGATCCGAGCAGCGATAATTTTGGAAACAAAAAAGCCAACTTAGCCATCGGTGCATTTCATGATTGGGAACGCAATAAACTAAATGCTATTGTAGCCAATGTTGCACATTTAGGAAAATATATTATTAAAGATAAACACGATGCCAAAGAGAAACACCTTTTAGAATGGGGTGCTACTTTCCAATACGAAAAAATTAATGATGAACTTAGCGAATGGCAACGCATCGACTCCGCTGGGTATTCTATTCCGTATTCCGGAACTTCTATCGTTTTTCCATATCATATAAAATCTAAAAACAACCTTGCTTCGTTTCGGGCACACGGTTACTTTCAAGATACTTGGAATATTATAAATACCGACTCTACACAACTAACTTTAACTGCCGGAATACGCTATAATTACTGGAATATCAACAAAGAATTTTTGGTAAGTCCGCGCATACAATTAATTTACCATCCCAAATTAAAAAGCGATGTAACCTTTCGGTTAGCAGGCGGCATGTATGTACAGCCTCCTTTTTACAGAGAGTTACGCCAATTTGATGGCACCATCAACCGAAAGGTAAAGGCACAGCAATCATACCATGTGGTATTGGGTGCAGATTATAATTTCAAAATAAAAAATAGGAAATTCAAATTCTCGGCAGAAGCATATTACAAGTACATCCGAAACTTAAATCCTTATGAAATTGAAGACGTACGTATTCGCTATTTTGCACAAAACAATGCAAAAGGATATGCTACAGGATTGGATTTACGCTTATTTGGTGAAATGATAAAAGGTACAGATTCTTGGATTACCGTCTCTTATTTGAATACCAAAGAAAACATAAATAATGATTATTACTACACATATAAAGATAGCTTAGGGACAATTTACAATTCACCAAATGCTACAAATAATCGAATCACAGATACTCTTACAAATTTCCCCGGATATATCCGCAGACCTACCGACCAAGCCTTATTTGTAAGTTTTTATTTTCAAGATTATTTGGAAAAATACAAGCGATTTAAAGTACATTTTAATTTGGTAGTTGGTACCGGATTGCCTTATGGTCCGCCCGACCACAATAGATATAAAGATGTATTAAAAATGCCCCCCTATCGCCGCTTAGATATTGGATTTTCTGCATTATTGCTAAATGGACAAAAACGTGCAGTAAAAAAACCAAAAAGTTTCGGTGCTAAGTTTGAAAATATCTGGGCAAGCTTTGAAGTATTCAATATTATCGGCATCAGAAATACGCTTTCCTACAGATGGATAAAAGACACTGAAAACAACCTTTGGGCAATCCCTAATTATCTTACCTCTCGACGATTTAATTTTAAATTGAATATTACATGGTAAAAAAAGCTGCCATTTTCGGCAGCTTTTTTTTAGTTTTTATGGATTACATAAACCAAGAAAGTAATTTTTTAATCAGTTTAGCACCACTTTCGGTATAAGGCGGATATCGCTGTGCAATATCTGCTAATGTAGATTTTTTCAATACTCCTTTTAAATGGCTGAATGTATCGAAACTCAACTTGCCGTGATATGCTCCGATACCGCTCTCTCCTACTCCTCCGAATGGTAATTCAAATTGCCCCACGTGCATTAAACACTCATTGATAGATGCATTTCCGGAAGAGGTTTTACTTAAAATTTTCTCTTGATACATTTTATCATCTGAAAAAATATACAAGGCTAAGGGTTTGTTTCGGGCCGTTACAAATTTAATGGCATCGTCTAATTTTTCATATTCAATGATAGGCATTATCGGGCCGAAAATTTCTTCGTTCATCACTTCATCTTCAGGCGAAACATTATCTAATAATGTAGGGGCAATGTATAGATTACTGATATCTGTTTGTCCGCCTAAAACTACATTGCCTTTCTCTATAAATCTGCTTAATCGTAAGAAATGCTTTTCATTTATGATACGTCCAAAATCGGGGCTTTGCTGCGGATTATCTCCGTAAAATTCTTTTACCGTTTTGGTAAATAATTCCACAAATTTTTGTTTTGCTTTTTTATCTACTAATACATAATCAGGTGCTACGCAAGTTTGTCCGGCATTGGTAAATTTCCCCCAAACTAATCGTTTAATTCCCCAGTTTTCATCAAATTTTTCATCTACAAAACAAGGGCTTTTTCCGCCCAACTCTAACGTAACTGGCGTTAGGTGCTTAGCTGCCATTTGGTAAATATGTCGTCCTACATCGGGGCTGCCGGTGAAGAAAATATAATCGAATTTATGCTCTAGCAATTCATTGCTTTCCACCGTATTGCACAATACTACTTTTAGCAATCCCTCGTCAAAATTCGGGTTGATAAGTCGTTCCAATAATTTTGCAGTATTGGCAGACATACTCGACGGGCGCAGCAAGCATGTATTTCCGGCGGCAATTGCTCCTACTACCGGCGACAATGCCAACTGAAAAGGATAGTTCCAAGGGGCAATAATATAAGTGCATCCATACGGTTCTGCTTGTATCCAAGAGGAGCCTAATTGATGAAACAAAGGTGTTTTTACTTTACGTGGTTTGGCTAACGAGCGTATATCTTTTAAAGTATGATCAATATCGGCAATCATAAAACCTATTTCGGTGGTGTAGGCTTCTAATCCAGATTTATTCAAGTCCTTTTTGAGTGCCTCTTTTATTTGAGATTCATTATCGACAATAATTTGTCGTAATATTTTTAGTTGCTCTATTCTATAATCTACAACTTTAGTTTTACCTGTAGCAAAAAACGCGCGCTGTTTGTTTACTATTGTAGCAGCATCAAACGTGGCTGTTGTTGTATTTTCAAGTACTGTTGACATGGTATTAATTTTTATAGCGTTGCTAATTTAAAATTTTTTATTTGTAATTCAGTGCAACCTCTACACAAATATTGGTAATACTTTATTGTTATTTTTTTTCAACTACAAAATATAAATTTAAATTTATCCATATTTGTTCACATATTTTCACTTTTTATTGAGATTATATCTTACTACGGAACGAAATTTGATAATATATTTGTACGTTATAAAATAAAAATTACAAAAATGAAAAAACAAATTTTAGTATTATCATTTGCAGCGCTTGCCGTTGCTACAGTTCTTACAGGTTGCGATCCTAAAACAAAAACTTGTGCAGTAAACGAAACAAGTACTTTAGGAGGGTACAAGGGTTCACATTCTATCTTAGGTGGTGTTTATACCTTTGATGATTCTTTAACAATAACAGACCCAACGCCAAGCGATAACAAAATAACCATTAAAAGTGAACAATTAGGCGTACCATTAACGGGTACTTTCGATCCTAATAATTGCGGAAAAGTATTATTAGATTCTGTTATGATAGCTTCTCAATCAATTGGAACAGTAACTTTATCAAATATTCGTGCCGGTGGGTATGGTATCGTTAATGGAACTAAATTAAATACAGTTATTAATATCAAAGCAGGTACTGCTACAATTGGAACAACTGTAGTTCCACTTTCAGGGCAGTCTTTAACTGGAGTTTTCACTAAACAATAAATCTTTATTAGGAAATTAAAAAAAGAGCCTTTTAAGGCTCTTTTTTTTACCCTATACGTTTGATAAAAAAACACAAGAGTATTATTTATTGATAAAAAGCAAGAAATTCAATTTATAAGTGAATTGTTTTAAAAATGTCAAAATAACTTTTGTTTTAAGGATATAAATGATACTTTTGTTAAACTTTCATTCACACTAAAAAAACATTTACAAAATGAAAAAAACACTCTTATTAACTGCAATAGTTGCATTTTTTGCAGCTACATTTTTAACTACAAGCTGTACTGATAGCAAAAAAGGACCTACATGTTATTCAGTAGCAGGTAGAGATACAGGTGCACATACTGTGTTCATTGATGCTTTAAATCCAGGATTAGCACCAATTAGAGACACATTAGATGCTACTGTAACAGGTAGTGCTGTTAGCATTCATTCTACTGCATTAGGTAGAACATTAACAGGAAAAATCAGCAGTGATGATTGCAATACTATTTTATTAGATTCAATTGCATTTACAACAGGCGACACTTTAAGAATTCCTTCCACATTAGTACCAAGCGGTATGGTTAAAATTTGGGGAATTGTAGGTACTGGAACAGGTACTATAACTTCTACTGGTGCAACAACAAAAATTAACATTTCTAAAGGAAATACAAATATCACTTCACCAATCAACCTTACAAATCTTGCTGGTTTAAAATTAAACCTTAGAGGAACATTCTTAAAATTACATTAATTGTATCTTTAGGTAGAAAAAAACTCCAACCTTAGTGTTGGAGTTTTTTTTAGCAAATGTCAAATTATAATCTTTTTATTTTCAAATTAATTAACATATTTTAGCAGTTCAACAAAAATTAAAAGCCAAACATTTAAAATTAACCTCATGAAGAATTTTTTTCTGTTATTGCTAACCTTTATTAGTGTGCAAGTATTCGCTCAAAAAGGCACACTAAATGGGGTCATCAAAGACGCAAAGAGCAACGAAACCCTAATAGGAGTAAACGTATCTGTAGAAAACAGCACCACCGGTTCTATTACCAACGAAGATGGAAAGTACGAGTTAGAACTCGAACCGGGCAGCTACAAAATCATATTCAGCTATGTTGGATATGATAACATTACAAAGCCCGTAACCTTAAAAGCCAACCAAACCATAACCTTAGATATTACTATGGGCGAAGTACAAAGTATGTTGGATGAATTAGTAGTAACCAGCAGTAAATTTGAACGTAAAATTGGAGAAGAAAGTGTATCCATAGATGTGATAAAACCAGCAGCATTAGAAAAACAAAATTTAAATGACGTAAAAGACGCATTAAATAAAAGTTCGGGCGTAACTGTAGTGGACGGACAGCCTAATATTCGTGGCGGCTCAGGATATTCTTATGGTGCAGGTTCTCGTGTTTTATTATTATTAGACGATTTACCAATTTTACAAGCAGATGCTGGATTTCCGGCATGGTCAGGCTTACCGGTAGAAAACATCGGACAGATAGAGATAATCAAAGGCGCAGCCTCTGCATTATATGGTTCTTCAGCAATGAATGGTATAGTAAATATCCGTACAGCATATCCAACATCAAAACCATTTTTCAAAATGTCCACTTTTGGTTCTGTTGTAGATAATCCAAATAAAAAGGATTATATCTATGACCCAGTTGCTGGTGTTATTGTAAGAGATACCAATATCAACAAACAATGGTGGAAGCTAGACAGCATACACATGAAAGCAGAAGTAATGGGCGCTGATACCACTATCAAAAATGATTTAAACAGACGTCCTTATGAAGCCGGTTTCTCCTTTGCCTATAGACAAAAAGTAAATAAATTAGACATTGTAGCTGGTGGTATGTTCTTAAAAAGACAAGGTTCTAAATGGGGCGACAATGAAACTCGTGGTCGTGTTACTGTAGATTTAAGATATCGTATCAACGAGAAGATGAGCATTGGTGTAAATACAAACCTCCAAGCCTCTAAAAGCCAAACGTTCTTTTTGTGGGGTGGAAACGGAATGGATAAATACTTACCAAGCTCTACAACAGGCGTACCTACATATTCCAGAAGTTTCAGAGTAAGTATAGACCCATTCTTTAGATATAATGACTCTAAAGGAAATAGCCATAAAGTTTTAGGAAGATACACTAGAACAGCAATTGATAATAGCAACAATCAAAGTAATTCTAATGATTATATTTATGGAGAATATCAATACCAACGTAGGATAGAAAAATGGAACTTTACCGTTACTGCTGGTGCTGTGGCGAACTATGTTCACTCTACTTCTCAATTATTCGGCGATACCATTCACACTGGAACAAACGTTGCAGGATATTTTCAATTAGATAAAAAATTCTTCAATCGATTAACAGTTACCTATGGTTTCCGATTTGAATCGAACCACTTAGATAAACAAAAATGGGAAACTAAACCGGTATCACGCGTAGGACTAAGTGTACAAGCAGCTAAATACACCTATATCCGTACTTCCTTCGGACAGGGTTACCGCTTCCCTACTATCGCGGAGAAATTTGTACAAACGCAATTAGGCACTGGTTTCGGAATTTACCCTAATAGAAATTTAACTTCTGAAACAGGATTGACTTTTGAAGTAGGTATTAAACAAGGTATTAAATTAGGAAAATACGTAAGAGCATTTGCCGACCTTGCAGCATTCTATTCTCAATATAAAAACATGATGGAATTTAACTTAGTAAATACTCCTACCCTTGGTTTTCAAGCAAATAACGTAAAAAGTGGTACCATGATTTACGGACTTGAAGCTACTATCGGTGGTGAAGGAAAATTATTTGGAAAATTCCCAACGACCATAAACTTAGGTTATACATACATCGTTCCTAAATATAAAAAATACGACCCAACAAGCGATGAATACAAAGGAACAGCACAATACAACGTATTAAAATACCGTTTCCGTCATCAGTTTATCGGCTCTTGGGATGTTGATTTCAAAGGATTTACTATCGGTGTAACCGGTCAGTATTACAGCTTTATGGAAAGTGTAGATGCTGTTTTTGCATTCATTCTACCTAGTTATAAAGCTTATGCTGCCTCTCATTTGAAAAAAGGATACACTATGAACGATGCTCATCCTAAATTTAAAGGAGACTTTGTTTTAGATACTCGTATTGGATATCACTTTACAAGAGAAAATAGAGATTTTAATTTTTCCTTTATAATTAAAAATATTACCAATAGAGAATATACCTTACGTCCAACGCTTGTGGAAGCGCCTCGTACGTATGGTTTTCGCATGGACATGACGTTCAATTAACATTAGATAAATCATAATTTCACAACAAACTTTTATACACTCACCATAAGTAGGTAATGTGTATAAAAGTTTGTTTTTTTTTAGGGTAAATGCAGTCTGCAGCGTATTTTTGCCTAAACAAATAATTCATGAAATTCAAAAAATTAATTGTATTTAACATCTTACTGCTACTGTCCACCTTATACACACTTGCTGCTGACGGTACTATCAAAGGAAAAATTACAGATGCCAATACCAAAGATGCTCTAATTGGCGTCAATGTTACTACAGATAACAACCTATCAACTATCTCTGATATAAATGGAGAATACGAACTAAAAGCACCGGAAGGTACTTACACACTTACTTTTTCTTATGTCGGCTATACCACCAACAGTCAAAAAGTAAAAGTAAAAGCCGATGAAACCACCTCATTAGATTTAAAACTAGAAGATGAAGCTAAAAATGTTTTAGGAAATGACTTAGTTATTACAGGTTCATTATATCAAAAACATGCATCTGAAGAGGTAATTTCGGTAGATGTAATAAAACCCAAACAATTAGCCACTTCCAATGTATTACGCATAGATGAAGTAGCAAGAAGAGTTTCGGGTTTAAACATTGCAGACGGGCAAGCAAATATACGTGCAGGTAGTGGATGGGCGTATGGTGTAGGCTCACGTGTAATGGTGGTATTAGATGGACTTCCGTTATTATCACCAGATAGAGGCGATGTAAAATGGAGTTTATTACCTACTGAATCCGTTGGGCAAATAGAAGTATTAAAAGGGGCTTCTTCTGTACTATACGGCTCTTCTGCCATGAACGGAACGATTAGCTTGCAAACGCAAAAACCAACTTCGACGCCAGTTACTAGAATAACTGCATTTACCAGTTTTATTACTCCACCCAAAAGAAAAATCACAAAATACTGGGACTTCCCTAAACCCTCAGCTGGAATGTCCTTTATGAGAGCACATAAACCAACAGATTTTTTTGAATATAATGTAGGGGCCAGTTTATATTTGAATAATACCGTTTATCAAAATGGATTAGAATATTTAGCACGTGTAAATTATCGATTAAA
The DNA here is from genome assembly GCA_964642875.1 of uncultured Chitinophagales bacterium. Taxonomy (GTDB): domain Bacteria; phylum Bacteroidota; class Bacteroidia; order Chitinophagales; family JADIYW01; genus JADJSS01. The sequence goes on along the minus strand of CAZXRF010000026.1, from coordinate 32,505 downwards.
ATGGATTTCTAAGAAAAACCCAAAATTATCTTTTGGTTTTGCTGGGAATTTCATGTATAATAAAGATTACGAATTTTTCTATTGGCAAAATGACAATGACGGAGCCTATAAAGCTGCTGCAGATAATAGTTTTGAGAATATCCGATTAACAGTAGATCCTTTTTTAACAATTTACGACAAAAAAAATAACAAGCATGAAATAAAAACAAGAATGTACTTCAACAGACCTTCTTTTGATACAAAGACCTTGTTGGAAAATATCAATTATCAGTTTATTAAAAATTATGAACAAAAAAACCTAACTGTAATAGCGGGTGTAGATGAACAATTGCTATGGATAAAAGTACCTGCTTTTAGTGATGGAAAAAAGAAAAAAGCAAATATCTTGGCCGGATTTATGCAACTAGAAAAAAAATACAACCGTCTTACTTTAGTGGGTGGTGTACGTTTTGAATATTTCGCATTTCAAAAATTGAGTGGTGTTACAGGTTCTGAATTTAGAGACAAAAACGGAAAACTAAAATTCTATTTACCTGGGCAATGGAGAGCCGGTTTAAATTACCAAGCAGCAAAAAACACATATCTTCGTTTCAATATCGGGCAGGCATACCGTTTCCCGAGCTTTGCGGAACGATTTGTGAACGAACGTGTTGGTAGTACAGATAATCATTATACAATTGTAGAAAATCATCCTATTTGTGATACTTTTTACACCACCACACGCGATTCCGTTTATACCACTTCTACCTTAGGAATATTACCCAATCCTAATATAAAACCAGAATATGGATGGACAGCAGAAATTGGGTTCCAACAAAAATTTGGCACTAAGAAGAACAATCATTACGTGGGAATGTTCGATGGGGCATTTTATTGGCAAGAATATAAAAATATTGTAGAACCTACAGCCGTTGGCTCTACTCCATCTTCCAATGCAATGATAAATATTGAGTTTAAAAATATTACTAAAGCTCGAATAGCAGGATGGGATTTATCCTTTAAAAATGAACTAAACTACGGCAAACACAGAGCGTCTTTTAATGTTGGATACACCTATGCACTTCCAGCAGCATTAAATACCGGTTCAATTTATGGTTTAGATAATGTTGGCACATTCTTGAAGTATCTATTCAAATACTCTTACCAACGTGTGGGAAGCGACACTGCTGAACAATTACTAAAATATAGAAACAGACACTTGCTAACGTTAGATATGGACTATACTTACAACAATTTCTTCAACATCGGTTTTGATGCTCGTTTTTATAGCAAAATGGAAAACTTCGATAAAATATTTATCGCCATTCCAGGAGTTTCTGATTACCTTGCAAACAATGCAAAAGTTAGAGGATATTTTGTAATGAATACACGCATGTTTTTTACTGTTAAGAAAAAACACAACCTCGGTTTAATCGTAAATAATATTTTAAATACTGAATACTGGCTGCGAGTAGGTAGATTAGAACCGCCGAGGTCGGTCACGCTGCAATACAGAATAGAATTTTAAAAAATATACTTTTAAAAATCCTCCGCTTTCGGGAGGATTTTTTTTATTTTTAGACATGAAAAATCCAACCTACTCCAGCTACAATGCGCTCTTCAAAAACCTACAGTTGCCCCTTGCCTACTGCGACATAGATTTATTAGATAAAAATTGTGCAGACATTGCACAGCGTGCGGCTAAAAGCAATAAAACATTACGCATTGCTTCCAAATCCCTACGTTGTGTTTCTATCATAAAACATATTCTAAAATCTAATCCTATCTATAAAGGAATTATGTGCTTTACAGGAAATGAAGCCTTGTTTTTGATAGATCAAGGCTTGGATGATTTACTATTGGGCTACCCAATTGTAAATACATTAGAAATAGAAAAAATATGCCTTGCCACAAAAAATGGAAAAAAAATTGTATTGATGGTAGATAGTGAAGCCCACTTACAACTTCTCAATGAAATAGCCCAACGAGTAGGCGTACATCAGCCGGTATGTATAGACATCGATATGTCCACGGATTTTCCGGGAATACATTTTGGCGTGATGCGTTCTCCTTTAACCACAGTAGAAAATGCTAAAGCATTTGTAGATAAATTTGAAAAATATAAAAATGCGCAACTCTCGGGCGTAATGGGTTACGAAGCACAGATTGCAGGCGTAGGCGACCACAATCCGGCAAACGGTATTAAAAATTACGTTATTCCATTTTTGAAAAAAATTTCTATAGCCGATTACTCCAAACGTAGAAAAGAAATTGTACAATATATAAATACCAAAGGATATAAATTAGACTTTGTAAATGCCGGCGGAACTGGCAGTATAGAAAGCAGTATTCAAGAAAATTGGGTAACGGAAGTAACCGTAGGATCAGGCTTCTACGCTCCTGCTTTATTTGATTATTACTCAGGATTTAAACACCAACCGGCAGTGGGCTTTGCTCTTCAAATAGTACGAAAACCAAAAGCAGGATTTTACACTTGCTTAGGTGGCGGATATATAGCAAGTGGTACCATCGGGATAGATAAACAACCTAAACCATATTTACCAAAAGGAATATCACTAACAGAAAATGAAGGTACCGGCGAAGTACAAACACCATTTGAATACAAAGGAAAAGAAAAAATAGACATCGGAGATACGATACTATTTAGACACAGCAAAGCCGGCGAAATTTGCGAGCGATTTAATGAACTTTACTTAATTGAAAATGGGAAAATAACAGAAAGCGTTCCTACCTATCGAGGGCAAGGAAAATGCTTTTTATAATCTTTTTAAATTTGAATTTACTTTATTTGCAGTATAAAACGTTTTTATATTTATGATTGAATATCAAGAAGCTACTATTCGAAAATTATCATACCAAACTATTGGTGAACACGCTTCAAAAACAAACCCTCCTTTTATTTATGAATATGAAAGCGAGGAGGAAGAAGAAATTTTGAAAAAGATTTTTCTAAAACCATTTACCTCTGTACATACTACGTATGAATTTACACACACCATAGATTTAGAGTTGCATCCTTTGTTTAAATTATCAAAAGCAATTTATCACAGTAGTAATTTTGAAGAAAGCTCGAAACATATTTTACAACATCTATATTCCGTTTCTAAACATCCGAATATTAATGACGGCGATTTATTTATTATAAAGTTTGACGATGTAAAACTCAATCAGAAATTATACACTGCTTTAGGAATTTATAAAATAGAAAATAAAGAAAATTTCTTAGAAACACAGCAGCATCAAGCAGGAACAAGCATAGCACTAAAACAAGGAATCAGCGGCAAAAAACCTGATAAAGCTTGTTTGATTTTATTTTCCGATGAACCCTATACTGTATTAGTAATTGATAATAATTCCAAAGGCGTTGATACTGATTATTGGATAAATGATTTTATAAATGTAGAGCCTAAAAACGATTATATCAATAACACTAACCATTTTCTATCGCTTACAAAATCATATATTACTGAACAATTTCCAGAAGAATATCAGGTATCTAAAACAGACCAAATTGACTTGTTAAATCGCTCGGTACAATATTTTAAAAAACATGAAAATTTCGATAAAGAGGAGTTTGAAACCGAAGTATTGCAAGCACCAAATGTAATAGATTCTTTCAGGAATTTTGATGAATCCTATCAGAAATACAATGGATTGGAACTGCAATCCAATTTTGAGATTTCAGCACAAGCCGTAAAAAAGCAAGCCCGAATTTTTAAAAGTGTACTAAAATTAGATCGAAATTTCCATGTCTATATTCATGGCAATCGCGAATGGATAGAGCAGGGTATTGACGATGATGGAAGAAAATATTATAAATTATTTTATCAAGAAGAAAACTAAAGACATTCCTTCAGCTTTTTATTTACTAAAAAATAAAACAATACAACTGCAATATATCACCATTAATAGGTATATTGGAGCACAAATTCAATAAGATATGACTGTATTAGAATCTAACGCCATTAAAATTACCAATCCGATAAATGGAACTACCCTTTATGAAATAGATGAAATAACGGATGCACAAGCGCAAACGTTTTTTGAAAAAGCAAGCGCTATTCAACCTAAAATACAGGCAATGAGCGTTGAACAACGCATTGCAGAAGTATATAAAATCAGAGATTATGTGATTGCCAATAGCGATTTTATTTTAGATTGTATTATTGCGGAAACTGGCAAAGCGCGTACCGATGCATTTGCTGCCGAAGTATTTGAAGTCACCGATGTTATCGACGTTTACAGAAAATTAGCACCCAAAACATTGAAAGACAGAAAAGTGCCGCAGCCAATTTTCTTGATGGAAAAAAAATCAATGCAGTATATAGAACCGCTAGGTACTGTTTTGGTTATCACGCCATGGAATTTCCCTTTCTACCAGGTAATTGTACCTTCGTTAATGTCGTTTTTGGCAGGAAATGCCACGATAGTAAAACCCTCTGAAGTAACCCCTTTGAAACCACTTTGGGAGCATTTCTTTGCAACAAGTGGCTTTATGAAAGATGCCATACAGGTAGTAGTGGGCGGCAAAGAAACAGGTGCAAAATTACTGGCACACCGCCCCGATAAAGTACATTTTACTGGAAGCGTAAAAACAGGACGTAAATTAATGGAGGCTTGCGCACAGCAATTAATTCCGATAGATTTGGAATTAGGCGGCAAAGACCCAAGTATCGTTTTTGATGATGTAGATATTGATAGAACTGTAAATGGAATTATGTGGGGCGCATTTACCAATGCAGGGCAAAACTGTACAGGAATTGAGCGTTTATATGTTCAAGAAGGCATATACGATAAGTTAGTTCCATATTTAGTGGAAAGAACAAAACGCCTTAGAACTTCACATCCCAACAGAGATACAAAATCGCCGGAAGACTGCGATGTAGGGGCTGTTACGGCTTCATTTCAAGTAAAAGTAATTGAAGATCATATCGAAGATGCTTTGGCAAAAGGTGCAAAATTATTATGTGGCGGGATTCAGGAAAAAGGCTCCCACCATATTCCGCCTACCATCTTCGAAAATTGTAACCACACCATGAAAGTAGCTTCTGAAGAAACATTCGGACCTACTTTGGCAATAATGAAATTTAAAACAGAAGAAGAAGCCATACAATTAGCCAACGACTCACCTTATGGACTTAGTGCTTCCGTTTGGAGCAAAGATCTAGAACGTGGTAAGCGCGTAGCACGAGCACTAAAATGCGGAAATGTTTGCGTAAACAACCACATGCTTAATGAGGCGAACCCTTACTTGCCATTTGGTGGCGTAAAAGATAGTGGAATTGGACGATTTAAAGGAGAAGACGGATTATTAGTATTCTGCAATTTAAAATCGGTATTATTAGACAAGCAAGGCAAATTGATAGAAGCACAATGGTATCCATACACCGCATCGAAATACAAATTAATGTTTGCTGTAATGGTAAGCTGGTTCGGAAAATCCCGCAACTATTTTAAATTTGTAAAAAATGTATTGCCATTAGATGCTATCGGAAATAAAGAAAGATTTCAATAAGATTTTTTATCTATCATAACGCGTTGTGCTGTTTAATTTTAGAATGTTTTTTTTATTCAATTGATTATCAAAATCAAACTTTTGTCACTTTTTTCTTAGTCAAAAAAAGTAACCAAAAAAGACAAGGCAAAACCAAATGCTCCGCTGGTTTTACCAGCTCACGCTTCTTTAGATACTACTTAAATCAACTTTTATACTTTTATATTTTAGTTTTTTAAATATTAAAATAATACAACTGTTTATCATATTAAAAAAATCTTTTATTTTGGAAATATCACATTTATAAAAGCGGCTTCATCGTTTTTAGGTTGACGTACAGTAGATTGCAAATCAATTTCATTGCATTTTATTTGTTTATTATCTTCAGATCTGTAAATTTCCATTAAGGCAAATTTTGCTTTCTTTTGGATTAAAAAGAAAGCATTTCCTCCATACCTTACCGGTAAGTTTTCATTTATTATTCGGTCTATCATTTTTTGTTTTGGCTCTGCTGCAAAGTGTTTATTTTCTTTAGTTATTTTTTTGAATTGATCTACAATCAAATCTCCAATGCAGTTTTCAATAAACACAATATACACCTCTGCTGATGGATGAGTTGTTTTAGAGGGTAATACAAATGGTGCATTTAATGGAATTTGAGAAAAAAGAAGCTGGTTATAAAATAGGAAAAAAATATAAACAAATAGGAAAGTTGAAAATTTGTTTTTCATAGTTTATGAATAGTTTTGTGGTATAAAATCTAAAAAAAGTTAGTAGTTCCAGTAAAAACCAAGAACTACCAACTATATGTTATTTCATTATTAGATTATTTCATTATTTAGTTCTTTATTAATTTATGTATATACCGTTTTCCAGTTTCATCAGTAAAAGAAATAGTATAGGCACCACTCGACAAATAACTTGTTTCTAATTGCAAATTATTTAATCCTTTTTGTAGTGAAATATCTTTGCTGATTATTTCTTGTCCCAACATATTTACAATACTCAAGCGTGATTTATTTGCAACTGTAGATTGTATAAGAATAGTAACATCGCCACTGGTTGGATTTGGGAAAACACTTATAAATCCATTATTTGGCACTTCATTTACAGTAATATTTATCACATTACTGTATTTGAATGTACCATCTAAATCCATCATTTTTAAACGGTAATAATTATCACCGATAGCTGGATGAATATCATTAAACGTGTATGTTCTTGGTGTATTAGAATTTCCGGCAGCTTGTACCGAACCAATATTTATCCATTGTTGCGGTTGGTTCGATTTTTCAATTTCAAATCTGTCTGTATTTAATTCTGATGCTGTAGTCCAATTCAATATATTTTTATCCCCATCGTTGTACCCCGTAAATGTGGTTAGTTCAACCGGAAGCGGCATACCAATACCGCCTTTGGTATGAAAACGGAAAGTTGAAAATGATGGAATCGTCAATTCATATTCCGTAGAGCCACCTGGACCTCCACCTACGGATGGAGTAATCGTAGTTACATCATCCAATTCATTTTTTGAAACTGCCAAATCTCCGGCATTTGATGTATATCCATAACATACAAAATAATTTCCACCCGTTGCTGCGTTCCAAGAGTTGATTTCTGATGAATAATTTGAATATTCTGCGTTGGTGAAAAATAATTTAATATCAGACGGATGTCCTACTGTTGGTTGGAATTGAGGGGTTATAGTGTACCATCGTTTCATAGATAGTTCAGGGATTCCAAAACAGGTTCCATCTCTTCCTAAACCTCCATTTCCATGTTTTGGAGAATAGTAGCCTCCATCATGTGTTGTTGTTTCAATGATTACTTTCATTTTTACATTACCTAAGTTTTCGCCATTACTATTTATAGCAGCAATAATACCACCTGCATTATTTCTGAAATAATGCCATAAATTATCGTTTACAATACATTCTTTTTCTTCAGTGGAAGAAACAATAGCACCTATAGAACTTTGATCGCCAATAATAACTGCAGTATTACTAAATACCGAACTCACTCCACAACTGTTGCGACCGCGAACATAATAAGTTGTAGTCTGCGTTGGCGTAACAGTAAATACTGGGTTATCTGACGTACTTGTCTGAATTGCTGTAGGCGTTCCAAACGTTGGATCGTCATCAAACAAATCCCAATTATCAAATGCAGGGTATGCTTTAGTCGCTGTTACATTAATAGTAAATGACAGTGGGCTACCATTATAGCATTGTGCACTAGTTATCGTCATTGCGGTAGGGCTATTTGGTGCATCTATCACATTAAATGATTCGAATACGGGACGCGACCAACCGCAGCAATTATGACGCTCACGGTAACGAACCCAATATTTTCCTGTAGAAGAAAACGATGGTGTAGTATAGTTTGAACTTGATGAGTTATAAGTTCCACTGCTGTAAGGTGAATTTGCAGTGCTACCATCTGCAAAAACAATGTATTCATATTGTTGTATAGCACCCGCATCATACGAATTGGATTTATTCAAATCGAAAGAGCTGCCTTTACATATTACTTTGGAGGCAGGCGTAACTACAACTGCGGGAAGGCTACGATTAGCTACAGCAGTATATAAGAATTTATTTAATACAGTTCCATTACTAATATTATAAAAGGTATTGGAAAAATCAGTAGTCACTTTGGTAGTGCCCGAGGTAGAATAAGAACTCGTTAATGGCGTTAAATCATTTACAATAGACAAACCAGCCGGCAAGCTAAGCGCACTACCTATGGTATTTATAATATCAATTTCGGAGTTATTACACATTTTACCCGAAATATTACTTCTTTGAGAAAAATTATCTAAAGTAATGGTAGAAAGGAATGGAATAGAAGCTGTTAGAGCAGCAGTAGGTGTACCATTTACCACAGTAGCAGCAGAAGTACCATTTGCGCCATTTCCTCCCGTTCCTCCTTTTCCTCCCGTTCCTCCTGAACCTCCATTTCCACCACATGTTGCAGCTCCAGCACATAAACCATTACAATTTCCTGTACCTCCATTATTACCAATAGTACCATCACTACCAACTGCTCCAGAACCGCCAGCTCCAACACTTCCTAAATTAATATTTACTTGTTCTATAGTAGGCATCGTAGAGCTATACTGCCAAATGCCAAAATTTCCACCGCCACCATAACCTCCGGTTCCTCCTGTGCCACCGGTACCCCCTGTTCCTCCAGCTCCACTTGATTCAGAATTACAAGCTATACAAACTGAATTTCCAGCAGCATTTCCACTACCACTGCCACCGCCTTGACCACCACCTCCATTCACACCAGTTCCACCAATACCGCCTGGGGTAAAAAATATAGCATTTAAAACAGCACTCGAACCAGTACTTCCACTACCTCCTGTGAAACCATTTGCTCCAATAGTTCCATCTTTTCCATCTTTTCCACTACCAGGGCTTGCTCCAAATAAACATGCACTTCCATTTTTAACACTTGCTCCCCCATTCGTATTCGCATTTGAGCCAGTACCTAACCCACCCGCACCATTACCTTTGGTGCCATTTTTGCCAGCAGTACTAGTGCAATTTTTACTGTTACATCCACTGGAAGAAGTACCGCCACTCCCTCCAGCGAAACCACCTCCAGTACTAGCAGGTGTTGTCCCATCTTTACCTTTTCCAGCATCTCCTACAGAAATATTTACTCTGGAAAGAGTGTATCTTGCAGAGCTATTTATAATTAAAAAGCCATAATTGCTCATTCCCCTATTGCTGGCATCGTAAACTCCTGCTGGGGTATTTGCTGTTATCACGTCTATATCTTTCACTGTCCAGTCCGTTTTTCCATCTGATTTAAACGCAGCAACATGGCTTACACCAGCTATCGCTTCACTGCCGCTAAACGTTATTATCGTTTTGTCAGTAACAGCAGAAGATTTTTCCCAACGCTCCGAAGCACCACCACTGCGTACATATCCGCCTTCAATTACACAATTGCTCGGAATTTGAACAATATTTGCATCTGTTCCTGCACCTTTTGCCACACGAATATAAGTCGGATTAGCAGTAGCAGCTTTACTTATAGTTTTATAAGGCGTAGTAGGTCTGCCATTTCCACTTACATCACTTCCGTTTACTGGATCTACATACATCACGTCGCACGCAGGTGCGGTACAAAATGGGTCTGAAGTGGCATCATGTACTATTACTTTTAACACACTAGATGTAGTGGTAAGGCTAGCAAAACCTGTTGCACATGCTGAAGATAAAATAGCACGGTAATGTGTAGTACCTGCTCCGCCAGGTGTGTAAGTATAGGTAAAAGTATTTTGTGTAGTATTAGCAGTTACATTTAAAGTTCCTGCTATATCTGTCCACGTGCCCGGACTACCAGCTACATCTGGAGCAGATTGCCATTTTACCCAACGACCCAATGTCCAACCATGAAATGCATTAGAAACAACAGACAATGTAATTGGCAAACTAGAGCAGACATCACGCACACTTCCACCATAACTGATATCATCTGGTTGAGTTACTATAGTTGGAGCTGAGGCAAAATCCCAATATAAATCCAAGCGTTCTATACCGTAATCACCGGCATTTGCACCATCATAGCTACTTGCTAATCCACCACAAGAACCACCGCCATTGCGGCCATGCGTGCTTAAAAATGAACCTGAATTAAATGCTCCATAATATTTTTTTGTAGCACACGGCGGTGCGTTATCCCAAAAATTTATAGAACCTATTGATGCCCATCCATAACAATTATCATCGGCATTTACACATAAACTTCCACCACTATTACCTTGATCTTGGTAATGAGCACAAATTGGAGTAAATGATTCATCTTCTTCCCAACTACGCATATCTACTCTTACATAATCAGCAGGAACATTGGTAAACGAAGGTAGGGTAATTGTTTTTGTAAATGTATTACATGCTAATCTAGCCGGAGGACCATAAGTACTAGAAGCACCTGATCCATAATCTGCATTGTTCGTAACATTTGAGTAAGTATAATTATTGTAGCCAAACCTTAATTGCCACCGAGGATGTGGATAATTATCATAAATTAAACCTCCAATGCCATCATTATCGCATTGGAAATTATGTTTTAGATTGTAAATAGTTCCATTAAAATTTACATTTTGTGCATGTATAACACTTGTAAATAAACTATTCGTATAAATTAAGAAAAAACAAAATATGTTTAGACTTAAGTCCTTGTAGATACTCTTCATGATGGTTTGTTTTATGGTTATATTTTTTTAGATATTACTACCTATGCTATTACAAATATAATAGTAGATATATATCTATGTCAATACGTAATTATAGTAAATCTTTTAATAAAATAATCCCTATTTTTATGTAGTTAACAAACTGCTACTGGTAATTTTACATTTATAAGTTGAATTTTACTAAGATTATATTGACAGTATCTTTTAGAAAAAAATAGCTTAAATTTATTTCTAATTAAATCAATCAATTGCCATTATTCCTCACAAATAACAACCAAAAATGATACCATCAAAAGGATATGCGGTACATAGTGCAACCGACAAATTAGCGCCATGGAAATTTGAACGCAGAGCAGTAGGCGCAGAAGATATTTGTATAGAAATTGATTATTGCGGTATCTGCCATTCCGATATTCATCAAGTAAGGAGTGAGTGGTCGCCGGGTATATATCCGATGGTACCCGGACATGAAATTGTAGGTAGAATTATAAAAGTAGGCAGCAATGTAAAAAAATTTAAAGTAGGTGAAACTGTCGGCGTAGGCTGCATGGTAGATGCTTGCGGAGTGTGCAAACAATGCCATTCCGGACATGAGCAATTTTGCGAAAAAGGCGAAACTGTTTTTACCTATAATGCGTTGGAAAGAGATAAGCAAACACCTACTTATGGCGGGTATTCTAATAACATAGTGGTACAGCAAAATTTTGTATTAAAGGTTTCTGACAAACTTCCATTACAAGGCGTAGCACCCCTGCTCTGTGCCGGCATTACCACGTACTCTCCGCTCCGAAAATGGAAGATAGGAAAAGGGCATAAAGTAGCAGTATTAGGCTTAGGCGGACTGGGACACATGGCGGTAAAATTCGCAGTGTCTTTCGGTGCTGAAGTGACCGTATTAAGTACTTCTGCAAATAAAGAAAAGGATGCCTTAAAGCTCGGTGCACATCATTTTTGTATGACCAAAGATAAAGCACAAGTAAAAAAATATCATTCCTATTTTGATTTTATCATAGACACCGTTTCTGCTGAACACAATTATGATATGTATTTAAAAATGTTAGCCGCCAACGGGGTACAAATTTTAGTAGGCATCCCATCTACTCCGATACAATTTAGCGGATTTTCATTACTGACCAACGGCAGAACGATTACGGCATCTTCAATTGGCGGCATTGCGGAAACACAAGAAATGCTAGATTATTGCGCAGCAAATAATATTGTTTCTGATGTAGAGGTAATACCCATAAACTATTGCAATGAAGCCTATGAGCGAGTGCTAAAAAGTGATGTAAAATACCGATTTGTAATAGATTTAAAAACTATGGTGTAATAAAAAATATAATATTTCAATTTAAATTAATCCTATTTAGTAAATATACTAAAGCTCTATACTGCTCAATAAACTTTGTATATTTACTGCACAATACTGCTTATGAAATTATACACCATAGATACCGGATTCTTTAAATTAGATGGCGGCGCCATGTTTGGCGTAGTACCAAAAACAATGTGGCAAAAACTCAACCCACCCGACGAGCAAAATATGTGCAGTTGGGCTATGCGTTGCTTACTCCTAGAAGACAATAACCGGCTACTGCTTATCGATACCGGTATGGGTGATTTTATTGACGATACATATAAAAAAAGATACCAACCTTTTGGGGAGGACACGCTTGAAAAATCATTAGCCAAACACGGATTTACGCCCAATGATATTACAGATGTTTTTCTTACGCATCTGCATTTCGATCATTGCATTGGTGCATTAAAAGAGGATGGGAACGGCAAGCCTACCTTGCGCTTTCCAAATGCATTACATTGGTCATCATACACCCAGTGGGAATCTGCATTACATCCAAATGCGCGTGAAAAAGCCTCCTATTTAAAAGAATACTTGTTGGCTATTTCCGATTCGGGAAAATTACGATTTGTAGAAAAAGAAGACTTAGGTATGGACAATATAGAAATTGAATACGTCTTCGGGCACACCGAGTCGATGATGCTATGCCATATCTACAAAGACCAACAAACTATTTCGTATTGTGCCGATTTAATTCCATCTCACCATCACATACGTTTGCCTTACATTATGGCTTATGACATTCGACCGCTAGAAACATTGAGAGAAAAAACAATCTTCTTAGAAAAAGCGTATGAAAACAAATACATTTTATTTTTTGAACATGATAAAGATGTGGAATGTTGTACATTAAAAAGAACAGAAAAAGGAATAGAATTTGATAAGCTATTGAGGTTGGACGAAATCTAAAATATTTCTCAATTTATGTTTTTAAAAAAAATATTATCCATAGCATTATTGGCTTTATCGTATTCGCTATTTGCGCAAATGGATAAAGCAGATAAACTCGTTTCTGATTATAAATATGCACAAGCCATTGAGTTATACAAGCCAATTGCCGACAAAGGAAATATACGTGCTGTACGAAAAATTGCTGAATGCTATCGAAAAATCAATGATTACGAAAATGCTGAAAAATACTATGCTATCGTAGTTGCAGAAAAAAACGCAATACCAAAATCTTACTTGTATTATGGGCAAGTTTTAATTACCAATGAAAAATGCAACGAGGCAAAAATATGGTTAGAGAAATTTCTAAATACAAAAAATGATAAAGATAGTGTGCTTGCAAAAACGTTATTAGAATCTTGCATAGGCAATAAAACGCCACTAAATACGACCAGAAATATAGCTGTTCAAAACCTGAAAGCACTTAACACCTCCTCTTCAGATTTTTGTGCTTTTCCATATAAAAATGGAATTGTATTTACTTCTGCGCGGCAAGGGAAAATCAATGGCACTTCAGGGTTAGGTTATCAAGCAGTTTATTATGCAAGTTATAAAAAAGATTCTACTTTTGAAATAGAAGCATTGAAAGGAATAGTAAATACTAAAGGTTACAATAGCGGCCCTGCATGTATAGACACCTTGCATGAGGTAATTTATTTCACAAAAAATAATTTTCAATATGGCGATGCCGTAACAAATAAAAAGGGAGAAGTGACCTTAAAAATATTTTCTGCAAAGAAAAATAAAGATGCATGGCATGACATAAAAGAATTAGAACTAAACGATATCGAATATTCCTGTGCATTTCCGAGTATCAACAAAGAAGGGAATATTTTATTTTTCACCTCCGACCGAGGTGGAGGCTTCGGCGGAAAAGACATCTACTATTCTGTATTGCAAAATGGGGTATGGAGCAAGCCCAAAAATGCTGGCAAAAATATAAATACTACTGGCGACGAACGCTATCCATTTATCCATAGCGATGGCACACTTTACTTCTCCTCTACCGGACTACCAGGATATGGTGGCATGGATATTTTCAAAGCTGTACCTAATAAATTAGGCGAATTTGGAAAGCCAGAAAACTTAGGCAAACCCTTTAACAGCACTGCAGATGATTTTGGTTTTTATTTAGACGGCAATTATGAAATCGGATATTTCTCCTCTAACAGAAGTGGTGGCATGGGCAACGATGATATTTATAGTTTTCAATACAACGATATTCCTTTTGAATTAAATTTATATGCAAACGGCAAAGCAGCAGACAGCATACACGTGCGCATACTTAAAGATGGAAAACAAACTAACGAAGGTGTTTATGACAAAAAAATTTCTGACTATTTAATACCGAACAGCACCTATATTTTTGAATGTACAAAAGAGGGATTTGCGCCAGAGCAAGTAATTATTAAAACAACAGAAAAGAAAAAACCAATAAGTAAACCAGTGAATTTATTGGCAAAATAATACTGCAAATTTCTAAAAATATTCCAAGAAATTCGTATCCTTTCCTGAAACTATTCTTTTATATCTATTGTGCAATAAATGCCCGATAGTATCGTCCCAATTAAGTTTTAGCTTATGTCCGTTAATACTTTCAATACCGGCAACTTCTGTTGCAGTGCCTGTAAAAAATGCACCATCTGCTTCTATGACATCTTCAACGCCGAATTGTTTTTCTATTACTTCTACACCCATTTGCTTAGCAATGTCAATTAATGTAGCTCGGGTAATACTTGGAAAAATATTTGTCAATGGCGGAACGATTAATTGTTCATTTTTTTCCATAAAAAACGAAGCACCAGGACCTGTTGCAATATAACCTTCCACATCTAATAATAACGCATCGTCATAGCCTTTTTGATGTGCTTCTCTTGTAGCTAAAATTGAATTTACATAATTACCAGTCACCTTTGTATCTACGGGCATAGTACGTGGGTGTGGGCGTCGCCAAGAAGACACCAATACCTTTAAATGATTCGATTGATAATATCTATTCCACTTCCAACAAGTCATTAAAAAATTTGGTTTATCGGCATCTGTTGCTCGTAGCGTCATGTTTTTATCCATAAACACCATAGGCCGAATGTAAGCTTCTCGAAGGTTGTTTCGCTCCAATAATTCATACGCATAGTTCACTAATTCGGGAACAGAATAAGGCATGTTGATATTCATTTTTTCTGCCGAATTTGTCAGTCTTTCAAAATGACTACGTGCTTTAAAAATATGCGTACCCTGCATCCCCACATAAGCTCTAAGCCCATCAAATGCACCATAACCGTAATGCAAGGTCTGATTAAACGGACTAATTCTAAAGTCTTTTACATGCTTAAATTCGCCATTAAAAAAAAGTATCGATTTATCATTATGGTATAACATACCGTAATTTATAAAATAAATTGAATAAAAATCAATTCTAATCTAAAATTTAAGAAAAACAAAATTTCTGCGTGCGACTTTAAAAATTACTAAACATTACTATTTAATGATTATTTATTTTAAAATTAGAAGGTAACAATGTAAATTACAATCAAATTATATTGAATATGCAACGAGATTGGTGGAAATGGGGCGACCCTAAAGAAATTAAACACATAACAGATTATCCCAAACTTAAAATACAATTAGAAGAACGATGGAAGACGAATCTTAGAGAGGATTTTTTCCCTCCCAAAAAAATTGAATTACCTATTTTAACAGAAAAGAAAAAAAATACTATAAAAGACATTTTCGCTACTATTTCGCCTAAGAAAATTTCATTCAGCGAAGATGATAGATTATCCGTATCGCTGGGGAAAAGCTATTACGATGTTATCCGAATTTTCAATGGCAATGGATTTGTATCGCCCGATGTCGTCATTTCTCCAACCACACACGAGGAGATACAATATATCTTAACGCAAGCTTCTGATTATAATGTTCATATTATTCCTTATGGAGGCGGAACAAATGTAGTAGGCGCACTTTCTTTGGATAATATTGCTGACCGAACAGAAATAAAATGCACCTTAGATTTACGTAAGTTTAAACGCTTATTACACTTAGATACAGAAAATTCAATGGCAACCTTTGAGGCCGGAATTTTTGGTCCTGAGTTAGAACGAATTTTAAACGACAAAGGATTTACATTAGGGCATTTTCCGCAATCCTTTGAATACTCTACATTGGGCGGCTGGGTGGTAACTCGGGGTGCAGGGCAAGAGTCCACTTATTACGGAAAAATGGAAGATTTAGTGGAGCGCATAAAGGTAGCCACTCCAGTTGGTACACTCGAAAGTAATTCCTATTCTCACGATGCATCGGGAATAAATGTATTACCATTTTTTATTGGAAGCGAAGGCACTCTGGGCGTAGTAACTGAAGTTACCGTAAAAATTAAAAAATTACCCAAAAACTACAGATGGGTTGTTGCTTTATTTCCAGATTTTCAGCAAGGAACAAACTATATGAAAGAGTTGGCACAAGCCGGAGTAAAACCATCTGTAGTACGTTTGTCTGATGCTAATGAAACCAATTTATTTTCCAAAATGGCTTCTTCCGAAGAACAACCAGGATTAATAACCGACTTGAAAAAGGAAGCTCAAAAAATTATCTTACAATGGAAAAATTTGAGCCAGCCTTGTGTATTGATTATGCGGTTTCCACAAACAGCCATTAGCGTTTCTTCTCAAATAATTTTTGCAAAAGACTTAGTGAGCAAGCACAAAGGAATGATAGCACCGGCAACTATTGGCGACAAATGGGCAGAAAGCCGATTCAAACTTCCCTATTTACGAGATACATTGGTAGAACACTCCATTTACATTGATACAATGGAAACTTTAGTGCAATGGAAAGACACGCTAAAATTACATCAGGCACTTACTAAAGAACTGAATAAATCTGCGGCTTTTAATAAAACAAAAGGAATATTTTTGGCACATATTTCCCATATTTATCCA
Organism: uncultured Chitinophagales bacterium; assembly: GCA_964642875.1. Taxonomy (GTDB): domain Bacteria; phylum Bacteroidota; class Bacteroidia; order Chitinophagales; family JADIYW01; genus JADJSS01. The sequence continues at coordinate 15,550 of CAZXRF010000026.1, read as the reverse complement.
AATGCAGCTTGTATGTATTTTACTTTGATTACGCCTATGCTTCGTGGCAGAGAAATAGAACAATGGCAGGAAATAAAAGACTTGGTGACAAACGTTATCCTACAACATAACGGTTCTGTTTCACATCATCACAGTGTAGGTTTGGATCATCAAAAATGGTATAAAAAATATACGGATAATTTAGCCTTGGAAGTATTACGTGCGGTAAAGCAACGCCTAGATCCAAAAGGAATTATGAACCCAGGTAAATTATTCAGTTAAAAAAAATCAAATGCCGCAACGTACTTCTACTATCCAGCATGCCACTTCAGATTATTTTGATTTGATAGTCATTGGCGGTGGAATTACTGGCGCTGGTATTGCTTATTCTGCGGCAAAAAAAGGATGGAAAATTGCAATCATCGACAAAGAAGATTTTGCGTTTGGAACAAGCTCCCGCTCAGCAAAAATGATACATGGTGGATTGCGTTATTTACAAAATTTACAAGTAAAATTGGTAAAAGAAGCGCTGCACGAACGCGAGCATTTGCTTAAACAATATCCGCATTTGGTAAAGCCACAACCCTTCTTTATGCCGGTTTACAAATCCGCATTTAGTAAAATAAAATTAGGCATAGGACTTTCTGGATACGACTATCTGACCGGTGGCAGCAGTATGCCAAAGCATAAAGAAATAAGTACGAAAGAAATAAAAGAACGTTTTCCGCAATTAAAAACAGACTCTATCAAAGGTGGATTTATTTATTACGATGCAAAAACCAATGATGCGCGATTAACAAACGACGTTATTCAAGATGCTGTAGAATTGGGTGCAGTTGCGCTAAATTATTTCGAACTTTCCGAATTCCACGCTACAAATAATAGCATTAATGAAATTACTTGTATCGACAAATTATCTGGAATTAATTACAATTTAAAATCAAAGGTAATTGTAATTGCAACGGGAATATGGACGGATGAATTAATGCAAAAACTAAACGCTGAAGACCATCGCAAATATATGATGCCGAGCAAGGGTATTCATTTAATTGTGAATGCAGAGCACCTACCAAAAGATTGCGTGCTGCTATTGCCTACCGTAAACGGCGATGGGCGTATGTTGTGGTGTATGCCGTGGGAAGAAAACTTAAATATTATAGGAACTACAGATACGGATTATAAAGACGGTAAAGAGCAGGTGTGGGTGCAAAAAGAAGAAGTTGCCTATATATTGGAAAGTGTAAATGCACAACTGAAAGAAAAAAAATTATCCGAAGAAGATATTTTAAGCGTATATGCCGGAATCCGACCGCTTCTGAATGATAATGACGAACATAAAAAAAGTAATCAGCGTTCTAGGGATTATCAAATATGGTGGAATACGGAAAACACACTTACTATTTCAGGCGGGAAATTAACTTCCTTTTTATCCATGGCGGAAAATTGTATTAAAACCATTGAAGAGAAAATTATTATACCATCATTGCCCTTAATAGAAAATAAAAATATAACGGACACGGAAAATAATTCTTACACGGAAAAATATGGCAACAAGAATGCGCTGCTAATAGAAAAAATCAAAAGAGAAAACATACAAAATTCTACACTTTTAAAGAATTATCCGTACTCCACAGCTGAAATTATTTTCTTTATACGACATCAACATGCCGAAAAACTAGACGATATTCTTACTCGCCGAACACTTATTACCTATCAGATGAAAAATTATGAAGAGGATTTGATAGAAAATGTATTAAATATTATGGCAAAAGAGCTAAATTGGAATAATGAACGCATCGAAATAGAAAAAATTGAATACAAAAACGCTTGGGTATTGATGCATTCATGGAAATAACTGAAACCAATTTTTATGAAAATAGCATTTCTGATTAATGGCTCCGCAAAAGGGCTGAATAAACTAACGCAAAATATACAAGCAACGTTTAAAGAATATGAACCTAAAATATTTCTTTCGGAAAGAGAAGGACACAATACTGAACTTGCTCAAACTGCCATTACTCGCGGATATGACACTATTATTATTTGCGGTGGTGATGGTTCATTAAACGAAGGAATTAACGGTATAATACAAGCGCATAAATCAGGATTGGGCAATACGCATGAGGCTTACAACTGGGAACAAATTTCTAAAATTAAAGTAGGCGTTTTTCCTTATGGCAGTGGCAATGATTTTTCTAAAACTGTACATATTTCCCGAGAATTATACGACATAAAAAAATTAATTCAACAACAACGCTCGCAAGTGATAGATATTGGTTGGGCTTCATTTTTTTCAGCAACCAACGAACCCAAACATCGTTTTTTTATAAACATTACAGATGTAGGTATGGGTGGCGAAACGGTGTTGAAACTACAAAATAAAATAACTCGAAAATTAGGTGCTGACATCAATTATTTTTGGGCTATAACCTCTACTATTGCTACTTATAACAAAGTAAAAGTTAAGGCGGTGAGCAATGACTTTATGTGGGAGGGAAAAATCATGAATTTTGTGGTAGCCAATGGAAAATATTTTGGAAATGGATTGGGCGTTGCCCCGGAAGCTTCTGTTACCGATGGAAAATTTGAAATTGTGGTGGTGGGTGATATTTCACTAATGGATTATTTAAAGAATTTAGGGAAAATAAAAGAATGTCAAAAAATAAACCATCCCGAAGTGCATTATTTTAGAACGGATAAAGTACAAATTGAGTCGTTGGAATCTCAAAATATTTCTATAGATATGGATGGAGAATTTATTGGGTTTGCTCCGATGACGCTAATAAATTTGCCACAAAAAATAAGATTTATTTGTTAGCTTTTACCATTGCAATATGTGGAATATTATCTTCTAAATACACTTCTCCTACTGCGGTAAATCCAAGGCTTTCATAGAAATTTTGCAAATATTGCTGTGCGGAAATTTTTATTGGCATATTTGGGAATAATGTATTCAATTCCATCAACGCCTGTAGCATCAATTTCCTGCCGATACCTTGTTTTCTATATGCTTTATGTGAAACTACTCTGCCGATGGAAACATAATTTTGATAGGAAATATTCACTGGTACTAAGCGGCAATAAGCTATTAAAACTCCCTTGGAATAATACTGTAAGTGCCAGCAAAACCGGTCTTTGCCGTCGATATCTGCATAAATACAATTCTGTTCTATTTGGAATACATCTTCGCGAAGTTGCAACAACTCATATAGTTCATTGCTGGTTAATTGATTGAAATATTTAAGTACAAATGGCATACCTTATTCCCCGAAATATTCGGCATAAATATTTTCTGTTTCTTGCAATTTAATGCTGTGTAAATGACACCCTTCAATATGTGGCAGTAATTGCTCCCAAATAATTTTTACTAAATTTTCTGTAGTCGGATGTATAGATTTAGGAATAAAATCAACATCCAAGTTGAGGTTAGTATGGTCTAATTTATCAACGATGACTTCTTTTACAATTCTACTTAAATCTTTTACATTAACAATAAATCCGGTTTCTGGGTCGGGAATACCTTTTACCGTTACGTAAAGTACATAATTATGTCCATGCCAATTTTTGTTGGCACATTTTCCAAAGGTTACTTCATTTTGCTCTTCTGTCCAATGGTTATTATACAGCCGATGTGCTGCATTAAACGTTTCTCTTCTTGTTAAATATATCACATTACAAATGTAAATAGAAGCAGCAATTAAATGCACATAAAGAGATTATTTTTTAATTAAACTGTTAATCCTGTTGAAAAGCTGAATTCTAATAATAAGTGGAACATGTTTATAATAGAAATATCATTAATCTAATTTATTTTGAAAGCGTAAGTCAATGTACAAAATGTATTTTGTCAATCTACAAAGAAGCAAAAGACACAGCAAATTGAAATATAGAAATGCAGTATAACTATAACAAGAAAACTTATACAATTATCTTATAAATTAATAATTACTTTCTTTAACAATATACAAAGGGCGTTTTTTTACATTATCCATTATCCTTCCGAGGTATTCACCAATGATACCCAAACAAATTAATTGTACACCTCCGATAAATAAAATACTAATCATCAAAGAAGACCAACCTTGTACAGTATTGTGGTTTAAATATTTTTGATATAGTGTATAAAGTATAACTAAAAATGAAATAAAAGACACCAGAAACCCCATGTAAGTAGCTAAGCGCAACGGCAAATTGGAAAATGCAGTGATACCATCAAATGCAAACGACAGCATTTTTGTATAGGAATAATTAGTACGACCTGCATATCGCTCATCTCGTTGATACAAAACAGAAGTTTGATTAAAACCAGCCCATGCAATTTGTCCACGTAAGAATTTATTTTGTTCAGGCATAGAAACGATTAAGTCGTTTATTTTTTTTGTGAAAATGCGAAAATCACCAGTATCCATAGGTATTGGCACTTCCGACATTCTATTTATAAACCGATAAAATAGTTTTGCTGTGATTAATTTATGCCACGATTCTCCTTTGCGGTGCTCGCGCTGCGCATATACTACTTCATAGCCTTCGATTAATTTATTATATAGTTCTTTTATCAGTTCGGGTGGATCTTGCAAATCCGCATCGATGATAACAACCGAAGCGCCTTTAGCGTGTTCTAAGCCAGCAAAAACTGCCAACTGATGTCCAAAATTTTTACTAAAATCTATATATCTTACTTGTGAATTTTGTTGCGCAAATGATTTTAAAATAGATAAAGAATCATCTTTACTTCCATCGTTAACAAATATAAATTCATAACTATTACTTATGGTTGTTATGCTATTTACTAAGCGTTCATACAGCACTTTCAAATTTTGAGCTTCGTTGTAAACTGGTATTATTACAGAAATATCCACGATTTGAATTTACAAAATTGGAATAATAAATTTTAATTTACGGCGCATGAAATTTAGGATTTTTATACACAATCATCTCTGTCAAAAAACTGCGATAGGTAAATAATGGATTCCAATGCTTTAGTTGAGTCAATTGTTCATCGGAAAAATCATTACAAACTGTAGCATACAATACATATTCCAAACTATCTATACTTTTTCCATTTACGTTTAGCATCCGTATTGTATCTGCTATCATATCTGATTGGTACAAGCTAGTATTTACCGGAAACACAGCACCTACTTTACTTCTGTCTATATGATAACTATTTTCCATCGTTTCCAACACATATTTTTTATTTAGAGAATAACCAATATGCACCAACGAGCAATCCCAACCATTAGAGATAGGCTGAGGATAAATTAGAAAATGACCAAACATCAAAACACCTATCGTTACTATAGTAAAAATAATTTTTTGTGACATTAAAATCGGAATTACAGATAATAACATTAATACATAAACGATAAGAAAATATCTATGATTGATAGGATTTGAAAATGGTAAAAATACTACTGAAAACAACACTGCAGGCACCAACCACACAATTATATTTTTATTTATTTTTTTATTTAAAAAGAGATACCACAAACTTATTAAGCTCAACACGAAAATGCCTACATCAAAAAAACAACGGGCAATGGAAATACCATTTTTAAACAACCCTTTTATGTTCACTACGCCACGCTGCTGCGCCCAACCCTCCGCATTTGTAGATAAAAACCATCCTGTTTCCTTGTAATGATAGCCATACCAAAAACTGATAATTACAATTGCTGGAATCAGTAATAAAATCCAATTAAAGGTTAACTTCAAATTATTTTTATTTAATAAAAATATCGTAACTGCTAAAGAAGCCACACAAAACAAACCACGTAACGAAACACCTACTATTCCTATTAACACAAAAGAAAAAACAAGTTTTCTGTTTTCAAAAAATGCTACTAATGCCGTTAGGTACAAGCTCAAAAGCACTGCATCATAGCTGATTAAACTATACTGTGTAAGCGCTGTTGGCATTATCATAAATAACAAAAACCCTAACCATTGCGCTCTTAATGTAAATGCAAAATGCTCCAATAGCCTAATAAAAGCTACTACTCCAAGCAAATGAAAGGGCAACATACCAAGATGTGCCGAGATTAAACTTTTACCGAATAATTTAAAAACCAAAGTAATGTAAATATAAAATAATGGTGGATGTCCGGCATCGAACTGCGGTGGCGGTATAAAATTACCAAAACCATTTTCAAAAAAATGCTGAGTAATGGTAGAAGTTAAAATGGTATCCCAAAAAAATGGCAAACGCCATGAGAAAATATTTATGGCAAAAACAGAAATTATTGCTGCTATATAAATTTTATATTTTTCAAAATTAGACACCGTTCAAAAATACAAATTCAATATGCATTTGTAGGTAAAAAATAACATAATTAAATGATATTATGGGTTAATCTTGCGGAATAGTCGCAAAATCTTTCAAAGCATCCAATCGTTTACGAATAGTAAACTCCCATTTTTGTTGTGCTGACGTATTTATACTATGATTTGTTTCAATATCATATTTACTTTGTTCGGCATTCCAATCGGCAATCAACTTTTTACCGATAGCTATTAAAGTTTTTATATCAGCATCAGAATGAATATTATTTTGCAATTGTTGTCGTAGCATCCTAGCATAAAGTTCAGTAATATCGAAATGCAGTCTTTCATGTTGCAATATTTTATCCGTTGCCGAAGCTGGAAGATACCAAGATAATGTAGGGTAAAATTTCGGCGTTACCTTCCAACCTATTTTATTTCCTCTGGTAAAATAATTATATTCTACCGAAGATGCCGTCATGGCTACTTCAGCAGCATTTTCTACCGGCATACCTTGAAAATCTGACCAATTTAAATTGGTGTCTTTAGACCAAATAATAAAATTTTTATACGCTTCAATATTAAAAGGTGGTGCTGCTTTATTAGACAACACTAAGAAAATAAAATTTATAAAAATGAAAAAACGCATATTTATTTACTACAAAAAGCATTCCTAAATTTGGTGCTCAATGTGAATTAAGATTTATTAATAAAAACTCTTTATGGTAAACATCAAATGTATTAATTAAATCTTGGAGGAAAGCATCTCCATAGATTGCATAATAGGATGAGAAATTTTCCACTCGCTCCTGTAAAGAATGATTAGGGAAAAGCTGGGATTTAATTTTTTCAATTTGAGCTAATTCCGTTTCATTTTTTTGTTTTATCGATTTTAAAAGTCTCTTTTGAATGCTGTCTATGCTTTGCAATGTTTTTTGCAACTCCGCTCCTACTGCATTTATTAGGCTTCCATCTATATTTTTAGCAAGTTCTTGCAGTTTTAAAAATGTATTTTCTATTTCAATTTTACATTCGGAAACATCTATATTGTCATCCGTTTTTTGGGCAATAAACAACTTTTTCAATAGCTCTATATCTTGAAAAAAATCTGCTGCCGTCCATCCAATTTTATCTATTTTTTTCTGCGTGTGCATATTCACCAATAACGCAGAATTACGCAAAATCAATTGCGGAAAATTGACTTTGTAATACTCGAAAATTGGTTTTAGTTGCAACCAATAGCTCAATTCGCCACCACCACCGATATAGGCTATTGCCGGCAGCACTTTCTGTTGATATAGTGGACGTAAAATAACATTAGGAGAAAACCGCTCGGGATATTTTTTTAATTCCTGTAAAATCTCTTCTTTAGAAAAGGAAAGTGACGTATTTAATACAATATATTTTTCTGTATCAAGGTCGTATTCTATCCGCGTTCTGCTATTTTTTTCTAAATAAAAAAGATTAATTTGGCGTGGAAATGCCTGTTGTTTATAGCCTGCATCTTCTAATTTAGTAATTTGTTCATTCACTAACTTTACTGCATGTTGATGCAGCAATTCATCTTGCATAACAGCAGAAAATTGTTGTTTTAATTCAACATTATCTCCATCAATTATCACTAATCCATATTTTCCAAAAATGGCATTTACTAAATACCTTGTTGCTTTTGATAAATTTTCTTGTTGATAGGAGGAAGTAAATAATTCCATTAACTCTGCTGCATATTTATCAGTGCCTAAAATTGTTTTTAATTCCTCCAAAACGACTGCAAAACTTTGTGTAGTATACCGTCCAGTTGCGCCACCTTGCTTATCTGTCCATTCTATTTTTTTATTAAAAACGGAGATATGATTGACTTCCTCAAAATCATGATCTTCACTGCCCATCCAATACACGGGAATAAAATTATATGCAGGGTATCTTACTTTTAATTGAGTACATGTAGAAATTGTTTGGGCTATTTTATAAATAAAATAGAGTGGCCCTCCTAAAATATTTAACTGATGTGCCGTAACAATACAAAAGGAATTGGGAGTCCGAAAAGCTGAAATATTTTGTAATACTTCGTCGGACTGTTGTATTCCGATACATGCATTGTATTGTTGTAAAATTATTTCAGATAAATTGCTACGGTCTATATTTTCATTCTGTTTATCTGTAATTATTTGCTCAATAGACTCTATTGTATTGGGGTATTGGAAAAAATATTGAACATCTTTTTCTTGTGCTTGATAGTTTACTACCAATTTTGAAAAATATGAAGTATCATAAAAATTTATGGAGCGATTAATCATTTAAAGCTATTTTCTACTAACGATTAAGATAGAAATTTGTTTAGATTTTCGACTATAAAACCTCACCATACAAATCAAAATCCGTGGAGTCGTACACTTTTACTGTACAAAAATCTCCAATTCTACAGAAATATTTTTTTGCATCGATCAACACTTCATTATCTACTTCTGGCGAGTCATATTCTGTTCTGCCTACAAAGTAGCCTCCTTCTTTCCTGTCTATTAATACTTTGAAAGTATGTCCTATTTTTTCTAAATTTTTTTGAAAAGAAATCTCTTGCTGCAACTGCATTAACCGACTAGCACGCTCCTCTTTGGTATCTGCATCTACGTCATCATCCATCTTATGCGCTGCGGTATCATCTTCGTGCGAATATTGGAAAACACCTAAACGTTCAAACTGCATTTCCTGAACAAAATCACATAAATCATTAAAATCCTCTTCCGTTTCTCCCGGAAAGCCTACCAGCATTGTAGTTCTTATCGCAATATTTGGATTTTTTGCTCGAATTTGCTGAATCAATGTACGAGTTTCTTCTTGCGTAATCTGTCGTTGCATATTTTTCAACACCTTGTTATTGGCATGTTGCAACGGCAAATCCAAATAGTTGCATACCTTATCACAATCTTTTATGGCATCTAAAATATCTAATGGAAACTTACTAGGATAGGCATAATGTAAGCGTATCCACTCAATGCCATCCACTGCGTTTAGTGCATATAAGAGCTTAGACAATGCTCTTTCTTTATAAATATCTAATCCGTAATAGGTCAATTCCTGCGCAATAAGCATGATTTCTTTTACACCATGTTTGGCTAAATTTTGTGCCTCAGCTACTATTTCTTCTATCGTTTTTGAAACGTGCGTACCTCGCATCAGCGGTATGGCACAAAATGTACATGTACGGTTGCAGCCTTCCGATATTTTTAAATATGCATAATGCTGTGGCGTAGTCAAAAATCGTTCGCCTACCAATTCGTGTTTATAATCTGCATTTAATTTATCGAGCAATTGCGGCAACTCTAATGTGCCAAAATAGGCATCTACTTGCGGAATTTCTTCTTCCAAAGAATCTTTATAGCGCTGCGACAAACATCCGGTAACATATAACTTATCTATCTTACCTTTTTCTTTTAAGTCGGCATAAGAAAGTATTGTATTTACAGATTCTTCTTTCGCTCTGTCAATAAATCCGCAGGTATTAATGATAATAATATTGGCATCATTTTTTTCCGACTGATGCTCTACTTCAAAGTTATTGTGCTTTAACTGTGAAATTAAAACTTCTGAATCCACCAAATTTTTAGAGCATCCTAAAGTAATGACGTTGTATTTATCTTTTGTAATCTTTTTTGTTCTCATTTGTACTGCAAAAATACGAAATAGGAGTTTATTGGACTGTTAAAACTCAATCAATATTGCAACAACCATTTTATAGTTTCCTGGGCGTCCGCTATCGACCAAGAATGTGGATGTTTAACTTTTACAATTTTCCGGATTCCTTTATCTTTTGTAAGGATAAGTTTGGCGTTTTTATTACCTAAAATATTCAGTTCATTGATAAATCCTACGTTATCCAATACATTCAAATCATACGCATTCCAATGTTTTTCTTTCATTGCCCATAAAAAATCGGGTTCGCAATACGTTAGAATGGGCATGCTGCCAAATAATCGGGCACCGTAATTATTTTTGTCCTCATTGCTGTACGGTGAAAGGGTTACATAGTTTTCATAAGCAGTATATATATTGCCTTTGAAAAAGGAGCGCATTTTCTCCAACAATATTTTATAAAATGGCTTATTGGAAAAATAAGCTGTGCTATCATTTAGCCATTGCTCATATACTTTATACAATCGAACAAAATCTAAAGGTGGGTCGATTGTAAATACTGCTTTGGGTTTGGGATAAATATCATAAATAGCACAATGTTGCACATATTTTACCACCCCTGAACCACCTAATGAAAAACCACCCATGTAGTAGGCATCATTCGGAATATTGTTTCTCTTTAATAAAATAGGAATAATACTATCCAAATAATATTGCGAATTACCATCAATCTGAAAGGCATTGCTTCCCTCATTATTACATAAAATAACGGTCATTATACCTTTAGTCGCTGCCTCTTGAGGAATATCTGTTTCAATTTCTGCCAATTGTGGCGACTCTCCTAAACTAGGTAATAAAAACAACATTTTTTGTGCTGGTCCATTGGGACGATACACAATGGCATAATTTTTAGTGCTGTCTGTTTTATCATAATATTCAATAGACCTAAAATAAGTATTCTTTTTTTGTGCCAACAACACCGTATAAAAACAGCTAAAAACAAGCAGAATTATGTATTTTCTTGTATTCATCTCGTCGGACTGCAAATATTGTATTTTTAATTCAATTCTATTCTATTATTTTTAAAAAATATCGAATATATAAAGATTATAAACATATAAACAAATTCAACTAATTTAAATTATTACTTTAAATAATTTTTTCATTGTTTTGCAGTTTATATTCTAAAATAATTGTAGATTGAAACAATCATTTATCAAAGACTAAATAAAAAAACTATGCGTTCCTTTATTAAAATTTTAGTGGCTATTTGCAGTATATTTATTTTCACTGCTTGTCATAAATACACTCCCGAAAATGCTGTGCGATGTGTAATGACCAACTTTGATAAAGAAATTGAAAACAACCAAAATTTGGTTTTCACCTTTAATAAAGAATTATTAAAAAATGATTCTTTGATAGACAAATGGGTGGACAATGATTTTATAAAAATTTCTCCAAATGTGCCAGGTCGTTGCAAATGGACATCAACTCGCGAGTTGGTTTTCTCGCCATTAGCCGAATTTCCTTCCGCCACCGATTTTAAAATAACTATTTTAGATAAAGTAACAAAAGGAGCACCGACTGCATTGCAGCTTTACGGTGAAGTAAGCTACGAAGTACATACTACTTATTTAACTTTAATCGGCTCGCATTCGCACTGGCGCGCAGCAAGCAACGATGTAACAAAAATAGAATTGCAAACCGATGTAAAATTTAATATTCCTATTAATCCTAAAAAAGCTGCAGATTTATTAGAAGCAACAATAAATGGAGAAAAAGCAGATTTTAAAATTATAAATACAAGGCCCTCAAAAATACTTTCTATACTATTTCCAAATCCAAAAGCTACAAATGAAACTTCTAAAGTAAAAGTAGTTTTGAAAAAGGTAGGGAAAAGCATGAAAGAAGAACAATTTACCGAAAAATCATCTGTTCCGGGCATACAAAAATTGAAATTAGAAGATGTAGAAACAGTTCATAATGGCGTTTCAGGTACTGTATTTATAGGCACTTCACAGCCTGTTTCAGAAAAAAAATTAAAAGAATCTATAAGAATAGAACCTGCCGTAAATTTTACAGCCACTGCCGATGATAAAGGAATTACAGTATCTAGCGAAGAATTTGCTCCTGACCAAACTTATGAAATAAATGTAACAGAAAATGTAATCGGAATTTTTGGAGGTAAATTAAATTCTACTTATTCAGAAGATGTTGCTTTTGGTGAAGTAGCACCTCAAATAAAATTCGATAATTCCAAAGCAATATATCTCGGTGCTAAAGGAAGTAAAAATGTATCTATCTTAATAACACAAAGTGAAAAAGTAAAAGTTACAGTGTATAAAGTTTTTCAAAACAATATCTATACTTTTATAAATAAAGGAACAGATTGGGGATATCAGGATGATTATGACACAGCCACTGACAAATATACTTATCACGATTATCAATATTACAACATAGAAAATGTTGGAGAAAAAATATTTGAGAAAAAATACAAATCTGACGACTTAAAAGATTATGGGCATTCCAAACTTTTAAATATTGATTTTGAAGATAAATTCAAAGAATTTAAAGGAATTTATGTAGTAAAAGTAGAAGACGATGATAGAATTTGGTTGCAAGATTCTAAGATAATTTCTTTGTCAGATATTGGCTTAATTGTAAAACAAGATAAAAACGCGGTACACATTTTTGCCAATTCCATTTTAAATACAGCGCCCTTAAAAAATATAGAAGTAAAAATTATCAGTACCTCCAATCAAGAATTAGGAAAAACAAAAACAGATAAAGAGGGTTATGCTTCTTTTGAAATTCCTGACGCTTACAAAGATTTTAAAGTAGGTATGGTTACTGCACTTTCTGATGATAGTGACTTTAATTATGTGTATTATATAAATTCCTTAGTGGATAATACCCGATTTGATGTTGGCGGTAAACGCTTAAATACCTCTAACTACGATGCCTATTTATATGCTGAGCGCGATATTTACCGCCCAGGCGAAACGGTGCATCTCAACACAATTGTCCGAACAAATGATTGGAACCAACCCGGCGAAATGCCTGTAAAAATGCGCATCTTATCGCCTAACGGAAAGGAATATCAAACTTTCAAAAACGTGTTAAATACGCAAGGAGCTTTTGAAACCAGTTTACCATTACCTAAAGATGCCATCACAGGAATTTATACTTTTCAGCTACTCACGGGAAATGACGTTTTGATAGCGACAAAAGGAATAATGGTAGAAGAATTTATGCCCGATAGAATAAAAGTAGATTTAAAAACCGAAAGAGAAGAATACCGTCCGAAGGAAAAAGTAAATGCAACCTTTACGGCTACCAATTATTTTGGACCTCCGGCGGCAAACAGAAATTATGAAGTCACTTTTTCTTTAAATAAAAATAAATTCACGGCAAAAGAATTTGAACGATACAATTTTGATGTAAGTAAAACTGCTGAATATTATACTACGGTAAGAAACGGAATAACAGATGCAAATGGAAATGGTGCTGAATCTTTTGAAATTCCTGCACAATATGATGAAACGGGATTACTGACCGGAAGAATTTTAACAACTGTTTTTGACGAAACCGGAAGACCTGTAAATCGACTAAAAACATTTGACGTATACACGCAAGATGTGTTTTATGGCGTTCGTACTGACCAAGATTTTTTCAGCACCAAACAGCCTATTAAAATCCCTATTGTAGCAGTAAATAAAAAAGGGATTCCATACAATTCACAAATAGCAAATGTGAAAATAATTCGTAGAAAATGGGAAACTATTTTACAAAAATCAGATGGTCAATTAAAATATGTATCTCAAAAGAAAGAAGAAATTATAGACAATAAAAATATCAATATTCTTGGCTCAAAATCTGTTTATCCTTTTACTGCAAAAGAAAGCGGAGATTACGAATTCCGCATCTCTGCACCAAATAGTGAAAGCTATGTTTCTTTCTTTTTTTATGCGTATGGATTTGGCGATACTTATAGTTCTTCTTTTGAAGTAAATACAGAGGGTAAAATTGATATTACTTTGGATAAAGATAAATATAATGTAGGCGATAAAGCAAAAGCGCTATTAAAACTTCCTTTTGATGGCAAAGTATTAATTACGGTAGAGCGCGATAAAATGTTACAATATTTTTATGTGAAATCCGACAACAAATCGGTATCCGTTGATTTAAAATTAGAAGATAAACACGTGCCAAACGTATATATTACAGCTACGCTTATCAAACCTAACGTGGCTGATGGAATGCCGTTAACTGTTGCGTATGGCTTCGCTCCTATTGTGGTAGAAAATCCATCTAACAAGATACCGATAGACTTGCAATGTGTAAACACAACTCGTAGTAAAACTATACAAACGGTTAAAATAAAATCTAAGCCAAATTGCGAAATGACTATTGCCGTAGTAGATGAAGGTATATTAGCATTGAAGGATCAAAAATCTCCAAATCCATACAATTATTTCTATTCAAAACGAGCTTTAGAAGTAGATATGTATAACATTTACCCCTATTTATTTCCAGAAGTAACCTCATTGGGCGGTGGTTTTGATGATATATCTAAAAGAGTAAATCCAATGACCAACAAACGAATAAAATTAGTTTCCGTTTGGAGTGGAATTATTCATACTAACGCTTTCGGAAATGCTGAATTTAGCTTCGCTATTCCTCAATTTTCAGGAAGTTTACGCATAATGGCAGTTGCGTATGACGGTAAAAAATTTGGTGCAGCAGAAAAGAATATCACCGTTGCCGATCCAATTGTTATTAGCACCGGTGCGCCACGTTTTGTCGCACCTAATGACGAAATCACAATTCCTATTACGGTAAGCAATACCACTAAAACAAAAGCACCTGCAACGGTAACCGTAAGAGCCGAAGGTGTTTTACAAAACGCTACCGCAAACACCATTACTACAGAAATAGAACCTAACAGCGAACGACAAATAGAATTTGGAATACTCACCAGAAATTTAATTGGAGATGGGAAAATAATTGTAACCGTAGATGCATTAAAAGAACATTTCTCCGACACTACATTTATTACTTCAAGACCAAATGCAACCTTCCAGAAATTCTCGGGTGCAGGAAGTATTGCTGCCGGAAAGCAAGCAAACATCGCATTTGCAGGAAATTTACCGTTACTATCCTCTTCTAAAAAACTGATAGTAAGTAACTCGCCATTGGTACAATACGGAAAAAGTTTAAGTTTTTTAGTAAACTATCCTTATGGTTGTGCTGAACAAACTATTTCGGCAGCTTTTCCGCAGTTGTATTTTTCAGAACTTGCAAAAAATTTACATGATATAAGTGCTAATAATAGAAATGCCGTTAGTAACGTACAAATGGCAATAGAAAAATTACAATCTATGCAATTGTCGAACGGTGCACTTAGCTACTGGTCGGGTGGCGGCTCGGAATCATGGTGGAGTACCATCTATGCTGCCCACTTTATGTTAGAAGCTCAAAAAGCAGGATATACTGTAAACGAAAAATTTTTAAATAAAATTTTCGATTACTTAAATGCACGTTTACGCACCAAAGAATTAGAGTTTAAATACTTTTCCGACGGCAACAAAATTGAAGTAGTAAAAGAAGAAGTTCCTTATAGCTTATATGTTTTGGCATTAGCCGACAGAGCGAGAACCTCTGAATTGAACTATTA
>CAZXRF010000025.1:0-47945 GCA_964642875.1 uncultured Chitinophagales bacterium | reverse complement strand
CCTACAGCGCCAATGGTACTAGGTCAAACCTGGGAGAGTAGGTCGTCGCCAACCCTTACAAACCGTTCCAATTATTTGGAACGGTTTTTTTTATTTGTAAATATCATTTTTTTTCATTACAGATTTCAGTTTGTTGGATGTAAACCAAAAAAGTGAGGGAATATGCATCGGGTACTTGTGTTATTCCTACAATGTTTGGTCGGTGCGGACACCGACCAATAGAAATCATATAAAATAGAACTCTGTGAAAATATAAAATATACAAAGAAAATCACTGAATACCATTACTTCATCGTTCATTATTTTCTATATTTTTGACATGTGTTCGATTCATTTTCTATAGCTTCATTTCTCTATATATGGATAGCCATAGCAATTATAATATTCCCTTTACAAATTTTTGTTTCTGCGCCTTATGGCAGACATACCAAAACAACCTGGGGCCCGATGCTCTCCAACCAGTTGGGGTGGATCATTATGGAAGCGTGGGCGTTAATTACTTTTTGGTTGGTATATATGGAATACTTTTGTGCTAATTATTATGCCCTTTTTTTTGCAGGATTATATTCACTACATTACATACATCGCAGTTTTATATTTCCGCTACGCACCAAAACAAAGGGCAAAGAAATGCCATTTTTAATTGCTTTTTTTGCTTTGCTTTTTAATTCTATAAATGCGGGTTGCTTGGCGTATTATATAGCAAAGTTGAGCTTATTTCCGGTTAATTATTTTTTGCATTGGAATTTTATCTTGGGTTTTATTTTATTTTTTGTAGGTGCGTTTATCAATATTAAGTCGGATGATATTTTAATTAATTTGCGCAAACCGGGTGAAACGGATTATAAAACTCCACATGGTTTTTTGTTTAAATACATATCTTGTCCCAATCATTTTGGAGAGATGTTGGAATGGTTTGGTTTTATGTTGATGGTTTGGAATTTGGCTGGGGTTGCATTTTTTGTATGGACGATATCTAATTTATGTCCCCGTGCTTTGCATCATCATAGATGGTATTTACAGCATTTTACAGATTACCCGAAAGATAGGAAAGCAGTTTTACCTTTTATTTTATAATTCCTATTAGCAAATTACTGTAGGAGTTTTTTTGCATTTTCCAATGCTTCTTTCGGTGGGTTGTTGCCACTAAGCATTACTGCTATTTCATGCTGACGTTCTATGTTTGTTAGTGTTTTTATTTCGGTACTTGTTTTTTCCTGTTCGTGGTTTTTAAATACAAAAAAATGTCTGTTTGCTTTTGCGGCAACTTGAGGGAGGTGGGTAATGGCAATAACTTGATGTTTTTTGCCTAATTCTTTTAAAATAATACCAACTTTATGTGCTACTTCACCAGAAATACCGGTGTCAATTTCATCAAAGATAAGTGTGGGCAAAGTGGTTGTCTCAGCTACTAAACTTTTTATGGCTAACATTAATCTTGATTTTTCTCCGCCGCTACCCACTTCGTCTAATGATTGTGGCACTGTGCCTTTGTTAGCAGAGAATAATAATAAAATTTCATCGATACCGAATGGATTTAGATTTTCGGAAGCCATCGTTTTTTGATTTAATATAATATGTCCATAGGGCATACCTAAATCTACCAGTAAGGTGGAAACTTTACTTTCAGCAGTTTTTATTTTCTCAGCTCTATTTTTTGAAATCCGCTGTGCAGTTTCAAAAAGTAGTTTTTTTTCTGATAGTAATTCTATTTCTATTTGAGCTATTTCTTCTGTTGAATTATTATAATCGGCTACTTTTTTTTGTAATGTTTGTTGTATTTCTATCAATTCTTTAACGCTTGATACATGATGCTTTTGCATCAATTTATTAATGGTACTTTGTTTTTCGGTAAGTTCTTCTACGCGTGCTTCATTGTATTCGATGGATTCTGCAATAGTATTGATTTGACGGGTGATATTTTTTAAATCATCTGTGATAGATGATAATTTATCGTGCATTTCTAAAATAGAATTATGGAAATTTGTTAGTTGACTAATTTGTTTGTTGGTTTGTAGTAGTTGACTTAATGCTGAAAATTCATTTCCATCAATAAGATTATAGGCTTGCGATAAATTGCGTTTTATAATTTCTGCATTTTCTAACAATCCTAATTCATTTTCTATTCCTTCAAATTCATCTTCATCGAGATTTACTTCTGTGAATTCATTAACTTGAAAAGATATAAAATCAAATTCTTTATTCAGCCTGATTTGCTCCTCTTGCAAGAGATGTAGCTGTTTTTGTTTTTGTTTATAGGAATTAAATTTTTTTTGATATTCTTTTACAATGATAGTTTGTTTGCTTAGCTCATCTAATATTTCGCAGAAGAAAAATTTATCTAAAAGATTTTGTGTTTCCCCTTGTGCGTGTATATCTACCAACTGTTCTGTCAGTTCTTTTAATATATCTAAAGTAACAGGGCTGTCGTTTATAAAAGCTCTCGATTTTCCATTCGCATTTATTTCTCTACGGATAATGGTTTCTTCTTCATATTCCAAATCAGTGATAGAAAAAAAATCTTGTAACGAATAATTTTTAATAGAAAATACCGCTTCTATGGTGCATTTTTCGTTTTTATTTCGAAGTACACTTAGGTCGGCTCTTTTTCCTAAAATTAAATTAAGTGCGCCGAGTAGTATAGACTTTCCGGCACCGGTTTCTCCTGTAATAATATTTAATTGATGTGCAAATTGTATATTTACCTTATCAATGATAGCATAATTGGATATAGATAGCGATTGTAGCATCGGCTCAAATTTACAATTTATTCTGTTGGATACAGAAACAGCATAAATTCTTTTTTTGAAATAATAGATTAGTTTTTTCCAATTGATTTATACTTATCGGCGTTCAGTGGGTCTAAGGCGGATAGTAGTTGAATTGCAATTATTCGTTCCGTCATGTCGCTTTTGGAATAGATATTAATCAATTCAGTGCTTTTGCAAATAAAGAAATTCCGTAAGGTTAATAAGTTTGGATTGTCAGTGTTTATTTTTTGTAATAAAGTAAGGCAAGTGGTGATTGCACTTCTTCCTTGTGCTGCATCGGTGTACATTCTGTCAAGTCCATTGAAATGGTAGGAAAAAAATGCACTTCTAAAATCTTTATATCTTGGGTTAAGCCAATTATCAGCTAGTACAAATCGGTTGATGGTTCCGGTGGTAAAACTAACACCACCATCAAACTGGCTCCATCCTTTATATTTAGATTTTTCATTTGGTGGTACATTACTACAAACCGTTTGTGCCTTTTGGAAGTAAAGTGTGCCGCCCTCTTGGCTGAAGGATTCATAATCGTAAGCTAAGATAGTGTAGGCATAATATGCTAATAAAGAAGTGATTTGTGAAGTATAGCCATTGTCATTATATTCTAAACTTTGCATATCTGAATAAGAGAAGTCAAAAGTTTTATCTTGCAAGTTTAGCATTAAAGTATTTAAGTTGGAATTAAAGATTGGGCGTTGAGATTGAATAATTGCAGTTGCTTTATATTCCCCTTCGGTGGGTATTTCCATAATATTTACTACAATATTGCACTTTATGCGTTCAATATCTTTGTAGGTATCAGTTGTCCATTTTCTGCCATTCATAAATTCACGAATAGCGGTTTCCATATTTTTAAAAACTTGTGGATCTACGTTTTGATTTTTTGGAGCATTTATTGAAACAGAACAATTTAGTTCTTGTGCTAAACAAGTATTAAGTATTGAGTAGAAAGTAATAAGTATTAAAAATAATTTTTTCATTATTTCAGTAATTTTTCAATCTCCAGTATAATGTCTGTCGCTACGTCTTCTTTGCTCTTTAACTCGAATTTAATGCTTTTATTGTTACGGTTCACAATTGTAATTTTATTGGTATTAAATTGAAAACCTGCACCTTTATCATTTAAGGAATTTAATACCACGATATCAAAATTTTTCTTAGCTAATTTTTCTTTAGCGTGTTTTAATTCTTCATTGGTTTCTAAGGCAAAACCTATAGAGAGTTGGTGCGATTTTTTTATTTTTCCAAATTCAAAAGCGATATCCACGTTCTTTTTTAAAGTGATAGAAAATTCTGAGTCGCTTTTTTTTATTTTCTGAGTAGCAACGGATTTTGGTGTGTAATCGGCTACTGCTGCAGCAAATATGGCTATGTCAAGTTTTGAAAATTCTTTTTTGCATACGGCATACATTTCCTGTGCAGAAAATATACGGCTTACTTTTATCGAATCTGGTACGGCTAATTTTGATGGGCCTAAAACTAAATGTACATCAGCACCTAA
The DNA here is from genome assembly GCA_964642875.1 of uncultured Chitinophagales bacterium. GTDB lineage: Bacteria > Bacteroidota > Bacteroidia > Chitinophagales > JADIYW01 > JADJSS01. The sequence continues at coordinate 43,676 of CAZXRF010000025.1, read as the reverse complement.
GTTTTGTAATAAGCTGGCGATGGCAATTCCCATTTTCCCCGAAGAATGATTTCCGATAAAGCGCACCGGATCGAGGGCTTCATAGGTAGGGCCTGCTGTTACCAAAATCTTTTTCCCTAAAAATTTTGACTCTTGCCTTTTGTTTTTTGTCTCCTTTTTTAAATAATCTATTATTTCTTCCGGTTCTGCCATTCTGCCTTCCCCCACTAAGCCGCTGGCTAATTCGCCCGAGTTTACAGTAATTACTTTATTGCCGTAAGATTGTACTTTTTGAATATTATTTTTTGTAGAAGGATGCTTCCACATATCTTCATCCATTGCCGGTGCCAAATAAATTGGGCATCGAGCTGAAAGGTAAACCGCCATCAATAAATTGTCGCAGATGCCGTTGGCGAGCTTTGCTAGTGTGCCGGCAGAAAGTGGTGCTATCAGCACTAAATCAGCCCATAAAGCTAATTCCACATGGTTGTTCCAGTTTGTTTTGTCAGAATTAATGTAGTCCACGTTACACTCATTTTTAGATAAAGTGGCTAACGTGAGTGGAGAGATAAACTCGGTAGCAGATTTTGTCATTACCACTTTTACAGATGCGCCTTGTTTTATTAATAGGCGCACTAAAAAAGCTGCCTTGTAGGCAGCTATACTTCCACAAACTGCCAGTACTATTTTTTTGTCTTTCAGCATGGATGGTGGTGTTTATTTAAACAGTTAAGTTGAGTAAACAGTGGATATTTTCAAAGCGTTTATTTATCTCTGAAATAGGTTTCGTCAGATATGAACTCTTGTAATGCGGTGATAGTTGTTTTAGGTAATTTTTCGTAGTATCGAGAAATTTCGATTTGCTCTCGATTTTCAAAAACCTCTTCTAAATTATCAGTAGCAGATGCAAATTCTTCTAATTTACGATGTAATTCTTCCTTCATTTTAGAATTCATCTGATTGGCACGAGTAGAAATTACATTGATAGATTTATATAAATTTCCTGTTTTTTCAGTCAATTCATCTAAATTTCTTGTCTCGATGTAGGCAGAAGTAGATTTTACTTCTTCTTTTTTTACGTTTGACATATTATTACTTTTTTTTCTTTTTTATATGTTGCATTTTTTCTAATTCCGGCAGGTATTTGCTGTTCGGATATTTTAATATAAAAGCTTCATACGCTTTTTGTTCTTCTGCAAATCGTTCTTCTTGCTTTGCTCTATAGCTACCGTCGGCATATTTTTTTAATGCTTTGACTACTAAAAAATCTATTTTTTCTGGATTTTCATATTCTGGAAAATCTTTCAAAAAATTTGTTAAGGCTACAGAGGCTGCATAATACTGCCCGATTTTGTAGTAAAGGTAGGCATTTTCATACGATTTTTTACGTAATTTACCTCTTAATTCATCAATTTTGGTATTCGCTTGCTCCATCTTGGTGCTTTTAGGATATCGGTTTACAAAATCCTGAAAGGCGTCGATGGCTCTTTGGGTGCTAGCTTGTTCTAAGGAGTAGCGTGGCGATTGTTTAAAATAACACATAGCCTCGTCATAAGCAGCTTGTTCTGCATTTTCGCTGGCTGGGTAGGTATTGTAAAAACTACGCAGGTAGAATGCCCCTAACTCATAACTTCCGTTTAAATAATGTGCTTCAGCGTATTTGAAATAAATATCATCTACACTTTTTTGCCCTTTTAAAATGGTTAAGAGTTGTTCGTATAATGGGATGGCTTTGTCGTATTTCTTTTTAGCATATAGTCCGTTTGCCGTTTTTAGCTTTGATTCAACATCATTGCCTTTAAAGACTTTATCATATTGGCGAGAGCAAGAAGCTAATAAAATGCTGACAAATAATAGTATATATACCGATTTTTTAAAAATCATAAGAGCGCAAAAATACAATAAATTTACCTAATTAACGAATTTGAAATTTGACTAAATATAGTTTTGATGTTAATTTACTTTAAAATCATTAAAATAGCTATTGTACAAAATGACAGTAGTATTTTGGGTATTTTGAAATGTTATTATGTGATAAGTTTATAAAGGCTGTTGACCACTAACATTTCCATGCTCAAAAAAATACACAACCCTCTTGTGTGTAAAGAGATATAGCTTAAGAAAAAATCATACTGAAAGGCTAGTGGTGAAACCATCTAAGCTAATAACTTTCCCCCTATAACGGTGTAAGAATCTCTAATATTGTTATATAATATATATTAATAAATTATGTTAAATTTGATTGTGTTCTAAGGTTCTTTGCTCAAAACCAAAAACGGAACTTTAGCATCATAAACATAAAAATACTATTTGAAAAAATTAGTAAACACTTGGATTGTCCAATCTTAAAAACATAAGAATTTGAATGTGAATATCGTTTTGCTTAAAAATGAAAGCACTTTCTTATTTTTACCGTATGCAACAGTATCAGCAATTTCTGCAACATATTTTAGATAACGGTACTAAAAAAGAAGACCGCACCGGCACTGGCACCATTAGTACTTTTGGCTATCAGATGCGTTTTGATTTGAAAGAAGGATTCCCATTAGTGACGACCAAAAAGTTACATTTGAAATCTATTATCCATGAGTTGCTGTGGTTTATTGCTGGCGATACCAATATTCAATATTTATGCAAAAACGGCTGTAATATTTGGAATGATTGGCCTTTTACAAAATATCAGAAAAGTGAATTTTATAAAGGAGAAACAATAAAAGAGTTTGCGGCAAAAATTGCTGTAGAGGATAGCTTTGCACAACAATTTGGAGAACTCGGCCCGGTATATGGACATCAGTGGCGGCACTGGCCAGACGGAAAAGGCGGAGAAATTGACCAGCTTTCTGTTTTGATATATAACCTGAAAAATAATCCTGATTCGCGCCGGCATATAATTTCAGCATGGAATGTTGCCGACATAGAGCAAATGACCTTGCCGCCGTGCCATACCTTATTTCAGTTTTATGTGATAGAAAATAAATTAAGCTGCCAGCTGTACCAGCGAAGTGCCGATGCATTTTTGGGTGTGCCGTTCAATATTGCATCGTATGCTTTGTTTACTATGATGGTAGCGCAGGTTTGTGGATTTGCATTAGGTGATTTTGTGCATACTTTTGGAGATGCTCATATTTATAGTAATCATATAGAACAGGTGCAATTGCAGTTAACGCGCAACCCATTTCCATTGCCACAAATGAAGATAAATTCTAAGGTAGCATCTATTTTCAATTTTTCTATAGATGATTTTGAATTGGTAAATTATCAAAGCCATCCACATATTAAAGGCGAAGTGGCAGTGTAGAGGTTGCAATCAGTTGATAGTCCACTGTCCACTGATAACATTAATTAAAAAATCTAAAAATACTGTCGCCGGTGGACTGTCGCCAGTGGATTTACAAATGAAAATTTCAATAGTAGTAGCAGCAGCCGAAAATGGCGCAATAGGAAAAGACAATCAGTTGCTTTGGAAATTATCTTCAGATTTGAAACGATTTAAACAAATCACCTCAGGGCATCATTTATTGATGGGCAGAAAAACATTTGAATCTATTGGTAAGCCATTACCCAATAGAACTTTATTAATTATTTCCAGAAATTATACAACTATTTCAGAAAATTGTCATGTTTTTTCTTCCATTAATGATGCCATTTTTTTTGCTGCACAACAAAACGAACAAGAATTATTTGTTATTGGCGGTGGAGAAATATTTGCTCAAACATTGCCACTTGCTCAAACATTATATTTAACTATTGTGCACGCTGAAATAGAAGGTGATGCCTATTTTCAGTACGATGATTCGAATTGGAAAGTACTACATTCCGAATTTATTCCGAAGGATGAAAAAAATGAATTTGACACTACGTATATAGTTTTAGAAAGAGAAAGCAACTTGTGATTTTTAGACTTTTTGTTATAATTAGCTTTGCTTCTTTGCATCTTGCGTGAAAATTAAAAAATAACTATGTTAACATATCCAATCATACAATTATAAAAAGATAAAGAACGCTCCGTGCAGCGTTTTCATCCTTGGATTTTTTCCGGTGCATTACATGCGTTTGATGTAAATTTAAATGATGGGGATATTGTTAATGTAACAGATTTTAAAAGTAATTTCTTGTGCGTCGGTCATTTTTTTAAAGGTAGTATAGCAGTGAAAATTCTGTCTTTTAAAGAAGAAATTATTAATCAAGATTTTTGGAATCAGAAAATACAAATAGCCTTTCAACTCCGAAAAACACTTGGTTTAATTGATAACAAAAAGACGAACTGTTTTCGATTAATTCATGCGGAAGGTGACAACTGCCCAGGTTTGATTGTTGATGTTTACGACACCACGGCAGTTATACAATGCCATACCATTGGTATGCACAAAGCCATTCAAGAAATAAAAAATGCAATACAATCGGAGCTACAATTTATTGATACTATTTATGATAAAAGCACTGCCTATTTGCCAAAAGAATATGCTGAAACTAGTAGTAATTCCTACTTACTTGGTGCTTCAAAAGAAATTATCGCTTTAGAAAATAAGAATAAATTTTTGATAGATATTGAACACGGACAAAAAACAGGTTTCTTTTTAGATCAACGCGACAACAGAAATTTGCTGACAAAATATTGTGCAGATAAGTCGGTTTTAATACCTATTGTTATAATGGAGGATTTTCTATTTATGCATTAAACAATATGGCCAAAGAAGTAGTATCTATTGATAGTTCTAAAACGGCGATGGAATTAGTTGCAAAAAATATTGCTGCAAATTTTAAAAATAAAACTGTCAAACATCTTGCCATTTGCGATGATGTTTTTCACTTCTTTAAAATAAGTGATTTGAATTTTGATGTTATTATATTGGATCCGCCAGCATTTGCCAAAAACATTGCAAAACGACATAATGCGGTACAGGCATATAAAAGATTAAATGCTGAAGGCTTTAAAAGAATAAATAAAGGCGGGATTTTATTTACATTTTCTTGTTCGCAAGTAGTTGACAAAGAATTATTTTATTCTACAGTGATGTCGGCGGCAATAGAAGCCAATCGTGAAGTGAAAATTCTGCATTATTTATCACAACCAGCCGACCATCCCATCAATATTTTTCATCCCGAAGGGGCATATTTAAAGGGATTGGTACTGTATGTGAATTAAATTTCAGAAAAATCACAAATCGTAAATCTTAATTCTTAATTTTACATCGCAGGTCGCTCTATCGCCTCAAGAAATTGGGGAGGAAAGTCCGAACAGCACAGAGCAGTTTGACAGTTAACGGCTGTACCGATTGTATCGGTAGAAAGTGTCACAGAAAATAGTACAGGTAATGCTGTAGTGAAATAAACTTTGCAGTAATGCATTGTTCGGGTAAACCTCAAACGCTGAAACATCATGTAAACCAACGCTAATATAGGGTGGCTCGCCTAATGTTGGAGGGTAGATGGATAGATTCTGATAGTGATATCAGAACCAGATAAATGATAGAATAGAAACAGAATTCGGCTTATGAGCCTGCATTTTTGAAGTTATGAGTGAGAGTTATAGTTATGCGTTGATTGAAAAATTAATGAATGATAATTAATGAATTACTCTTTAAATATTTACAATGTGGTATAAAATTTGATATTTACCACTTATTATTTTTTGACTTAATACTAGCACATGCCAAAGATATTAATTGTAGATGACGAGAAAGCCATTCGAAGAACACTGAAAGAAATTTTAGAGTATGAAAAATATGAAGTAGAAGAAGCCGAAGACGGAGAAATCGGCTTATCGAAAATTGAAAAAAATAATTACGATGTTGTAATTCTAGATGTAAAAATGCCCAAGAAAGATGGATTAGAAGTGCTGGGTGATATGCAACAAAAAGGCATAGATACACCAGTGATTGTGCTTTCCGGACATGGCAATACCGATACCGCAGTAGAAGCTGTAAGAAAAGGTGCTTTTGATTACATATCGAAACCCCCTGATTTGAACCGATTGCTGATAACAGTACGCAATGCAATGGATAAAGTTTCTTTAGTAACAGAAACAAAAATCCTGAAGAAAAAAATTGCAAAATCTAAAGAAATGATTGGAGAATCTACTCCGATTACCAAAATAAAAGAAACCATTACAAAAGTAGCCCCTACCGAAGCACGAGTATTAATTACTGGTGACAACGGCTCGGGGAAAGAATTAGTAGCTCGCTGGCTGCACGAACAAAGCAACCGTGCCAATGGTCCGTTGGTAGAGGTAAACTGTGCCGCTATCCCATCGGAGTTAATCGAAAGCGAATTATTTGGACACGAAAAAGGTGCGTTCACCTCCGCCATCAAACAGCGTGTAGGTAAGTTTGAACAAGCTAACGGAGGCACGCTTTTCTTAGATGAAATTGGGGATATGAGCTTATCGGCACAAGCCAAAGTTTTGCGCGCTTTACAAGAAAATAAAATTACAAAAGTAGGTGGCGACAAAGAAGAAAAAGTGGATGTAAGAGTAGTGGCAGCTACCAATAAAGATTTATTAAAAGAAGTAGAAGAAAACAGATTCCGACTGGATTTATATCATAGACTAAGCGTTATTTTAATACATGTTCCATCGCTGAACCAACGCAAAGATGACATTCCGTCATTAGTAGATCATTTCTTAAATGAGATATGCGGCGACTATGGTATTCCTGTAAAAAAAATAGACACCGATGCCGTAGAAGCACTACAGTCCCGCAATTGGACAGGCAACATCCGTGAGCTGCGAAATGTAATAGAACGCTTGGTAATTATGAGCGATAAAAAAATTACAAAACAAGATGTAATAGATTATTCGGGACCGAGCGGCAAAGCAGAAAACAACGGAATTGACTTTGATAAATTTGCCAACCTTCAACAACTTAATGATTATGTGGAGCGTAGTTTTATCGAAAATAAATTAAATAAAAACAGCTGGAACGTAAGCCAAACGGCAGACGACATAGGCATGGGCAAGAAATTTTTAGAAGAAAAAATGGAAAGCTTAGGCCTGAAGAGAAGATAAATCTAAACATCAAAAACGGCACCTTCAATTGCTAATGCTACGTTGGAAAATATAGGCTTTGCTTCATTTTCCAATACCGATAAATCAATATATCGAGAAGAAAAATGCCCTAAAAGCAATTGCTTTACATTCGCTTTTTGTGCTATTACTGCCGCTTGTTTTGCGGTAGAATGATAGGTATCTTTTGCACGCTGTACATCTTTGTCTAAAAAGGTAGCCTCGTGGTAAAGTATAGTTGTATTTTTTATATCTTTTACTAAAGAGGGCAAATACATAGTATCCGAGCAAAATGCGTAAGAGCGAGGTGTTTTTCCTTTTGTCGTCACCAAATTATTTTTTATCGATTTTCCTTTGTCGTCCTTTACATCAAGTCCTTGTTTGAGTAAACGATAATCTTCTTTAGCAATACTATATTTTTTTAATTTCTCTAAGTCCAAACTACGCGGTTCGGATTTTTCTACGAATAAAAATCCAGTTGTAGGAATTTTATGCTGTAACGGAAAGGAAAAAATAGTGCATTCCGGCAGTTCTAATATTAGCCTTTTGTCAGAATCATTGGTAGCAATAAATTTCAATTTGTAATTCAAAACGGTATTGCATACCTTGAGTTGCAAGTCTATAATTTTTTTTAAATCTTTAGGACCGAAGATGGTTAAAGTTTCCGTTCGTTTTAAAAGATTATACGTCGTTATTAAACCAATTAATCCATAATAATGATCGCCGTGCAGATGCGAAATGAATATATGGTTTATCTTAAACCATCTTACTTTACATTCATGCATGCGCTCTTGCGTACCTTCGCCGCAATCCATTAAAAAATGGCAATCCTGAATAGTGATAAGCTGAGCCGTAGGATGTCTTCCGTGATTAAAAACGGCAGAATTGCTGCCTAATATGGTCACTTGAAAATCACTCATATAAGGAATTCAAAAATGATAACTGCAAGAAATTGTTCTACAAAAGATTTAGAGAAATAAAATTATTTTTTCTTTTTTTTGCCTACTGCATCTACTGCATCATGTTGTGTAGAGTAGATATGCAAAACGTCTTCTAATTGAGAAATTTTTATCAGATTTTTTACAGTGTCATTTAATCCACATAAAGCAAAAATTCCTTTTTCCTCTTTGCATAAGCGATGGCCGGTAAGCAATGCACTTAAGCCGGAAGAATCTACAAATTTCACTTTATCTAAATTTACCACCATATTTTTAAAGCCTTCAGCATTGGCAACAACCAATTCTGATTTTAAAACGGGAGCATTTAAGGAAGTTAATTTTTCTTCCATTAATTCGTACACTACTACTCCATCTTGTTTGTCAACGCTAAATTTCATATCTCAATTTTTGTAAAAATGTTACTACAATATTGCTCAAAAATAAGCATTTATTACTGAAAAATATACTTTGAGGTAGGCTATTATTTTCAGTTCGTAATATTATAATTCTGCAGAATACAAAATATCAACCTGTTTATGATAATACTATTTCGTATAAAAACTGTTTTGCTAGAAAATTCTAAGACATAAGCCAATGAATTAAGTATATTTAGTAGCTTTAACGTCGCATGAAAAAAATAATCTCCATACTGTTAAGCGTGTCCCTCGGAGGGATTTTTATATTTTCTGCGGCTTCAAAAATATATCCAATGGAGCCTTTTGAATTTCAATTTGTTGACTTAGGCATTGCCTCTTGGAAAACTGCTCCCTACGTTGCACGTCTATTTATTGCTTTGGAGTTTTTTTTGGGAATGTTGTTACTGCTTAATATTTCATTGAAAAAGATAACCTTGAAATTGGCAGTCGCATTGTTATTTTTCTTTTGTATTTATTTGGTATTTCGCATTATTACAGAAGGAAATACCGGAAATTGTGGTTGCTTTGGCGAGCTCGTAAAAATGTCACCGTTGGAGGGGATTATTAAAAATATAGTGCTCATTTTAGCGAGTATTATTGCATATTTTTCTGTAGAAAATGAACTATGGGCGAAGAAATGGGAAATACGCATAATTCCGATTTTGGCAATCGGCGCATTATGTTTGGGCTTTTTTATTTATCCGATAGATGCTGCCAAATCTTCGAGTATCGATAAAGCAAGCATTAATTATCGTGTGCCGTTAGAGTTGATGTATGATAGCACTCAAACAGAAAAACCAACTATTGATTTGATGAAAGGAAAGCATATCGTCGCATTCCTCAGTCTTACTTGCTCACATTGCCGTGTGGCAGCAAAAAAGTTGTATGTAATTCATAAAAAAAATCCGATGTTGCCAATTTATATTGCGCTAAATGGAGAAAAGGAATTGTTGCCAGAATTTTTCGATGATACTAATACAAAATCTATTCCGCATAATTTATTTTTAGGCCCCGAAAAATGGATGCAAGTAGCAGGATTTGCGTTGCCGAATATTTTATATATAGACAATTCTATTGTAAAGAAAAAATGTGACGGCGCAGAAATTAGCCAAGAAGATATGGAACAATGGATGCAGCAATAAATTATTGAATGACTAACAGCTGCGTCTTTATTTGCTGGCTATCCGTTACCGAAATAATATAAGTCCCTTTCGGTAAATACGAAAAATCAAATTCATAAAATCCGGTGCCGGCAGAAAATTCTTTCATCTGTTTTTCTACTAATATTACACCTGAAGAATTATAAATTTGCAATAGAGAATTTCTATCAAATAATTCATCGGCAACCGTAAATTTTCCGTGGTTCGGATTCGGAAAAATTGATACTTTCTTTTTAGTATTTAGTTGCTCCTGAATCGCAGTAGATAAGTCGGGCACTTCATATACATTTACAATTTCGAAGTAAGAAGAATCGTATTCTTTGTTGGCGGCAATACCCCGAACCTGCATAATGTTATTAACCAACGGATAATCATAATCGATATGGATATGCCCAGCCATCCAAAGTCCTAAATTTTGCCGAAAAGGCTCCAGCATATTTACCATTTTTATATAATCATCTCCACTAAATACGAATCCTGAAAGTATGAACAATAAATTGTCGGTAGCAGGATGATGTGCAATAAAACAAACATTGTGATTTTTCTTATTCGGATTGCTTTCCAATTCATTTTTCAACCAACGGAAAGTACCTCCTTGCCAATCCATCAGCCGCGCCTCCGGACCAATTCCGGGTTCTGATTTATTTACGTGATATCTAGGATTAAAATCCAATCCATAGAAAATAAAGCCATCATATTCAAAAGAAAAATTTTGTAAATAATGTGCTCGTTTTGATTCGGGATTATACGTTCTAGTCAGGCGTGTTCCATTATTCCAATTTTGAAAAAATAATTTATTTTTATCATAAACATCGGCAAATATTTCATTCATAACTGAATCGCCACAAGCATAAGGAGCTTCTTCTTCATAGCGAGTATATGGCCAAATATCATGGTTGCCAATAATTGGCACATAAGGAATTTCTAATTTATCTAAAATTTGTTTACTCATCATAAACTCAGATTTTTCGGCACTTCCTGTTAAGTCGCCCGAAACCACCACAAATTTTATGTTTTTATCTTCTTTTCGTGTATTTATCCACTTTACGGCTTGGCGCAATGCTTTTGCGGGCTTGCTATCGTCATTTGCAGGCATCGTATCATTAAAATAACCAGGAGTGCCGTAGTCCGAAAACCCTTCGCCAATATGAATATCAGAAATATGTACGAATGAAAACTTGTATTGTGCCCCTGGAATATTTTTATTTAAATTATATTCCGGCATCTGAGTAGTTTGTGCTGGTAAATAATGTGGGATAAAAAAACTGCAAATACCCACAATATATTTCGTAATAGTCTTCATGTCGTTTCTTTTATTCCTAAAAATAGTTAAAATACCCGATTTTTCAGTTATCCACAGCACAATAGTATATTTGATTTGTACGTTAATGGTAAAGTCTTATTTTTGCTAAAATATTTAAAGAATTATGGGAATACTCTTGCAAGCAGCCACACCAATAGCCACCGCTGCGGTAGATACTGCAAACGCTATCCTGCCAGCAGCCACTGCACCAATAAAAGATTTGTCTGTTTTGGAATTAATGGCAAAAGGTGGATTTATGATGGTGCCTTTGACCATTGCACTAGTCGTTGCTATCTTTTTTATTATCGAAAGATTTTTGTTCTTCAGACAACGCTCTCCAATCAATGGAAATTTAGTGAGAGATGTATTGGATAAATTATATTCTGGAAATATACAAGGCGCAGATGCTTTATGTACTGCTGATAAATCTGCATTAGGAAATGTGTTACAATCTGGTATTTCTCAATTAGGAAAACCTATCGACCATATCGAAAAAGCATTAGAAATACAATCGAATATTGAGATAAACGAAATGGAAAAACGCACCGGCTGGATTAGTATGATTTCCGGCGTTGCACCTCGTCTTGGATTTATTGGAACTATCTTAGGCGTAATTAAAATTTTCTATAGTATTTCTCAAACAGCAGATATTTCCATTGGAACCATTTCAGCAGGTTTATATCAAAAAATGATTACCTCAGGAGCCGGATTAGTGGTAGGTGTAGTAGCCTTCATGGGGTATCACTTTATATTAATGTTGATAGACAATTATTCGGCAAAGTTGGAAAAGCAAATTTTTGAATTTGTAAGAGGAATCCAAAAACCGGTAAAATAACAATACATGAATATTAGACGAAGAAGACCGTTCCACGATGAAGATGCAATGGCATCTATGAACGACATTATGTTCTTCCTGATGTTGTTTTTCCTGATTATTTCCACCATGGCAAATCCAAATGTAATTAAGTTGATGCTGCCAAAAGCCAATACATCAGACCAATTAGCAAAACAGCCCGTTACATTATCGGTTACTGCCGACAAACGTTATTATTTGAATACTACAGAAATACCGCTGCAAGGTGTAGAAAATGCGTTGAGTGCCGCATTAGCAAACAACCCGGACCCAACAGTAGTGCTGCGCGTAGCCGAAAATCTTAGCATCCAAGATTTGGTAGATATCATGGCTATCGGCGCTAAACTGAAACTAAAAATGGTATTAAGTACCGATAAAAAATAACCGTAATTCCTTTGGATTTTTATGCTTTTTATACTTCGAATTCAATGCTTAATCCATAAACGTTAGTATTTTTATTTTATATAATAAAAAATACAAACTCAACACTTTGTAGGGAAAATTGTTAATATTCTTCAGAAATAGACGTATTGTGCAAAAAAAAAAATAAAAAATAAAAAAAGCGTTCTATTTTTATTTAAGTAACATTGTCAGTTTATTCATCTTGGTATCTAATTTGTGAATTATTAAATATGGAAGCAAAATTTTCACCCAAAGTCAAAGAAGTAATCTCGTATAGCCGAGAAGAAGCCCTTCGTTTAAAACACGATCAAATCGGTGTTGAACATTTATTATTAGGATTAATACGTGAAGGAGACGGAATGGCAATAAAAGTATTACGTTCGTTAGATATAGACATTGCCTTGTTTCGAAAAAAAATAGAGGATGCCATTCGCGATAGAACTACTACAATTTCGGGAAATGTGAATAGTCTGCCACTTACCAAACAAGCTGAAAAGATTTTGAAAATAACTCTTTTGGAAGCAAAATCAATGAGACAAGACACCGTTGGTACAGAACATTTACTATTATCTATACTGAAAAATAAGGAAAATGTAGTTTCTCAATTATTGAGCAAATGGGATATATCTTACGAGGTTTTCCGAGCAGAGTTAGGATTTATGCAAAACGGAGGAGTTGAAAATACCGATGAGTATAAGGAAATTACCTCCGATTTGCCGAACGAACCCTATGATGAAGGAGATGAGGAGGAAAAAAGAGCTGGATATGGCAATCAAGGTAGTAGTGGAGCACAATCAACTGCCAAAAAGTCGGCTGCAAAATCGAATACACCGGTTTTAGATAATTTTGGTAGAGATATTACCCGATTAGCTGAAGAAGGCAGATTAGATCCAATTGTAGGTAGAGAAACAGAAATTGAACGAGTATCTCAAATTTTATCTCGAAGAAAAAAGAATAATCCAATTCTAATTGGTGAGCCGGGAGTTGGGAAAACAGCCATTGTAGAAGGACTTGCATTACGAATAGTACAGCGAAAAGTATCGCGCGTTTTATTTGGAAAACGAGTGGTATCCTTAGATTTAGCGGCTTTGGTAGCCGGCACAAAATACAGAGGTCAATTTGAAGAACGCATGAAAGCCATCATGACGGAATTAGAAAAAAACAGAGACGTCATCTTGTTTATTGATGAAATTCATACTATCGTTGGCGCAGGAGGTGCAACGGGTTCATTAGATGCCTCAAATATTTTCAAACCTGCTTTGGCTCGTGGAGAATTACAATGTATCGGCGCATCTACCTTAGATGAGTACAGACAATATATTGAAAAAGATGGCGCATTAGACAGACGTTTTCAAAAAGTAATTATCGACCCTCCAACGCCTGAAGAAACGCTTATTATACTAACCAATTTAAAAAACAAATACGAAGACTACCATAGCGTTACTTACAGCCCTGAGGCTATAAATGCTTGTGTACAATTAAGTACACGCTATATTACCGACAGGTTTTTGCCAGATAAAGCAATAGATGTGATGGATGAAGTAGGCGCTAGAGTACATTTGAAAAATATTTATGTGCCAGAAAATATCACACATTTAGAACAAGAAATTGAGAAGGTAAAAGAAGAAAAAAATCAAGTAGTAAAAAACCAACGCTACGAAGAAGCGGCTCGCTTGCGTGATTCGGAAAAGAAATTGCAAGAACAATTAGAGCAAGCAAAACGTGATTGGGAGGAAGATGCAAAAACAAAACGCTTTCCAGTATCTGATGAAGATATTGCCGAAGTAGTGGCAATGATGACGGGTATTCCGGTGAAACGGGTAGCACAAAGCGAAAGCAAAAAATTAGTGCAAATGGCGGACGACTTGAAAAAGCAAGTAATTGGTCAAGATGAAGCGGTTGCAAAAATAACGAAAGCTATCCAGCGAAATCGAGTGGGATTGAAAGACCCTAAAAAACCTATCGGCTCGTTTATTTTCTTAGGCCCTACAGGTGTAGGAAAAACAGAGTTGGCACGTGCATTGGCAAGATATATGTTCGATACCGAAGATGCATTAATCCGTATAGATATGAGTGAATATATGGAAAAATTCTCCATTTCTCGTTTGATTGGTGCACCTCCAGGATATGTAGGCTATGAAGAAGGCGGGCAGCTTACCGAGAAAGTACGTAGAAAACCATATTCTGTAATTCTGTTAGACGAAATTGAAAAAGCACACCCAGATGTATATAATGTATTGTTGCAGGTATTAGATGATGGAATATTGACAGATGGCTTAGGCAGAAAAGTAGATTTCAAAAATGCTATTATTATTATGACTTCCAATATCGGTGTTCGCCAATTGAAAGACTTTGGTACAGGTGTTGGGTTTGCTACTTCTTCCATCAAAGAAAATTCGGATAATTTGGCGAAAGGTGTAATTCAAAAAGCCTTGCAAAAAACATTCTCACCCGAGTTTTTAAATCGTATTGATGATGTAATAGTGTTTAACAGTTTAGGAAAAGAAGAAATCTTTAAAATCATCGACATCGTACTTGCAGGCGTGTACGGACGTTTAGAGAAATTAGGCTATTCGATAGAGCTAACAAATGCAGCTAAAGATTTCTTATCTGAAAAAGGATACGACCCACAGTTTGGAGCCAGACCTTTACACAGAGCTATTCAGAAATATGTTGAAGATCCGTTGGCAGAAGAAATCTTAAATACAAATATTAATGAGGGCGATACAATTGTTGCCGACATGGATACGGAAGCAAAAGACAAATTGAAATTCGAAGTTCGAAAAAAATCAAAGCCCAAAAAGGCAAAAGAAGAACAGAATTAAAACGCTTCAAAAATAATAAAGCCGGACTGTAATTGCAGTTCGGCTTTTTATTATGTGTGTCACTTACAAATTTTTCTGCAATGTTTTTGCACGTTGGTCTTCGCCGTCATGGCTCCAGCCTGGCGATTGGAGCATATAGTTGAGTTTGCTCTTTAAATTCGGTGCTCGCTTTACATCTGACCAAATATTTACCACTTCATGAAATGTAATTTTTATAAGATTGTGCGTATGAATATTTTTGGTAATGCCATATACAGGAAATGTATTAATGTCTTCTTCTTTAAAAGTACCAAAAAGTCTATCCCAAATTATTAAAATTCCTGCATAGTTTTTATCCAAATAGCGCACTTCGCTGGAGTGATGTACCCGATGATGTGCAGGAGTGTTAAATATAAACTCAAACCAACGTGGCATACGTTTTATACTTTCTGTATGGGGCAGAAATTGATAAATTAAATTGATTTGATGCATGGTGATAATCATGATTGGGTGAAAACCGAGTAATGCCAATGGAATATAGAAAGCATCTTTAAATAATAACTCTAACCAACTTTGGCGTAAAGCAGTAGAGAAATGCATATATTCAGACGAATGGTGATTGACGTGAGCAGCCCAAAAAATACGAATTTCATGCGCAAAGCGATGATACCAATAAAATATAAAATCTTGTGCAAAAAATAATAAAATCCAAATAAAACCATGTGATTTCTGCCATTGCCAAGTTGCCAATTCTTGTACTGAAGCAGGACCCAAATTGTCAAATAAACGGAATTGATAAAACCACAAAAGATAACCAATGGCAATGGCTTTCATGGCAATGTCAATAACGGTAGAGCCAATGCCTAATCCTAAGCTGGAAGCTGCATCTTTATAGAATGCATTATCGATATGGTGTTTTTTTCTGTAGAATAAGAAAAATTCAGTAACAATAAGCAATACAAAACCCGGCACGGCATACGCCACTGGGTCGTTAAAATTTAACGGATTATAAAGATGAAAAGCCATTAGTAATTTTTATAAAGATACTACTAATTTTCTTGCTTTTCTGTTGGTGCGTGAAGCCTAATTTTCGTTGCGGATTTGTGCGTCGGAAGAACGTTTTTCAATGTTGTTATATCCGCCTTTGTCGGAAAGAATAGGTTTACCGTTTGGTGCTTTTTCCCAACTTACAAAATTGCCATTTCCGGTTACTATAATTTGTGCTACAGATTGGGCGGTTATATCATTGTCTTTCCCTGTAATTATTAATTTACCAATTTTTCCAGTAAAAATCAGTTTGTTATCATGCCCCGAAATTACTACATCTTTGCCGTCCACGGCTATTTCTTCTTCCTTATTGCTATTGGAATATTTTAAGGCATCCGCGCTGGCATCTACGGTAGTTGCAGGCTTCGGCTTTGCTTTAGCCGTTGGTTTGCTTGTGGTTTTAGCTGTAGTTTTTTGCGCATAGCTTACATTCCCAAGTGCACTGGCTACAAGCAATAGCATAAAATATTTTCTCATAATTTTTATTTATAAATTGAAAGCAAAAATAATGCCTATTTACATTTTTTCAAACGTAAATATTTTTTATACAACGGAAAAGCAAATTTGAATGCAATGCGTCTTGCTTTTATGTTTTATGTTAGATATGGGAATAGTGCGGATTCTTATACTTCTAATGGTGGTATTATGCTTCAAGATGGGGTTGTCATCATTTGTTTTTTGGTATAAATATCTGATGGTTACCTATTCTTAGGCACAGAAATATAATTAAGTAAAAAAACGATTGTTATAAGAAAACGATGATTTCTATATTTTTTGATTTACGCTGTTGTTCTAGCCGAATTTTTCATCTATTCCAACTGTTGGAAATAAAATTTACATCTTAACATGGCCTAACAAAAATTTGCCTAAATTGCCTACAATATAAATTTAAGCTATGCAATTTAACTTCTTCTTGTGCGCTGCTATAGCAGCAATTATTCCACTTTTAGTCGGTTTTATTTGGTTTAATACTAATGTTTTTGGAAACGCATGGATGAATGCCATTGGAATGGACGAAGCAAAAGTAAAAGAAAAATTTAATCCATTTTTGGTTTTTGGACTGTGTTATTTCTTCGCATTTTTTATTTCTTTTCCGCTGTCTGGCATTGTAATTCACCAAATGGGATTTTTTAGTATGTTGCAAAATCATTTTACAGAACCTGCTACCCTGAAGTTATTTAGTGAAACTATGGAGTTATATGGGAATGACTTCCGCACCTTTAAGCACGGAGCATTACACGGTGGAATTACCGCAATCGGTATCGGTTTACCTATAGTGGCTACAAGCGCACTATTCGAACGAAGGGGACTAAAGTATATCGCTATTGTTGCAGGCTATTGGTTGGTATGTTTAATATTAATGGGAGGTTTCCTATGTCAATTTATAAATCTTCGAAGTTTTGGGTAAAACTCGGTAGTACCCATTGTTTTACATTATATATCCTTTTTGTGTTTTGGGTAATTAAAAACGAGAGAAGTGATAATGGGAACTATAAATATGAGCACTGTAATTAATGATACAAATAAATCAAAATGTTCGCTTTCGATGAATTTGAATATTGGCATACCGGCATAAAAATGTGCAGGAATAGAAAATAATAATTTTATACCAAGCACTCCAATTACTACAAATGCAGACGTTTCTAAAAATGAATATTTCTCCATCAATTTTACAAAACTCTGTGCCACAAATCGCATCGCTAAAATTCCGATAAATACACCTGTCCAAATCAAATAAATATTATCGGTAAATGCTACTGCCGCAAATACATTGTCTATCGAAAAGGCCAAATCCATTATCTCTACCAAAATAACAGTTGACCAAAATGTGCCAAACAACCCCAATGTGTATTTATATATTTTACTCTCTTTTTTATTTAGCGTGTCATCGTCTGTTTGCGGTGTCGATTTTCCTTTAAAGTAACTAATAAATAAATAAATAAGATACACACCACCTAATGCCTTAAGCCACCAAATCTTTACTAACCAAGAGGCTAATACTAAACAGATACCTCTGAAAATATATGCCCCAAAAATTCCATATTTTAATGCCTTTTTTCGCTGTTCTTTCGGTAAATCCATTACCATAGTTGCTAATACAGCAGCATTATCTACAGAAAGTAAACTTTCTATAAGTATTAAATTGAGAATTATTAAAACTGCTTGCTCTACAGAAATTCCGTGTAATATCGCTTCCATTTATCACATACATAACCATAAAAAGCAAAAATAAATTCCTTAATTAATGTTAAAATATTAAACACAAAATGTATATTTATTGTGAAAACTATCAAAATGAAGAAAATCTTACTCTCCAAATGCTTGATTATTTTACTTTTTTCCGTTCATGCACAAACAAAATATTTTGACATACCGGGTGCAGTTGAAATTCCAGGAAAAAAAATTAATGGCAAATTAGACGACCTCACCGATTTTGCCACCCGAACACAAGTACCATTTACCATGCCCGATGGCACAAAATTGATGACAGATATTTATTTACCCATTTTGCAAGATAGTTTTGTATATAATGATACTTTTCGGTTTCGATTGCTGCCAGCTCCATTTCCCGAACTCGTAATTCCTTTAAATGCCACTTTGCTACCCAAAGGGTTCCAATACATCTATTATGATAGTATAAACGGACATATAAATAACAATCCGTATCAATTGCCAATGATATTAGAAAGAACTCCTTACGATAAAAGTGGAGGTGACGTGCAAATCGGCTCGGCAATGGCATTATTAGGCTATTCCTCTGGTGTGCAGGATATGCGCGGACGCTATGCCTCTGATGGCGTATATCTTCCATTGTATTCTGATTCTTGGAAAAAAACGCCGTATCATTCATACAAACATATTTTAGATATTACACCAACGAGTGACCCGCGAAATGGAAATCATCATGAAGATGGATACAACACCATAGAGTTTATAAAAAATAGCTTGGTTCGAAAATTTGATTTAAACGGCGATGGAATATTTGAAACTATAGATAAAGTTTATAATGGCTCTATTGGTACATTTGGTGCATCTGCTTTAGGATACAATCAATTGCAAGCGGCATCAGCTCATAAAATAGACCCTTCACAGCCCGGATTGAAATGCTTATTCCCAATTGTTGGTCCTTTGGAGTTTTATAAAAGTACGGGTTTCCATAATGGTTGTTTGCGCGATGGCTTAGTAACAGGTTGGCTCCGTGGACAAATAAAAGACACTCGCGATGATTTGATGAGTATTGACAACAGTATTGATAATGATATTCACTCTTCAAAAGATTATGGATTACCAGATAAATTTGATGCAGCGAATAAAGCAATCGACCATTTTGTAACCATACGCTACGAAGGCAGCCCTTGTGGTTACTACCCCAACTCTATCGGCAGGAAAGATATGGATGCCAGCCAAGCGCCAGTAGATGCCAACGGTGAAAGTGATGCTAACGGCACTTACTCGAGATATAAAAATATGGAAGTTCCAATTTTTGCAGTATCCGGATGGTGGGATATTTTTATAGACGGACAGATAGAAACACATAGCTTTCTTAGGGCAAACTTATCTCAAAAAAGAGATTTACAAAAATTAGTTATCGGGCCATGGGCGCATCAAACAATTGCACAACGAGAAACAGGCGATAAGATTTATCCCAAAAATATTACAGATATCACCAAAATAGATTTAAACCTAGCGGAAGGGTTATCAAGTTTGAATTTAGCAGATATAGCAAAATCAGAGCTTATAGGCTGGTTTCGATATAACCTAAATTATAATGGCTATAACAAAGTAGGAGAGCCTAAAATAGTAATTCCAAAACAAAATACTTGGCAAAAACCTTTGCCACTTTGGCCACAAATAGAAGTACGATTTCCGGCAAAAGATTATAAAATCCGTTTCTTAGATTTATTGAATTTTATTTTAGGAGCAGATGGGCTAAAAAAAGTACCTATCGAAATAAGAATAGACGGAAATTTAGTTATCCCGTTTGAGTTGGATATTCCTAAATTCGATAAACCGCTATTGGAAGGTTTTAATGCGAATGGAAGAGTAGATAGTATTCCGGTATCAGAATTTAAAAATATACCACCAGTACGTTTTTATGTTGTAGGTGCTTCTAATGATAGCGGTACGGTTTCTTATGCAGGGAACTATTGGATGTCGTCAGACACATTTCCGATACAAAATGTAAATTGGCATAATCTGTACTTGCACCAAAATGGAAAATTAAATTTTACTGCACCAATTTCAGATGAAGGATATAAAACGTATGTCCATAAACCCGATGATCCGATTATAACTGTTGGTGGCGGAAACATGCTTGAAAGAACACCACAAGGCGATCGGGATGCGCAAGGACAAATGAATTTAGCAGATCCGAATTTTGCGCCCTATACTATGGATAGAGAAGGTGTCGTAAAGTTTGAAACCGATGTACTGTCCGATTCTTTATGCGTTATCGGATTTCCTAAATATAAACTTTATGCCAAGTCAAACCCGGGAAATACCGTTGCCGGTCCTACCGATTGCGATTTTTATATCCGAATTTTAGATGTATATCCAGATGGTAAAGAATTTTTTGTGGTAGAAGGTGCTGTAAATGCCCGTGCTCGCGAATTTGCTCGTTCTATTGCTGAGGGACATCAAAATGATAATGCCGACTTTACCAATATTGATATAGGTAAAATTTATGAATATTTTTTCCAAGGCTATCCAATAGCCTATACTTTCGCCGCCGGACATAAAATAAAAGTGCTTATTTCTAGTAGTAATTATCCACGCTTCCAAGCCAACGCAAATGTGCCGATAATGCCCAACGAATTTTTCAGAAGAAAACCCGCTGACGGTAGAACCTATATTTACAATGGAATAGAGTATGCTCCTCGGGTCTCTGTACAGCGAATTGCATTTTCCGACCAGTATCCTACTCATATCGAATTGCCAGTATTTGGTAGCACTTCCGTAATTACAGCAGTGAAGCAACCAACAATAAATAAACCGAATTGGGACGTAAATATTTTTCCAAATCCAAGCAATGGACAGTTTTCTGTTTTCATAAATAAAAATGGAAAATACTTGGTAAATATTTATAATACCTTGGGTGAAAAAATTACTTCATCAGAAATTTCTGACCAGCATGTTTTTAATCTTTCAGATTTCCCTAAAGGACAATATTTAATAGAATTGATGGATGTAAAATCTGCTGATCAAAAAATTACAAAAGCATTTTCTATTCAATAATTTTTTTGCTAATTAAAAACCAAACGAATGACAACGTCGAATAATTCTCTAAAATTATTTTCATTAATAATATGCCTATTTATTGGGGTGAATGCTTTTGCTCAAGAATTAACCATCAGAGGGAAAATATTAGATAAAACAACAAAAGAAGGATTGATTGGTGCAAATGTGCAAATAAAAGGAACTACCATTGGCGCTGTAACGGATATGAATGGAAATTTTGAACTGAAAGCTGAAATAAAATTTCCAGTAAAAATTACTGCTACCTATCTCGGTTATGCTGCACAAGAAATTGATGTTTCTGATGAGCAGCAAAAAATAAATATTTCTTTGTTGCCGCAGGAGGTAAGAGTAAGTAATGATGTGGTAATTTCTGCATCCAGAATAAGTGAGCGTATTCAAACTTCGCCATCATCGATACAGAAATTAAATGCTAAGCAAATACAATCTGCATCGAGTGGGAATTTCTATCAAGGATTAGGGAATTTAAAGGAAGTAGATATTACTACAACAAGCATGGGTTTTCAGGTTTTTAATACCCGTGGATTTAATACTACAGCACCTGTTCGCATTGTACAATTTATTGACGGTATGGACAATCAAGCTCCAGGTTTGAATTTTCCGGTAGGGAATTTGGTGGGCGCTAATGATTTGGATTTGGAAAGCGTGGAGGTAATATCTGGTGCATCTTCGGCATTGTACGGGGCTAATGCATTTCAAGGTGTAGTAAGCATGAAAACCAAAAACCCATTCGACTATAAAAATTTACAACTAAAAATAAAAGGTGGAAACCGACAAATGGCAGATGCTCAAATTAGGTATGCAAATGCTTTTGGTAAAAAGAAATACGGTCGAGATGTTTTTGGGTTTAAAGTATCAGCAGAATATTTTAGAGCTAAAGACTGGATTGCAGATGATACCATTGCCAATAATTACGGAAATATAGCCACAGATGTGAATGTAAGTACCGTAGTACGTAAATTGCAATATAGTGAAGATACTGCAATAGCCCGACAGTTCAGGGCTTTGAATGCGTATCTGGATTTTTTCCCGAATGCATTTCCCGGAAATGTGCATATACAAGCACCAGGCTATAGAGAAAAATTTTTAACAGATGGTAAAACAGAAAGCATCAAAGCATCAATTGGGCTTTACGCTCGTCCAATAAAAGATATGGAGTTGGAGTATCAATATAAATTTGGTAGAGGTAGTGCTGTGTATCAAGGTGCTAATCGATACAATATAAAAAATATTTTGTTTCAGCAACATAAGCTCCAAATGGATTATAAAGGGTTTGAACTGAAATATTATACCACACAAGAAAATGCCGGAAAATCGTACGATATGGTATTTAGTGCCATTAATTTATCTAAAATTGGTATTGCACGCTATGTGGCTAATTTTATAAAATCATATTTCGGAAAACTGTCTGATTATACGAATAGTTTTCATGATGATCCGAGTAATGATGCCGTGCAAAGTTCTCGAGAATATGCGTTGCAACAAGCATTTACAGATGCTTATTTGCAACCGGGTTCTGCTTCTTTTGATTCGGCATATCGATTAATTGTAAATGATGCCAACCTAGTAACCGGCTCCAGATTTCAAGATAAATCTTCATTGCATCATGTGGAAGCCAGCTACAATCATACTTTTAAACATAATATCAATTGGATAGCAGGAACATCATTTCGAATGTATATACCACGCTCGTTCGGTTCTATTTTTGCCGATACCTTAAAAAACAGAGCAGATACTTTGGCCGATGGCTCGCCAAATCTAAAATCCAAATTTATAAACCTGAACACTTGGGAAGTGGGCGGATATACACAAATTACTGTTGATTTATTTAAGAATCACCTGAAGTTAGTAGGCTCGGCACGTATTGATAAATCTATGAATTTTAAAGTGCAATTTTCTCCACGTATTTCTGCAATCGGTACTTACAAAGACCATACATTCCGCTTTTCCTATCAACAAGCATTTCGCACGCCAACATTGCAGAATCAGTACATCGCCCTCGATTTGGGAGCGATACAGTTGTTAGGGAATTTGCATGGTGCAGAAGGGTATGATGTAGAGTCCGTAAAAACATTTAGGGATAATTACAACAGTACTTTAAATGTTGATCCTACCATATTAAAGCCTGTGAAATTAGAGCCACTCCGACCCGAGCAAGTCAATTCTTGGGAACTTGGATATCGTGGAGTATTTGCCAAAAAAGTATATGTAGATGTGAATGCTTATTTTAATCGTTATTTTCATTTTATCGGCGATTTGAGATTTTATGAACCCAATAATAAAGATATAAAAGTAGGCACTGAAGCCGGCTCTGATGCCATGCTTACCGGTGCATATAATCTTATACAAATGCCTACCAATGCCAAGCAAAAAGTAGATGCCTATGGCGCTTCCGTCGGTTTAAATTATTATATCTGGCGCTCTTTAGTTGGTTCTTTTAACTACACGTATTCTGGTATTAATACAAAAAAATTGCACGACCCAATAATTCCGGGATTCAACACGCCCAATCATAAATTTAATATAGGTGTAAATGCCCAGCGGATTTGGAAAGGGCTAGGGTTTGGGTTAAACTTTAAATGGGTAAGCAAGTACAAATGGGAAAGCACCTTCGGCGATGGCGTAGTACCAAGCTACCACACGTTAGATATGCAAGTGAATTATGAATTTCCACGTTGGTTTACATTGCAAGTAGGCGGCTCTAATATTTATAACAATAGACATATAGAAGCTTATGGTTCTCCTAAAATTGGGGCATTGGTATATGGTTCTATGTTGTTTGATTTGGAGCGAAAAGGCAATGAAACAGAAAGATGGCTGCGGAAAAAGTAATAAATTCTTGTAACCTAAAAAAAAACTGCAAGTTCAATTTTTTGCAAGCCAAACATAAATTTTGAACGCCGTTTATTATTAATAAATTTCCTATTTTTGTGCTATGGGCAATAAATTATCTATCGTAGTACCGGCGTATAATGAAGAAAATAGCATACAACGTATTTTAAATAAAATATTAGAAGTACAACTGCTTCAAGATATCCAAAAAGAGATAATTGTAGTAAACGATTGCTCTAAAGATAATACCGAACAAAAAGTACGAGAATTTCAACAGCAACATCCCGAAGCAAATCTTGTATATAAAAAACACGAAGTAAATAAAGGAAAAGGCGCTGCCTTGCGCACCGGATTTCAAAGTGCCACTGGAGATATGGTAATTGTGCAAGATGCCGATTTGGAGTACGATCCGAATGAATTTAATATTCTGATGAAGCCAATTTTAGATGGCTTTGCCGATGTCGTTTACGGCTCACGATTTATGGGCGGAAAACCACATCGCATTTTGTTTTTTTGGCATACGATAGGTAATAAAATGCTGACTTTTGCTTCTAATATGTTTACCAACCTCAATCTTACGGATATGGAAACATGTTATAAAATGTTCCGTCGCGAAATAATACAAGGTATAGATTTGAAAGAAAACCGTTTTGGCTTTGAACCCGAAGTAACGGCGAAAGTATCCAAAATTCCAAAAATCAGAATTTACGAAGTCGGTATTTCTTACTACGGAAGAACTTATGAAGAAGGCAAGAAAATAGGTATGAAAGATGCATTCCGTGCGTTGTATTGCATTATTCGCTATAATTGGTTTTCATAACAATTTATCCAACTGACGGTATTTGTTGGCACAAGTCAGAAAAGTCTATTTCTCTATCGAAGAGTGTATTTATCCACGAAAATTAATTACTCCCTTTTTTTGTGCAAGGTGTAGGCGTAGCTATGACGGTCGTTTCTCACATCTGATACTATAAATTTTGTGTTTTAGGAATAGTATATGTTTTATCCAAAAACAGTAGGCATATTGGCTGTTAGGTGGTATTTGCTTCGTTAAGGTTTGCTAATAAGTACATGTCAGTCAAAGGTATTTAACAAAGAGCTACTTTCATTATGCAATAAGTAGACGTGCTTACATACAACAATAAAACAAGTGGTTTCCTAGTATCTCTCATCCATTTTCTACCCTTTACTCAATCATATTTCCTTTTGCTCATTCCTTTGGCGGTGTGAAAAATAGGTTGCACATCTTTACAACATCAAAACAAAACAATTATAAAACTACTTAAAACAAAAACTATGAAAAACACAAATGTAACAAGTAAAATATCTAATAAACAATTGGATAGCTTAATGAAAAACAGCGTAACAAACAAAACATCATCAAGTATTGCAAAATATATCCAAGCAATGCTCCTTTGCATGATTATAGTATCATTTTGTTCTTGCCAAAGAAATATGGCTTGCGGATGCGGCACATGGCCAATGGCTACTTGCGATTGTCATAAAATAAATAAAAGCATGTATAAAAGTAGTGCTCCTTCTTTAAAACGAGACAAACAATATGCCTATTACAAACGCTACAATTAATAGCATATTAACCAACAAACCATAAACGAAATTTACCTAACCACAAAAAACAAAACTATGAAAACAACCATAACACACTTAGGTCCAAATATGAAATTTAATTTCGGAATAGAGTTAATCTGTATTTTATTTTTCTTAGTTATTATAGCTTTGGCAATACCCACACTCATTTTATTTTGGTACACACCTTTTAAAGACAATATGTTGTTATTAATTACTAGAGTGAGTTTAAGACTCATTTAATTTATAACAAAACAGATTCTAACGAGAAACAAATTTTCTATAAATTCTTAGTAGCGAAGAAATTATCGCGTCGCTATTATCGAGGTACGATATTATTCAATTTATTTTTCACTTTATATAAAATATTAATCATGAACACATATTATAATATAGAAATTAAAAGAACATTGCTGATAGCAATAGAGATTTTGCTTTTTAGTTCATTTATCTGGGCTTTAGTTTTTTGGTTCAGAAAAACATTACAAGTAAAAAGATGGGAACTTAGTGTAATTAAAATAAGCGGTATAGTATTTGTTTTTGCAAATCTGTATTCTGCATTTACGCATAAGTTACCTATTAATTCAATATATGCTGCAGGAATAGTTTTATTACTAATTTCAGCATTCCTCTTCTTCGCAGCTTTGCATTCTTTCAAAGAAGCGCCTGGTGTTGCTTTTATAAACGAAATACTTGTCGGTTTGAATACAAACGGACCTTATCAATATATTCGCCATCCGTTTTACACATCTTACATTTTAGCATGGCTAGGCAGTGCCATTGCAAGCGGTAACTATTGGATTATTATAGCACTCCTCGTAATAGTATATATCTATTACAAAGCTGCTACAGAAGAAGAAGCTCTTTGGTTAAGTGGTGCTCATGCTGAAGAATATGCAAAGTATATGAATACAACTGGCAGGTTCTTACCTAGCTTTATTAATCCATTCAAAATTCATGTTATACAACTAACTAAAGAATATGATTTACAGCAATATAGATTAAATTATTTTAAATTAACCAATGTTTCAATACCTGATGATTATTTGAAAAGGAATAAAGTTTATGGATTTTACAATTCTAAGGAGCAAATCGGTGGTTTTGTTATTGGTATCAGTAGCCCATTCAGAACGATTGAACTATTTGCAAATCCGGTTTTACATGATAACTTGAATAAGTTCCTTAATGATGGGAAAAAAGTCTGTGAGGTTTGTTGCTTCTGGCATGTTAAAGGTATTAGCTTTATTAATTCCATGTTTATTTGGTTTACTATGGCACAAAAAGTAAACGAAAAAGACAAACACTTTTTTTTAGGTGGCACAAATGTGTTTGGGTTAGCAAATATATATGCATATCCTAAGTATGCTCATTTAATTTCTGAGAGTGATGTAAATAGTAAACCTGCTTGGATTTTTATTGCGTGGAAAAAATATTCATTTATTTCTGCAATACATGTCATGGTCTATAAAATCACAAAAATAATTAAAGCAAAGCTACATATTAAGTATAATACTTGCATTCATTTTGAAAAACAATATATAGATAGAGTTGCGAAGGAATTAGGCAGTAAAATACAATTGTGTAATGGTAATTTAATTACGAATACTGAAGACACCTTACACTACCAATAAATTATAAATTGGGTCAATGCTCTTACACAATAGCACACTATCACACACCTTTAATATGCTTAAAACTATCGGAATTGCTATAGAATTCGTTCTCAATGTCGTAATCGTCTTGTAAGCCTAACTAAAATTTGAGGAATTAAAATTCTACTAACAACATCTCTCCTGGGTTTTATGTTTTTTAATTTCTCCAAGCTTATTTTGTTTTACAAAAAAAATAGGAGAAGAAATTACATAGATTTTAAATACTAGAGTGGTAGGCTAAACACCTTCTCAATATCATAATAATTTATCTAACTGTCGCTCGTGATGCAGATAATGTTCTGCCAAAAAACCAACCGTTTGCTCTATTGTCAATAACCCTACAATCGGATGTTTGAAAATCAATTTATCCATTAAGTTATTCGGGAAATCTTGCAACAACTGTTTAAAACTAACTGTATTTTTATCGTAATCACTCTTTAAACTGTCTAAAGAAATATTTTCAGGAACACTACTTACAATTTTAGGGGCTTTAAATTTTAATGGTAGTTTGAGGAATACCATCAAAAGCGAGCCGTTTATTTTACTTCTCAAATTTTCTTTTAATTTGTTTGGATGTGCCTGTCGGTTTTTTAGAATATTTTTGATAGTCTCATTTTCTGCCATCCCACAATGATATAAAACTTGCGCTGCACTCCAGCCGCCATCAGCCGGTATTTTATTCAATTGTGCGTCAGATAAGCCTTCGACTTTCTTCAAAAATCTTGTCTTTACTTCTTCTATTGCCTGATATTTATTCAATAAGTTATTTGCCATAAAATAAATTTACTTAAATCTAACTACTTTATACATACTACTTGCTATTTTTATACATGTTTTTAGATTTCTTTTTATTGCTGAAAGAAGAAGGCCTGCCCGTGAGCATCGGAGAGTATTTGAATTTATTGGAAGCTTTAAATAAACGAGTAGCTGCATTTAGTGTAGAAGAGTTTTATTTTTTATCTAAAACAATATTGGTTAAACACGAACAATTTTTAGATAGATACGATATTTTATTTGGTCAATATTTTCATGGTGTAGAAGTTGCTGAATTGGAGCAAAAAGAAATTCCGGCAGATTGGCTACAGAAAGAAATGGACCGATTGTTTACCGAAGAAGAAAAAGCCATGATAGAAAAAATGGGGGGCTTGGAGAAGGTAATGGAACGGTTGAAACAATTATTAGAAGAGCAAAAAGAAAAACATCAAGGCGGCAATAAATGGATTGGAACTGGCGGTACATCGCCGTTCGGGCATGGAGGCTATAATCCGGAAGGGGTACGCATAGGAGGTGACGGTGGCGGAAGAAGTGCCATAAAAGTTTGGGAAAAACGACAGTTTCAAAATTATGCTTCAGATGTAGAACTCAATACCCGAAATATAAAGCTGGCACTAAAACGCCTGAGATTACTAACACGCGAAGGCATTGAAGATGAATTGGATTTACATACCACCATCGAAAAAACTAGCAGAAACGGTGGTTATCTTGATATTGAAATGCAACCTGCCAAAAAAAATAGAGTGAAAGTATTATTGTTTTTTGATGTGGGTGGTTCTATGGATCCTTACGTTGAATTGTGTGAGCAATTATTTTCTGCGGCAAAATCAGAATTGAAACATTTAGAGTTTTTCTACTTTCATAATTGCGTATATGAAAGCCTATGGAAAGACAATATCATGCGCTATAACGACCGCATTCCAACCTTTGATATTTTACATAAATTCAATCAAGATTATCGTGTGATTTTTGTTGGAGATGCTACCATGTCACCCTATGAACTTACCTCTTTGGGCGGCAGCGTGGAGCATTACAATGATGAGTCGGGTATTACATGGCTGCAACGTTTTGTTGCTAAATTTCCAAATACCATTTGGCTAAATCCGACCAACGAATATTATTGGGATGGGGTACCAACAATAAAAGCTATTAAAGAAATTTTTAAAGACAGAATGTTTCCTATGACATTAGAAGGATTAACCAATGCCATGAAAACATTAAAAAGCAAAAAAATAATTCATTAAAATTAAATACTAACTACTCATTACTCAACACTAAGATTATGCAGGAATTTAAAGGAACCGAAAATTATATTGCAACCGACGAATTGCAAGTTGCCGTAAATGCTGCCATTGCATTAGAAAAACCTTTATTGATAAAAGGCGAACCCGGAACAGGAAAAACATTATTAGCATTTGAAGTGGCTAAAGCGTTAAATAAACAGATATACACTTGGCATATCAAATCCACTACACAAGCACAACAAGGATTATACGAATATGACGCTGTGGCGCGTTTGCGAGATTCGCAGTTTGGTGAAAATAAAGTAAACGATATTGCACATTATATTATCAAAGGGAAAATGTGGCAAGCCTTTGAAAGCGAAGAACAAGCCGTGTTGTTGATTGATGAAATAGACAAAGCGGATATAGAATTTCCAAACGATTTACTATTAGAATTGGATAAAATGGAATTCTATTGCTACGAATTACAAAAAACAATTAAAGCCAAAACAAGACCGATTGTTATTATCACCTCTAATAATGAGAAAGAATTGCCGGATGCCTTTTTACGCCGATGTTTTTTTCACTATATCCGCTTCCCCGAAAGAGATACAATGATAGATATTATCAACGTGCATTTCCCAAAAATGGAAGATGATTTAATGGAGGAAGCACTCAAAGTTTTTTATGGATTGAGAGAAATTCACGGTATTAAAAAGAAACCTTCTACTTCCGAATTAATCGATTGGATTCGTTTATTAAAATTGGGGAAAAATACTAAAGACGATTTGCAAAAAATCGATTACATCAACACGCAACCACCTTATTTTGGTTCGCTCTTAAAAAATGAGCAAGATTACGAGCACATCAATAAAGTAAAACGTGCCGGACAAAATACATTCAGACGTTTTTGAATTAAAAAAATCTTCTTAATGAAACATCTCCTTTTTATCTATCATTCTCAAAGCGGACATACTGAGGCATTAATAGAAAAATGTAAAACAGGTGCCGCTAAAGAAGAAGTAGAAATTAGAGTGGTAAAAGCCTTGCATGCAATTTTAGAAGATATGATTTGGGCAGATGGCATCCTCCTCGGCACACCCGAAAACTTTGGTTCTATGAGTGGTGGTTTAAAAAACTTCTTCGATAGAACTTATTATCCGGCACGTGAAATTGGCATCAATAAACCGTATGCATTACTCATTTCATGCGAAACCGATGGCAGCGGCACAGAACAACAAATTCAATCTATTGCCAAAGGATATGTCCTTAAAAAAGCCTTAGATACCATAATTGTAAAAGAAACAGAATACAATCAAAAAATAGCAGCAATAGAAGAACTCGGACAAACATTTGCAGCCGGATTGGCTCTAGGTGTTTTTTAATATATAAATATAATTTCTTGTTAAAATCTTTTTTTGCTTTCGGGTAATAAATTGGCATTGTATATCTCTCATTTTAAAATTTGCTACTTCACCCTAAAAACATTACTTTTGCGTTTCAATTTTTAATTATGGATTTCGGGAAATTATATGTTAAATATCGCTTTTTTGCTGCTATCGCTCTTTTGTTCATAGGAATAGGGATTCATGCTTTTGTACACAAAGGCTGGCAGTGGTCTATATTGCTATATATCATCTCTATATCCTTTATATTATTTGATATTTTCATCGGACCAATGCGCTATCTGCAAAAAAAAGTAGAAGCAGGAGATATTGATGGTGCAAAAGAAGCAATGGGATGGATACGATTCCCCAATTTATTAATAAAACCTGTACGCCAAGGATATTATATGCTACAGTCTAACTTTGCTATGGCAAACCAAGATTTAGATGCGGCAGAAGCAAATATTCGAAAAAGCTTAGCCAGTAAAAGTAATTTAATGGGAGCTTCGCAAGAAGGTGTTTCCTACTTACAGTTAGGCGGTATTGCACTGCAAAAAAATGACAGTAAAGAAGCCTTAAAAAACTTAAAATTAGCAATACAAAAGGGCCTACCCGATGATGATAATTTAGCTACAGCATACCTCCAAATCTGTAGCATCTATGCGCAACGCCGAGAGATACGCGTGGCAAAAGAATACCTGCGCCGCGCCAATAGCTTGAAAATTAAAAGCGAAGAAATTAAAAAACATTTAAAAGACATCAATAAGCAAATGGCAAGAGCTTAACGCTTTTAAAATTTGAATTATTTGTTTCGATATTGTCGAAATGAAAAATCATTTTCTTAACTTCAATACCCGATTATTAGTAGATTAAAATTTCAACATGAAATATTCCCCCATAAACGCACAACTTTTTATCGACAATCGAAAAAGATTGGTGCAAGAATTGCCACCTAATTCAATGGCAATCATTTTGGCAAACGACGAAATGCCTCGAAGTGCTGACCAAGCATTTGTTTTCCGACAAAATCCCGATTTGTTTTGGCTGAGCGGCATCGACCAAGAAAAAACAATCCTCCTCATTTATCCGGACTGCCCAAATCCAATATATAGAGAAGCATTGTTTCTGAGAAAAACCAATGAGGTAATTGCTGTTTGGGAAGGACATAAATATACAATGGAAGAGGCAAGGGCTTCCTCTGGAATATCACAGATTTTTTGGGAAGAAAGTTTCGAATCGGCTTTAAAAGGTTTAATGACTTACTGCGACCGTGTTTTTGTAAATCTAAATGAAAATGATCGCAACGACAATGCAGTTCCTTACAAAGATATACGCTTCACCAATGAGCTGAAATACAATCATCCTGCACACGAATTTAAACGCCTTGGCCCAATTATGGCAAAGTTGCGAAGTGTAAAACATCCAATAGAAGTTGAAATCATAAAACAAGCTTGCGGTATTACACGAGATGCCTTTAAAAGGGTATTAAAATTTATGAAACCCGGCGTAATGGAGTATGAAGTAGAAGCTGAAATTATACATGAGTTTATACGGCAACGCGCTAGCGGACATGCTTATACACCAATAATTGCCAGCGGCGCCAGTGCATGTGTATTACATTATATTGAAAATAATAGTACTTGCAAAGAAGGCGATATGGTATTGATGGATTTTGGTGCTGAATATGCAAATTATGCCTCCGATTTAACCAGAACAATTCCAGCTAACGGTAGGTTTTCTACAAGGCAAAAAGAAGTATATAATGCTGTTTTGCGTGTAATGAAACAAGCTAAAACAATGCTAAAACCCGGCACCATCTTAGCTGATTACAATAAAGAAGTTGGTAAAATAATGGAATCCGAGCTGATTGGATTAAAGTTGTTAGATAAGGATAAAGTTCAAAAGCAAGACCCAGAAAATCCGTTGTATAAAAAATACTTTATGCATGGTACTTCGCATTTTATGGGTATCGATGTGCACGACATTGGTAATAGATATGCGCCAATGCAAGTCGGTAATGTTTTTACATGCGAGCCAGGTATTTATATTCCTGAAGAAAAATTAGGCATACGCATAGAAAATGATATATTGATTACAGAAGATGGTATCATAGATTTAATGGCTGATATTCCTATCGAGGTAGAAGAAATTGAAGATTTGATGAATAACTAATTCTCATTATCTTTACTCATAAGATGAATTTTGTATTTCCCTGGTTCTTATTAGCATTATTGTCGCTGACTATTCCGGTCATCATTCATTTATTTTATTTCCGCCGTTTTAAAAAAGTATATTTCTCGGATATCCGCTTTTTAAAACAAGTACAAGAAGAAAAATCTACCATAGAGAAATTAAAGAAGCGACTAATATTAGCCTCGCGCTTATTAGCACTCTTGTTCTTGGTGCTTGCATTTGTCCAACCTTTTATCGGAAATAATTCTACTAAAAATAAAGGAACTTCAGCTGTTTGTGTATATGTCGATAATTCTTATTCAATGGGATTGAAAACCGGAGGAGAGGCAGCACTTGCCATTGCCAAAACAAAAGCGAAAGAAATAACTAAAGCATTTGCTGAAAATTCTAAATTTGCATTGCTCACCAACGATGCTGACGGCACATACCAACGTTGGATGCAACTACAAGATTTTTTAGATGCAATCGATAAAATAGAATTATCGCCGAACGTAAAAACGTCAAAAGAAATTTCGGATAAAATTGCTGCTTTATTTCAAGTGGTAGGCGCTGTAAATAAGTGCGCGTTTTTCATTTCTGATTTTCAGAAAAATATGCTTACACCTTTTTCAGATTCTACATTTACATCTTATTTTTTACAAATAAAAACCAATCCTGAAAGAAATATTTATATCGACTCATGTTGGTTTGAGCAACCAATATTTACAATAAACTCCACTAATAAATTAATAGCACGTATTCGCAATTCGGGCACTACGAATGTGGATAAAATTCGTGTATCAATAAAAATAAATGAAGCAGTAAAGGCGATAGATGACGTTTCTATTTCGGCGGATGGCAGTGTGATGGATACTTTTAATCTGTCTGTGTCGCAGCCCGGCTGGCAATATGGAGAAATATCCTTTAATGATTATCCAATTACTTTCGATGATAAATTTTATTTTTCCTTTAATGTAGCAACGCAAGAAAAAGTGCTCTCTGTAGAGGATGCAGAAACGCCCAACAATGCAGCAGCAATTTTTAATAATGATGCGCACTTTATTATTGAAAAAGCTAATAAAGATCAGCTAGATTATTCATCGCTGAAGAAATATTCCCTCCTTATTTTAAATCAGCTGACAGAGTTTAGCTCAGGATTGAGTGCGTCTTTGAAAGAATATTTAGACAATGGAGGAAATATTTATATTATTCCTGCATCGAATGCAAACGTTAATTCATATAATGCGTTTTTGTCTAATGTAAATGCAGGTACTTATGGAACACTACAAACCAAAGCCGGCGAAGTAACAAATATCAATTTGAATGAAGAATTGTTTAAAGGTGTTTTTAATCAAATGCCTAAAAATATGGAACAACCCAAGTTTTCTAAATTTTATCCAATACAAGTAAATAACCATGTTAATGAAAGGGAAATACTATCCACCAATGTCGGCACGCCTTTGGTAGCTAAGTTTGATGTAGGCAAAGGGTATATTTATTTACAGGCAGTGCCATTGCACAATAGTTTTTCTGACCTCGCCTCAAAAGCAATTTTTGCTCCAATGATATATAATACAGCAGTGTATAAAAAGAACAATATGCCGCTGTATTACACAATAGGAAAAGATAATTTGCTGGAAGTGAAAAATGAAATCAGCAATTCCGAGATGGTATATAAACTAACCAATGGCAAATATGAATTTATTCCAGAAAATAGAACAATTGGAAACACAATATTGCTTCGCGTAAACACTATATTACCTGCTGACGGATTGTATAATATTGTGAATAATGCCAAAACGGAAGCCGTAGTTGCTTTTAATTTTGACAGAACAGAATCAGAGATGCACTTTGCCGATAATAGTTTGTTGGCTAAAATTTTTAACCAAAAAAATCAGATTATCTTAGACAATGCTCAATCGAATCTGTCTGTTGCAGTAAAACATATTAAAGACGGAATAGCATTATGGAAGTTTTGCATAATATTTTCATTGATATTCTTATTTGTAGAAATAGTTTTGATACGATTTTGGAAGAAAATACCTTAATAAATTAAAACCAAGCACTTTTAGTGTTTGTTTTATTTTGCAAATAAATTTATTAGTAATTATATGAATAAAAACTAAGTAGGGTACTAAATTTTCTGTGCAACTAATAATAGTATTTAAAAATGATGTGGATAAGTAAAATTGTAGTGTCTATTTCCATCGGCGATTTGAATTGGTTGTACTAAATAGACCAAGGAGTACTGTGAAGATACAATACAAAAAATCTGTAATAAAACTTAAATACCAACGATAGTTTAATGAAGTTAGGCGATGTAATATAAATTGGAAAAATGTATTTGTGATAATATACAAAACAAACAGAAAGAAGGCATAATATATATTACCCCAAAGCAGAAATATGTATAACAAAAGGTATAAAACCAACTTCGAAGATAGATAGCTGCCTAATAATATTTTATCGCTAAGATGATATAAGCCACCACTTTGGAAATGTCGTTTTTTTTGTACTATCCATTCTTGCCAAGTGTTTTTCGCATCGCTAGTAGTATAGCTTGATTCTGTTATGCAAACATTTGTATTTTTGGCTGTGGCTAATGATTGAATTGTTAAATCATCATCGCCCGAAGCAATAGCTAATTCTTTCGCACTCCATTTTTTTGTTTTTAACAATTCTGCTTTGTACAGAACGTTTCTCCCAACACTCATATATGGTTTTCGCAAAATTGCAAACCCAATATATTGTAAAGCAGTTTGTGCTGTTTCATATTCAATTACACTATTTATCAAACTTTTTTTTATATTATAAGGTGAAACTCCTAATATAATTTTATGTTGATTATCTGCACATTCCATCATCTCTTTTATCCAATTTTCTGAAACTGGTTGGCAATCTGCATCAGTAAGTAATATCCATGGATTGCTTGCCACTTCTATACCTTTTTGTAGTGCATATTTTTTACCTAGCCCAATTTTTTCTTCTTTATTTATTCTAATAATCTTTAATCGTGGATGCTGCATGGTAAACGGTATTGCAGAACCATCATCTACAATTATTACTTCAAAGTCGGGATATATTTGTTGGAATATAAAAGGTAAATTTTTTTTCAAATTTATTTGTTCATCTTTAGCACAAATAAGGATAGAAACAGCTTCTTTGTTAATTTTTTGGGACGTATTCCTGTTGTTTTTCTTTTTTTTATAAGCTATCAGTAACACCAATTGATAGGTAAATTGGTAGGCAAAGCAAATCAAGAAAATGCACATTATTAAATTCACTGAATAAAAGTAATGGTTTTGTCGTATTTTTGCTTGTTTTAAATTTATACTTTTTTGAATTTTATAGTACAACATACCGACATCACCTCTAATGCTAGAGCAGGGAAAATAAGCACCGCACATGGCGATATCGAAACACCGATATTTATGCCGGTGGGTACGCAGGGCACCGTAAAAGCAGTGCATTTTTCTGAATTGGAAAATGAAATAAAAGCACAAATAATTTTAGGAAATACCTATCATTTGTATTTGCGACCTGGGTTGCAGATACTGCAAAAAGCGGGCGGGTTGCATGCTTTCAATACTTGGAAAAAACCCATACTTACGGATAGTGGAGGCTATCAAGTGTATTCATTATCACACCGTAGAAAACTGACCGAAGAAGGCGCGACTTTTCGATCGCATATAGACGGTAGTAAGCATTTGTTTACGCCTGAAAATGTGATGGATACACAACGCATCATTGGCGCAGATTTTATTATGGCTTTCGATGAATGTACGCCGTATCCATGTGATTATAGATACGCAAAAAAATCTTTGAAAATAACGCACGATTGGCTGTTGCGCTGCATCCATAGGTTTGATACAACACAGCCGCTGTATGGGTACGAGCAAACCTTGCTACCTATCGTTCAAGGCTCGATTTATAAAGATTTACGCACCGAATCGGCAGAATTTATAGCCGCACAGCAACGCCCTGCAAATGCCATCGGAGGCTTGGCGGTGGGCGAGCCGGCAGAGATGATGTATGAAATGACAGATGTAGTATGTAGCATTTTGCCCAAAGATAAGCCTCGCTATCTGATGGGTGTGGGCACTCCTGCAAATATTTTAGAGTCTATTGCATTGGGTATAGATATGTTTGATTGCGTAATGCCTACACGAAATGCGCGCCATGGATTGCTATTTACTACCGAAGGTATTATTAATATAAAAAACCAAAAGTGGAAAGAAGATTTTTCTCCGATAGACGCCAACGTGCCGGCAGCCACTAGCAGAAATCATACAAAAGCGTATTTGCGCCATTTGTTTGTAGTAGAAGAATATTTGGCTGCACAAATTGCAAGTATTCATAATTTGTCGTTTTATTTGTGGTTGGTACAATCGGCAAGAGAAAAAATAATAGAAGGTACCTTTACAACATGGAAAAATGAGATGGTAGTAAAATTGAGTAAGAGATTGTAATTTGAAATAGAATATATTAAAATTGAAGACACTCGACAAATATATTATCCAAAAATTTTTAGTAACATTTTTCTTTGCTATATTTTTATTAATAGCCATTGCCATTGTTATCGATATCACCGAAAAGATTGATGATTTTATTGATAACAAAGCGCCACTGCATGAAATTATTTACAATTATTATCTCCATTTTATTCCATGGATAGGCTTGATGTTGGCACCGATTTTTGTATTTATTTCTGTAGTCTATTTTACGTCAAGGATGACAGCAAATACAGAGGTAATATGTATCCTGAATGGTGGTGTGAGTTTTTATAGATTGTTATTGCCCTATATGGTTACTGCCATGTTTTTAGGAGGCGTATTTGCTTATTACAATCATTACTTATTGCCTAAATCGAATAAAATAAAAATTGCTTTTGAGGAAAAATATGCTTCTAAAAAAGAACAGCGAACCTCAGATATTAATTACCATTTTCAAATAGGAAAAGATACGTTTATTTACACCCAATCTTTCGATATAAATGCAAATACAGGGTTTAAATTTACGATGGAAGAAATCAAAGATTTAAACCAAAAATTCAAATTTGCAGCAGATAATATTCAATGGGATACCACACATAAAAAATGGAAATTGCAGAATTGGACCTTTAGAAAAAATATTGGAAATAGAGATACCGTGAGTAAAGGTGTAGATACTATAATGAGACTTCCGATTACCTATAAAGAATATGCCAAACAAGATTATGATATAGAAAGAATGACTACCAAAGAATTAAGTAAATTTATTGTAGATCAGATACATAAAGGTAATGCAAATGTAAAGATATATGAAGTGGAAAAATACCGACGTACTGCTATCCCATTTAGTACCATAATTCTTACTTTAATTGCAGTAGCAATGACGACTAAAAAAGTACGCAACGGAATGGGCTTATATATTGTTGCCGGAATGCTGCTCAGTGGTGCATATATCATTATCCAACAGTTTTCTACTGTATTTGCTACCAAAGGAGATTTAAATCCATTTATCGCTGTTTGGATACCTAATATTATTTTTGGAATCATTGCTATTTTTCTAATCGTCAGAGCTCCGAAGTAAACACATTTTTAATTATCTATGATTAAATTCTGTACCTTGTTATCCCTAATCTTAGGTAATCTATTTATTAGATACTTTAGATATGCTGTTTTTAAAAAAAATGCATGTATTTTTGTTATTTAGATTTAATATAAATACTAATTGGACAGAGCAAAGAATATTACCCATCTAAAAAAGGGAGAAAGTGCAATAATCGGAGAATTTACAAATTACCATATAGCTTCTAAGTTGATGGCAATGGGATTATTACCTGGCAGCAGTATTTCGTTACAGCGTTCTGCTCCTTTTGGCGGGGCATATTATGTAAAAGCCAATAATCATTATGTGGCGTTGCGCAGTGAAGAGGCAAAAAGTGTACTTTTAATTTCCAATGATTAATGGCTGAAAAAAAACGAAAAATAGCTTTGTTGGGAAATCCAAATGCTGGTAAATCTTCTTTGTTTAACCAACTAACGGGCATGCGCCAAAAAGTAGGCAATTTTCCAGGGGTGACCGTAGAAAGAAAAAGCGGGTTCATTAAATCAGAAAATAATCAAGAGATTGAATTAATAGATTTACCGGGTACATATAGCTTATATCCGACATCGATGGACGAGCGTATAGCTGTAAATGCACTCATTGATATTTCCAATAATGATTATCCCGATGCCATAATTTATATAATTGATGTAACGCAGTTGGAACGACATCTGTTATTGCTCACTCAAATCATGGATTTAGGCTTCCCAATTATTGTAGCATTGAATATGAATGACATTGCAGCTGCACAAAACTTACAATGCGATGAACAAAAACTCGCAGCATTGTTGGGACTTGACATAGTAAAAGTAAACGGAAGAACAGGAGAGGGAATAAGTAAAATAAAATCAAAATTAAGTGCATTATCTTCTGAAAATACAATAAAAAATTACAACGCCAAATTTTTCAGTTTGTCAGATGATGAGATAAAAATTTCAGAAGAAGTGAGAAAGTCATTCACCGTAAGAAATAATTATCATGCAATGCTGTTATTGCAACATCATAAAAAAAGTACATTTCTTAGCACTAAACAAAAATCCTTATTAGCAGATATAACGCAGCAACAACAATATGATTTGTTAGATCATCAATTAGATGAGATAATGCAACGCTATAATCGTTTTACACCAACCGTTGCGAAAACATTAAAACGAACAATTGTTGAAGCTAAAACAATAACAGATAAAGTAGACACCATAATAACCCATAAAATATTGGGTCCAATTATTTTCTTTACTTTAATGTTGTTTATATTTCAGGCAATTTTTACATGGTCTTCTATCCCTATGGACTGGATAGATAGTGAGTTTGCAAAATTAGCAACCTACTTTCAAACTATTTTACCTCATAATTTATTTACTCGATTATTAACCGAAGGATTAATTCCGGGAATTAGTGGAGTAATGGTATTTATTCCACAAATTACCATTTTATTTCTACTAATCACTATTTTAGAAGAAGTCGGATATATGTCGCGAGTAGTGTTTATGTTTGATAATATAATGCAACGCTTCGGACTTAATGGTCGTAGTATCGTGGCTTTAATATCTGGAGGGGCGTGCGCCGTACCTGCTATTATGAGTACACGGACAATTAGCAATTGGAAAGAAAGATTAATAACCATAATGGTTACCCCCTTAATTAGTTGTTCAGCGCGTATTCCTGTTTTTGCCGTATTGATTGGATTTGTAGTACCCGAAATAAAGATTGGAATATTTAATGCAAGAGGATTAGTTTTTATGGCTTTGTATCTTATAGGAATACTTGCGGCACTGATAGC
The DNA here is from genome assembly GCA_964642875.1 of uncultured Chitinophagales bacterium. Classification (GTDB taxonomy): domain Bacteria; phylum Bacteroidota; class Bacteroidia; order Chitinophagales; family JADIYW01; genus JADJSS01. The sequence continues at coordinate 3,521 of CAZXRF010000025.1, read as the reverse complement.
AAGTTATGTTTTCAAATTAATTTTAAAGTCTGATGAATATTCCTTTTTAATGTTAGAATTGCCCGAATATAGAAAGCCACATTGGCGAAACGTTTTCCATACGTTATATGTAAAAGTGCGTTCATTTGCTTTTGGGGCCGGAAAAATAATTTTAATCGTATCCTTGGTGTTGTGGTTTTTAGCTAGTTTTGGACCTTCAAAAGCGATGCAGCAGGCAGAGCAGGGTGCAATAACGGAAGCAGCTACGGCAAAATTAGATGTAGAAAATACTTCATTATTAATAGCCTCCAAGAAATTAGAAGCCTCTTATGCCGGTATTGCAGGAAGATGGATTGAACCTATTATCAGACCTTTAGGTTTTGATTGGAAAATCGGTATTGCACTGATTACCTCCTTTGCAGCAAGAGAAGTTTTTGTGGGCACTATCTCTACTTTATATTCTATTGGTAAAGACGCAGATAATTTGACAATAAAACAAAAACTACAGCAAGAAAAAAATGACGAAGGACAGCCAGTATTTACTATGGCTGTGGCCTTGTCTTTAGTATTATTTTATTTATTTGCCATGCAGTGCGTAAGTACACTTGCTGCCGTACATCGAGAAACCAAAAGCTATAAATGGCCAATCATTCAGTTTGCCTATATGACCGGTACAGCTTATGTCGTATCGTTCTTTGCGTATCATCTTTTCCGATAAATATTTAACTCAATTTTACACCATACTTACTATAATTAGTTACTACATTTGAAGTGTAATTTGTATACTGAATAGTATTCTGAAAACTCAGTTCTAAAAGTTATTTAACTGAATGTACAAAAATACATGAAATGCATTTGAAAATAAATCGGTATAGATGAATTTACGAACATTGTTTTTATGGTTAATTGCCGTGCTAGTTTTTGCAGGATGCCAACAAGTAAAAACAACAACTTCAACAATCATTACCACAAAAAAAAGTAACACAACAATGGAACAAAATATGGATACAATTACTTTAGGTGGAGGCTGCTATTGGTGCATGGAAGCAGTGTTTCAACGGTTGAATGGTGTAGAAAACGTTACTTCAGGTTTTTCAGGCGGACAAGTTGAAAAACCTACGTATAAAGAGGTTTGCACCGGACAGACCGGACATGCAGAAGTTGTTCAAATTGACTATGATACAACAAAAATTTCCTTACTAGAGATTTTAAGAGTCTTCTTTACCATGCACGATCCAACGACACTAAACCAACAAGGAAATGATGTAGGAACACAATACCGCTCTATTATTTTTTATCATAATGATGTGCAAAAAAATATAATACAAACACTTATCAAAGCATTGAACAATGCAGAGGTTTACCCATCGGCTATTGTAACACAAGTAGAACCGTTTGTTAATTTTTACAAAGCAGAAGATTATCATCAAAGTTATTATAACAACAACTCAGAACAAGGTTATTGCAGGTTTGTAATTCAACCTAAAATTGAAAAATTGCAAAAGGTTTTCAAAAATCTATTAAAGCATTAATTCCATGTTTATGTAATCAAAATCTACACTAATAAACAGTATGTATGGATAAGCCACTCCGCCACATCGACCACATGATGTGGGATGTAAACACTCCTAATAGCTTGGTGACTATTACAGGAATGATGATTTTTGAGAAAAAAGTAAGTTTGCAAAAATTACTAAAGGTAACAGAAGAACGCCTATTGCAATACGAACGTTTTAAGAAAAAAGTTATCATAAGAAACAATAAACCTATATGGCATTTAGATGAAGCATTTTGTTTGAGTTCTCATATTCACCATATAGCATTGCCTGAGCCTGGAAACTACAAAATGTTGCAAGAAGTAATTAGTGACCTTATTAGCGAACCATTAGACTATAGTAAACCTTTGTGGCAGGCACACCTGATAGATAATTATAATGGTGGTTCTGTAATTGTTTGGAGAATACATCATGCCATTGCAGATGGTATAGCATTGATAAAGGTCGTTTTTTCCCTAACTGCAGCATCTCGAGCCACCTCTTTGGTATCAGCAATAAAACATGTGGAAAATGAAGCGGAAGCCGCAAAAATTTCATTGAAACAAGAGGTAAATAACTTAATGCAATCGGGCAAAGATTTATATCATCAGGCGCAGCAATTAATACATGAACCAAAATATATAAAAGATGCGTTGAAAGAGTCTTGGAGTATTTCTAAAGAACTCGGCCGTTTGTTTTTTGGTACTTCAGTAACAGGTATAATGTATAAAGGAGAATTAGGTTATCGAAAAAACGCTTCTTGGTCAGAAGCATTGCCATTGCAAGAAATAAAGCAAATCGGAAAGCAGTTTCATGCCACTGTGAATGATATGTTATTAGTGTTAATTACAGGAGCTCTACGACGACATTTAACAAAGCATAAACAACCATTAGATCAATGTATCCGGATTGTAGTGCCTGTAAATGCCCGCAAAAAAGGAGAGCCTATAAAAGTGCATAATAAAATAGGTATGTTATCTATAGAATTGCCTGTGCATCTGAAAAAGATGGAGGATAGAATCATATATATTGTAGGAAAAACAAAGGCATTGAAACACTCAATAGAACCAGTGCTGATTTATAATTTACTTCATATTGTTGCAGATGTTATACCACAATCCATAGAGCAAAAGTTTTCTAATTTTTTAGGTACAAAAATAGCCGGTGTTGTTACCAATGTACCAGGACCTAAAGAAGCAATTTATCTTGCAGGATACAAAGTTAAAGATATTATGTTTTGGGTGCCACAAACTAACCCACTGGGGATAGGTATCAGTATTATAAGTTATAACAATAGAGTATGTTTAGGTGTTGTAACCGACGAAAATTTAGTCAAAAATCCCGATGAAATAATAAAAGGATACTATAAAGAATTTGAAACGATGCGTAAACTACTGCATTGATATATTAAGCAAATGTGTTTAGTTTTTCTATATGCTTAAATATTTTCTCATTGAAGAAGCATTGAAAGTATAATATTTTCAATTAATTCTGTTCTTTTTTGAGCACTATTCAATTGTTTTTTTACGCTTAATAGAATCTATTTAACTAAGCTTATTGTCTTTTTTTTAGTATCAGACAGTGCTTCTTGTGTTCTTCTACTTTTACTCTCGACCAGCACATTGGATAATTTTTTCCTTCAAACCAATCTTTAAGTTGGTTCTTGTAATACGGACTTGCAATATTTCCCGAATTTCCTAACGGCATTACCACAGTAGATTTATCAAAATCAGAAAAGTCAATAATCTGTCGGTAGGAAGGTGCTGATAACTCTCCGCCGTAACCCTCCGCCGACATAATAAATGTTTGGAATGGCGTGTCGGTATCGCCACCAATCGGGTAGGGGCCAATATTAAATACTTTATCCAATGGCGGTTGTGCACTCAAAGCATGAGGGAAAACAATGGCATGTAATTCCCCCCATTTCCATTTTTGTGATTTTGTGCCATAGTTTAGTTTCAGCCAATCAATAGCACTCTTAAATCCTTCTTTTAATAATTGTTCTTT
>CAZXRF010000024.1:0-48424 GCA_964642875.1 uncultured Chitinophagales bacterium | reverse complement strand
TACAATGAATAAGAAAATGAAAATTTGGAGTGTTTTTATTGCAATGTTCGTTCTTACCGTGAGCTGCAATGCCAAGAGTGCAACGTCAGCTAATGCAGCTAGTTCGGGAAAAACAATTTATGATTTTACTATGAAAGATATTGATGGAAATACGGTGTCTTTATCAAAATATAAAGGTAAAATTGTGGTGATTGTGAATACTGCTAGCCAGTGCGGCTTAGTGGGGCAATTAAGCGAAATTGAAGCCTTTTACAAAAAATATGAAGATAAAGGAGTTGTGGTATTAGGCTTTCCTGCCAATAACTTTTTAGGACAAGAACCTTTAAGTAATTCAGAAATTAAGTCATTTTGTTCAAAAAATTATGGTGTTACCTTTCCCATGTTTTCCAAAATATCTGTAAAAGGCGACGATATCGACCCATTGTATAAATATTTAACCACTAAAGAACAAAATGGCGTAGTAGATGCACCAGTAAAATGGAATTATCAAAAATTTATTATTAATAAAGATGGCAAAGTAATATGCGCAATTGCCCCGAGAACAACAGTAAAAGATCAGGAATTTCTACAAAATATAGAGGACTTGTTAAAGTAAAACAAAGTCTAGAATAAGAACCAAGGCTTGGAGTTTTCCAAGCTTTTTTTTATTTTAGAAAATGTTATTGGAACAGAAAATAATCTTCCGACCTCAAAAGCTACCGCAGCAGTATGTGTTTAAAGGGAATTTTCCATTAACAGAATTCTTTTTCGACTTTAATATTGATAATAAACCATTTCTAATTAATGTCGTTCATATTCATTCCAAACAACAAAAAGGAGTTGTGTTTTTTCTGCACGGCACATTAAATCATATTCAATATCATTTGCCCAAAACAGATTTATTTATTGAAAATGGCTATGATGTAGTGATGATGGATTATCCGCAATATGGCAAAAGCAAGGGTGTACTTACCGAGTCATTGTTGCATAAGGTAGTAGAATCTACGTTTATTAAAATTCGAGATAGGTTGCCTTCAACTTCAGCATGGATTATTGTCGGAAGGTCTTTAGGTACTGCTTTAGCAAGCAACTTAGCTACAAAAATTTCAGCTAAGGCTTTGGTGTTGATTTCACCTTATTATAGCATGCCCGATTTGTTTCATCATAAAGTAAAACTATTTACTTTTAAACAACTGAATTTTAAATTGGAAAACTTTTTATATCTACAAAAAGTGCCGTGCAATAGTTATATTTTGCACGGCACAGATGATAAATTAATTTCTATTTCTCTTGCTAAAAAGTTGATTCCTTTTCTAAAATCTCCGGAGCATTTCTTTGCGGTCGAACACGCCAACCATTTCAATATTCACCAGATGGATTTTTATAAAGAGAAAATAAAACTGATTCTAATATGATTTTTCGTATTGAAAACTTGTTACTTCACAATGCCAAATATCGCTACTAATCTATCTCCATCATAGAAATTAAGCGTTTGGTCAGCAACATCAAAACGTAGTTTTTTGTCAGAAAATATTTTCAATAATTCTGCTTCTGTTTTATTTACTTCTGCATTTGCACAAGCCATTTTTGTAGCACCCATTTGAGAGAAAGAAATATGCTCACCTTCTGCTTTATAGTTCCCAAAAAAACTATTACAACCAGTGTTTCCGTTTACAGTCTTTGTTTTTGTATTGAATTTTATTGCTGCATCACCGTATTCTTGGCTTACGTTATTTAAAGAAATTAATTTCCAATTATTTTTGCCAATATAGCTCCAAACACTTTGTTCTGTTTGTTTTTTGAATTCTAAAATAACTTTTCCTTTAGCATTTTTAAACTGCACTAAATTTCCGTTTGTTGTTACATTGAATTTTTTGTCTTGGATTGCTTTTAAAAACTCCGCTTCTTGCTTCATTTTTGCTTCTTCACAAGCCATCATGGTACTCATTCCTTTTCCAGTTGTGATTTGTGTTTTGCCTTGATTAGTAGTGTAGCTAACATTTAAAGAGTTACAGCCGCTATTTCCGTAAATACTTTTCTTTTTCGAATCAATTGTTAGATATACATTGCTGCTTTTTATTGCTTTCCCGTTCATTTTGGTAAGTGTTAGTTTTGCATCAAATGGGATTGTTTTTGAAAATCCTAAAAATGGGATTAGTACAAATGCAAAATAAAATAATGTCTTCTTCATAAAATAATTTTTATAGAGATACTCAAATTGTTTGCCAAACTTTTTTGTACGCATTGAAATCCATAAGATTTAATCTGAATTTGATTTTAATTGGACTTGTTTATTTTTACTTTACTTAAATTTGTTAATACAATATAAAAAAAAGAAAACCGAATACATTTGTATCCGGCTTTCTTGACGTATAATTTTACAAATTATTCAGTATAAAATTTTTTATTGTTTTTGGCATAGTCCACTAGAATTTGTGCAGGCTCAAAACGCTCACCATGTTTGGCGGTTAAATCGTTTAAAGTATCTACAACAAATTGAGCTCCTACTGTATCAATATATCGGAATGGCCCGCCTCGGAAAGGAGGAAACCCTAAACCAAATACAGCACCGATGTCACCATCTAATGGAGATGAAATAATGTTTTCTTGTAAGCAAAGAGCCGCTTCATTTACCATTGCCATAGCGCAACGCATGTGTATTTCGTTTGCATCGAATTTTTTACGTGTGTTACCACCGTAGAATGAATAAATATCGGCATCTACTTGTCCTGAAACTTTTTTACCTTTTTCGTCGTATTTGTAAAATCCTTTCTTGTTTTTTCTGCCTTTGTAGCCAGCTTTAGAAATCTCTAACAAGGTTTTACTTACTTTGAATTTTGGACGTAAAGCCAACATTTCTTGCATCAATTCGCCGCTCATGATATGCGCACCAACGTCGATACCTACTTCATCAGCCAGCGTAATAGGACCAACAGGAAATCCAAATAAATTCATCTCTTTATCGATTTGCAAAATATCGCCGCCTTCATCCAAAAGCAATTGTGATTCATTCATCAAAGGAGCTAAGATGCGTGTTGTATAAAAACCCGGACCATCGCCCATAACAATTACAGTCTTACCTTGTCGAACGCCAATTTCATAACAAGTGGCAATTACCCAATCAGCCGTTTTATCCGTTTTTATAATTTCCAATAACGGCATTTTGGGTACTGGCGAAAAATAATGCATACCAATTACTAACTCTGGATGTTTTGCATTGGCTGCAATGTGCTTTAAAGGTAACGCTGAGGTGTTGGAAGCAAAAATAGTATTTGGCTTTGCGTTTGCTTCTACATCAGCGAGAATGCGTTGTTTTAATTTTAAATCTTCAAATACTGCCTCTATAATCAACTCTTGATTGTCGAGGTCTTCATAATTTAAACTACCGGATAGCAATGCCATTTTTTCTTCTAGCTCAATTTTTGTCATTGCTTTTTTTGATACACGCTTAGCATAATCATTGTAAATGGTTTTGTAGGCAGAGTTTACCATTTCTTGATTGATGTCTTTCAATAAAACATGAATGTCATCATTCATAGATACTTCTGCAATGCCTGCGCCCATAAATCCTGCACCAATCATTCCCATGCGGTGTACATGTTTTACTTTGTCATCGCCATACGGATTTTTCTTTTTATCCGTCATGGCAAAAAAGATATTAATCAATTGATGGGAAACAGGAGAGAGGATAAGCTCTTCAAATTTTTCTACTTCAGCTTCATAGCCTTTTTCAAGCCCTTGGTTCCATCCAATTTCTACACACTCCAATATTTTATAAGGTGCTGGGTAATTTCCGTGTGCTTGTTTATCCACCATTTTTTTGGCTTGGTCAAACACAATTTTATTTACCAATGGTGCTTCCATTACAAGGTTTGTGAGTGTTTTTTGCAACGCAGGAATACCTGCTTTCACGGTATCTAAATTAAGTGCATTGCGCTCGCGAATAATTGGTTTTTCTACCAATTCCAATGCTAATTTTTGTGCTGATTTTTGTAGTGCAGTTACGTGCACAACTTTATCTACCAAGCCAAGTTTTAATGCAGGATTTGCGAATACGTTTTTACCCGTTAGCATCATATCTAAAGCCGCTTGCAAACCAACCAAACGTGGTAAACGTTGTGTACCACCACCGCCAGGGAGCAAGCCTAATTTTACTTCAGGTAATGCTAGTTTTGTAGATTTATCGTTAGACACAACACGCGCATGACATGCTAATGCAATTTCTAAACCTGCACCTAACGCATTGCCATGAATGGCAGCGACGATTGGTTTTTTCGAAGTTTCAATTTGATTTAAAATTGCATGCCCTTTTCTGGAAATTGGTTTCCAATCTCCAGGTTGTTTCACTTTTTTAAAAGCATCAATATCTGCTCCAGCAATAAAATCTTTTTTCTTACTGCTTAATACGAATGCTTTGATTGAATCATCTGTATTGAGTTCCGAAAAAATTGCTTCAAATAAGCCGATTAAATCAGGACCTATTTTATTTATTTTTTCATTTTTTTGATCCATCCAAATTGTACAAACACCATTTGCATTTTTTTCAATGGATATATAATCTTCACGTTTTAATGTGGCCATTTTTATTTTTTATAAATGATGATTATTTTATTTTTTCTTTTATATTTTCTAATTTTTCTTCTGCTTTTTCAATTACATTTTTAGCAGCAGATTTTACTTTTTGTTCTGTTGTCTCATATCTTTTTATCAACATAGCATGACCGTGTGCTCCGGCAGCACAAGCTGCTAAGATGGCATATTTTCCACCGCCATGTTGCAAACGATTAGCAGCCATTGTCAACAAACGCCCGCCTGTTGCGCCGAATGGATGCCCAATAGATAATGAACCGCCCCATTGGTTAAGTTTGTTCATCGGAATACGTCCGATTGCTTTGTCTAATCCTAATTGTTTTTTGCACCATTCCGCAGAAGCTAAAGCATTTAAATTAGCTAAAACTTGTCCTGCAAATGCTTCGTGTATTTCGAATACATCGATATCGTCAATGGTAAGATTGTTTTTTGTCAATACTTCAGCAATAGAATAAGCAGGTCCTAATAATAATTCTTCATATAAATCACCACCGGTAAAAGCATAGTCCACTAATTCTGCTTTTGGCGTTAACCCCAATTCTTTTGCTTTATCTTCTGAAGTTAATAAAACAGCTGTAGCACCATCTGTTAAAAAGGAAGCGTTAGCTGCGGTTATTGTTCCAACATATTTGTCGAATGCGGGTTTTAATTTTGCTATTTTCTCTACTGTAGTATCGCCACGAACACCATTATCTTTTGTTACAGGATTAAAGTCAGGAGGTAATTGAACAGAAATTACATCAGTCAATAATCCAGCTTCTTGAGCCTTACCTGCATTTTGATGAGATGCTGCCGCTAATTCATCTTGTGCTTCACGGGTTACACCAAATTTTTGTGCTAATATTTCACAGTCTTGTCCCATGGTTCTACCCGTAATAAATTCGGTGATTGATGGTCTGTCTGGTAAGAAATCTGCTGGTCGTAAGGTCATTGCAAATTTTGCATACTCCATCGGGGTGCTTAATTTTTGAGCAGCAAATAATTTTTTACGCATTTCTTTAGTATAACCAATGGGCGTATCTGAAGTGTTTTCCGTACCTCCTGATACGATAACGTCAGCTCTGCCTAATTGGATAGAATCCATAGCATTTGCTATTGCTTGGTTAGCAGAAATACAAGCTTGTTTTACTGTATTGCAAGTAGCCTTCACAGGAACTCCAGCTGTTACTGCTGCTTCACGTGCTACATTTTCTGTACGTACATTTGATATGACATTGCCAAGGATTACTCTGTCGATTTCATTTGGATCAATACCAGTTCTGTCTAATAAACCTTTGATGGCAAATTGCCCTAATTGGTAAGACATTAAGTCCATATAATTTGTACCAGATTTTAGAAATGGGGTGCGTACACCGTCAATAAAAACTACTTTTCTCATTTTAATTACTTTTATTTTGTAGTAAAAATAAGAATTTACAATGCATGCATTGTAAATTCAAGGTTAAGTTATTGTGGGATATAATAAGTTTACAAAGGTAAAGTGATGGATTGTAAAATATATAGAAGATAATTTTAGAAGTTTAGGCTTAAAAAAAAGGATAGTTTGATAATGGATTATTGAAATATCGTTAGCTTTATAACCCACAATGTTGGGTTGTTTTTTGTTTACTAATTAAAAAGAATAAAAATGTCATTTAAAAACAAAACAGTATTTATTTCTGGTGCCACAAGAGGTATCGGACATGCAATAGGGATGCGATTAGCCGCAGAAGGGGCGAATATTGTCATCGCTGCAAAGAGCACAGAAGAAAACCCCAAATTAGGTGGTACGATTTATACGGCAGCCGAAGATATGAAAAAGGCCGGCGGAAATGGATTGGCCATAAAATGCGATATCCGTAATGAAGACGAAGTGGCTGCTGCAGTACAGCAAACTGTGGATACTTTTGGCGGTATAGATATTTTAATAAATAACGCATCAGCTATTAATTTATCGCCAATAGTACAGTTGGATATGAAGCGCTATGATTTGATGCAAGATGTGAATACACGAGGTACTTTTCTGTGTTCTAAATTGTGTATTCCGCATTTATTAAAAGCAGAAAACCCGCATATTTTAATGCTTTCACCACCGCTTACTTCTATTACAGAACGTTGGTTTGCTGGACATACTGGGTATTCCATTGCAAAGTTTGGAATGAGCTTGGTAGTGCTAGGATTAGGCGGGGAATACAAAGGTAAAATTGGGGTAAATGCATTGTGGCCACGTACTACTATTGCTACAGCAGCCGTATTGAATTTATTGGGTGGTGAAACGGTAGCAAATACTTCCAGAAAGCCAAGTATATTGGCAGATTCGGCGTATTATATTTTACAAAGAGATGCTAAAACAACGACAGGTAATTTTTTTATGGACGATGAGTTGCTGCATAGTGAAGGCATTACCGATTTAGAACAATATGCCGTAAAACCGGGCGTGGAACTGACACCTGATTTTTTTGTATAAGGCAGGAATAAATATAATACTAAAAAGCTCGATGTGTTTTACATCGAGCTTTTTCTATTGTGTTTTATTGATAATTATTTCTGATATACTCTTACGTAGTCAATTTGATATTGAGATGGAAGTGTATTGTCAGGTATTGTTTCATTAGCTTGACCCAATGCCGCATTCATTACCATATAAAATTTTTCTTGGAAAGGATTATTTCCACGGATGGCGTTTTTGATATTGGTAATTTGTGTTTCATTCATTAAGTTATTATCCATAAATATTCGGATGTAGTCTTTATCCCAGTCTATTGTCCAGATATGAAAATCATTCCAATATGCTGCATTACCATATTTTGTAATAGGGTAGTTTTTGGCATTCCAGCTGCTGCCATTGCTGCCTTCCCAAGCTAAGTTGGCGTGCATTAAGCCTCTGTAATATTCCATAACATCTATTTCACCACATGCCGGCCAAGCCACAGGTCCTCGGTTGGAACCCAACATCCAAAATGCAGGCCATTGCCCTTGTGCGGTATTTATTTTTAAACGAGCTTGTACTTTACCATATTTGAAGTCAAACTTTCCTTTGCTAATTACAGATGCTGAAGTATATTGAGCTGTTTTAGTATTATATCTCCAGTCGCTGCTTGTTGGGTCGTAGAAATCATTTTGTTTAACTTCTTTTTTTGTAGTTATAGTTAATACACCATTGCCTACTTGTGCATTTTGTTTTTGATACCATTGAGGTTCATTGTTTCTGATAAATCCAATTTCGTAATCCCATTTAGTGGAGTCGGGTGCACCTGTGTAATTAAATTCATCGCTGAATACTAAAGTAAAACCGGTTAAAGGTAATGGTTTTACGGGCTGTTGCGGTTGTGGTGTATTGGTAGGTGGAGTACATCCATAACCTCCGATAATGAAAGTAGCGCCTAATACAATTGCAATAAGCGAAAATAAGTTTTTTCTCATAAAGTAGTGTTTTTTATGTAATTATAAAATATAACGGCTTGCACAAAGGTAATGGTAATTTTTTTAGTATTCAAAATACTTTAAATACACTACAGTATCTTATCTTTTGTTAAGTAATAATTTGGTAATTAAATATATTATATTTTAGTATAAATATTAATTTATAAAGCGTGTTTTGGAGTTTCCATGTGTTTCAAATCTTCTAAATAGGCATCTTTTACAGCTTGTGCCACACATTTTGAAACGTTTAAATCCAAAGTAGATGGGATAATATTGTCGCGGTGTAAATCAGAAACGCAATTAGCAATTGCGTAGGCGGCAGCTACTTTCATTCTTGGAGTTATACGTCGAGCGCGAATGTCTAATGCACCTCTAAAAATACCAGGAAATGCTAATACATTATTTATTTGGTTGGGTACATCGCTTCTGCCGGTTCCTACCACTCCTGCGCCGCCTTCGTATGCTTTATCGGGAGAGATTTCAGGAATTGGATTGGCTAACGGAAAGATGATAGGCAGTTTGTTCATCGTCATCACATCCTCTGTGGTTAATTGATTGGCTTGGCTTACCCCTATAAATACATCTGCATTTTTAAGCGCAGTTTTCAATGTACCTTTAATGTTGTTGGGGTTGGTATGTCGCAAGATTTCGCGTTTAAAATCATTTAAGTCAGAGCGGTCTTTGTGTATTATACCTTTGGTGTCGCACATGATAATTTCCTTTACCGGCGTGCATACAGTTGGGTCTATATCAAAACACATTAATAATTTTGAAATAGCTAAACCTGCTGCACCTGCGCCATTTATTACCACGGTAAGCTCATCAATTTTTTTATCCAATAATTTACAAGCATTAATAATACCTGCCAATACTACGATGGCAGTACCGTGTTGGTCGTCGTGGAATACTGGAATGCCTAATGTTTGCAGACGTTCTTCAATTTCAAAACAACGTGGCGAAGAAATATCTTCTAAGTTAATTCCTCCAAAAACGGGAGCAATATTACGTATGGTTTGTATTATATCTTCGGTATTTTGAGTGGCCAAACATATCGGAAATGCGTCAATGTCTGCAAATTTTTTAAAGAGCATTGCTTTGCCTTCCATTACCGGAATTGCAGCTTCGGGGCCTAAATTGCCTAACCCTAAAATTGCAGAACCGTCAGAAACCACAGCAACAGTATTGCTTTTTATGGTCAAATCCCATACTTTTTCTTCGTCGTTAGCAATTTGGCGCACCGGCTCAGCCACTCCAGGAGAGTAGCATAACGTAAGGTCGTTAATATCTTTTAAATCTGTTTTTAAAGAGATACCAATTTTTCCTTTCAGGCGTTCATGGAGTTCTAAGGACTCGGAAGAATAATCTTTCATGTAATGGGATTAATAATTAAGTAGGCTAATATACCTACAATTTATGGCTATGCGTACAAAGATAGGTTTCTCCGAAAAGGTTTAATGATAAATTAAATTTTCATTTCCTTTTTCAATTAGTTGTAAGAAACATTAGTGGCTTTTTCTCGATTAAATCAAGAAGTTGAACAACATTGGATTCTCTTGAATTGGAATATAATCTACTTTATATTTTTTCATTCGAGTTAATAATTCTTCATAATCAGTGCGATGTTTTTGCTCAATACCGACTAATGCAGGACCACTTTCTTTGCTGTTTTTTTTGGTATATTCAAAGAGCGTAATGTCGTCATTGGGACCCAGTACTTTATTTACAAATTGTTTTAATGCGCCACTTCGTTGCGGAAATTTTATAATGAAATAATGTTTTAACCCTTCATAAATGAGGGAACGTTCTTTAATATCTGGCATGCGCTCTATGTCATTATTTCCGCCACTTACAATACATACTACAGTTTTTCCTTTTATTTTTTCTTTATAAAAATCTAAAGCTGCAATGGATAAAGCACCTGCTGGTTCTACTACTATAGCATCATTATTGTAAAGTTGTAGAATGTTTGTACACACTTTGCCTTCAGGTACTAATACTATTTCTTCCAATCCTTTTTTGCAAATAGGCATTGTTTGTTGTCCCACTTGTTTTACTGCAGCACCATCAATAAAATTGTCTATTTTTTCTAATATTATTGTTTTATTTTTTTTGATGGCTTCAGCCATTGCAGGAGCACCTTGAGGTTCTACTCCTATGATTTTTGTAGAAGGGGAGATTTCAGAGAAATAGGTAATCACTCCGGCGGCAAGCCCACCGCCGCCGATGGGAACAAAGATATAGTCAATCTTTTTTTTGCCGATTTGTTCTGTTATTTCGGCAGCAACTGTGCCTTGTCCTTCTATAATTAATTTATGGTCAAAAGGTGGTACGAAAATTTTATTTTCTTTTTGTACATATTTTAATGCGGCACTTTTTGCATCATCATACGTGTCGCCGATCAATACAATCTCTACATATTTTTTACCCAATCGTTCTACCGCAGTAATTTTTTGTTTGGGTGTGGTAACTGGCATAAATACTACACCTTTTATTTTTAGAATACTACAAGACATTGCAAATCCTTGTGCATGATTTCCTGCGCTTGCACATACTACACCTATTTTCTTTTGTGCCGAATTTAGCTGCGACATGAAGTTATAGGCTCCTCGGATTTTATAAGAACGTACTACTTGCAAATCTTCTCGTTTTAGATAAATCTTTGCGCCAAATTCTTCAGAGAGATGCTCGTTTAGTTTTAGAGGTGTTGTTTCTATTACGTTTTCTAAAACTTTAGCTGCTTTTAGAATACCTTGAGTAGTAGGTGTAGTGGCTGTCATACTACAAAAATATAAATAAGATATGAGTACTTTAGCTTAAATGGAATAAATATCATTCTTCAACAATTTAATAATGTAGTTTAACGATAGAATATATTAAATCATTCCAAATTGTTCGAAGTGATGAATAAAGTGTTTGTATTGGAAAATTAGCCATTCTTCGCGGTTTAATTTACCAAATATTGGATGTGTTTTTTTAGAAAATTGAGGGGAGTTTATTGTATTTAAGAACTTATCAATAGCCTCATTTAGTTTTTGTTTTGCTACATTTAAATCGGGATATAATATGGGTAGTGTTCTGTCTTCTGGAAGTAAAGAGAATTTGAAATTCTTAGGCATACCAAATTCACTTTTTAGAAATAACTGCTGAGTTTTTATTTTATCCAAAGGTGTAATAATAATCATCTCTGGATTCATAGAGACGAAGTTTAAAGGGAAAATAAGATGTTCTACCATCTCATGTACATTCATAATTCCCCATTTTGCTTGTTCATTACCTTTTATGTTCTCAATAATTTTAGGTACACGAATACTTAAGAAATCTTCCATGGACACATTCATGTCTAAAACCAGACGATTTTTCATGTTATTTATTTACTCTTCTTAGAAGATTTTTGATGCTTTACGTTTAGTAAATTAAAATTACAAAATACTTATCAATAAATTAGTTAAAAAAAATCTAAAAATATTACACGGTGTTTTTGTTATTTTATTAATATTTTTTAATAATAAAATATTAATTGTTATATTATTTGTATGAGTAAATTATAAAAAATATAATCTTTATGGGTTAAGGAAGTCACCAGATTCAATTATTTCTGCATGCGGTGGAATTGGTAAATTGTAAAAATATGCCCAACATCCAATTTCTGTTTGGTCTGTTTTAACGTTAATTTTTACTCTGCTGTATTCATAAGGTGGCTCGCCTATGCCTATTCCCTCGTATTCGTCGAGTTTGTCTAAAACGGAATTATTTTTTAAAAGATATAAATCGCCCACGACACAATTCTTTTCAATTTCTGATTTTACCATTGCAGGAAACCATTCGATGCGGAATAATTGCGCATTTGGAAGTACTGCTAATCCGATTAAGTTAGCATTTTCGGCAAGTAAACTTGCCATAGGATGGTCTTGGTTCAGCCGTAAGGTGCCGTAGGTAAATAAGTATTCGGACATGATGCGAAAATAAGGAGTATTCCTTGTTTTACGTATAGTTTTGTTTGAGAATTATCAAAAAATAGCTCCTACAGTAAATTGAAATAAATGTGTTTGTGTACGAAATTCTTCTTTGAAGAAACTTCTCATACCTACACTATATTTAAAATCAAAGATGAACATGGCGATATCCATACCCATTCCTAATTGATAGCTGAATTGAGTAGGTCGGAATATTTTCTGCTTTTCATTCCTAGTGAGTCTTAGCGCCTCACCTGAATTTTGGTCGATGGTTACTTTTGCCTTTGTTAAGAATTCCATTTCAATTCCATTGTAAAATCGAAGTTTATATATTGGTTTTTTTACGGCATATACACCAAATAAAAATGGAACTCCTACCATGTGGTATTTCATTTTTAAAATATCAAAAGGGATATTATTCCGGTGTTGTGTAGTGAAAATTCCATTTTTAAAATTAACTGCTGAACGTAAAAAATTTAATTCAAGTTGTACAAAAGCAATTTGTCGTGTCATTCGGAAGAAAAGACCGCCTTGGTAGCCAGCAGCTTCATCTCTCTTTAGTCCGTTATTATATTTAAAATAATTGATATTACCGCCTATTTGCGCTCCAAATTGAAAATGAGGCCTGCCACCAGATGTAAAAATATCCGGTCGTGCCATGCTAAATATGGGCAACAAGAATAAATATAGTAGCAATTTTTTTTGCATTTTATTTATCATCTTTAACGCATCTAAAGCCAGTATGCTCTAATCCTGTTTCTGGACTGGATTTCATACGTGCAGATACTCTAAATCCCGAACAATATAAATCACTGCATAAAAATGATCCACCGCGTACTACTTTTTCACTGTCTATATCAGGATTCTTATTTTCAGGTTCTTTAAAGTTATTGTTTTCTTTGCAATAAGCATAATAATTTTCGTTATACCAATCATTGCACCATTCCCATACATTTCCAGCCATATCAAATAAGCCATATTTGTTAGGCGTGTAAGACATTGCTGGTGCTAAGCGTTCATATCCATCTGTTAATGAATTTTCCATCGGAAAGTTACCGTTCCAAGAATTACATTTCTGTTTCCCTTGAAAAACAGGTTCATTGCCCCAACTATAAATTGTATTTTTCAGTCCACCTCTTGCTGCATATTCCCACTCGGCCTCTGTAGGTAATCGCTTGCCTGCCCACTTACAATATGCCTCTGCATCAGCCCATGAAACTTGTACTACCGGATAGTTATCTTTTTTCTCAATAGAAGAATTAGGCCCTTGAGGGTGTTTCCAATTAGCGCCTTCTACAAATTTCCACCAAGTGTTTGGATTGGCTGGCGTTCCTTCTTTTAATTTTTGGAAAACCAATGCCCCAGCTTTTTGATGTATAGTTTTTCCGTATTCATCCTTGTAGTCAAAGTCCTTTTCGGCAGTGGTAATGTAATGTGTAGCTGCAACAAATTTTTCAAATTGCGCATTGGTTACTTCAGTTTTATCCATCCAGAATGAATGTACTTCTACTTTGTGTTTTGGAAATTCATCGGCTCTTGCTTGTGCATTATCTCCGCCCATTTCAAAAGTGCCGCCTTTTATAAAAACCATTCCGTCATTTTCTTTAATTAATTTGTTGCAAGAAGGCAATAAAACAATAACGAAGAGTAAATACAATAATGAAATTGCTATAGGTATATTTTTGTTCTTTAAAATAAAATGTATCATAAATTAAGAAGGGAATAAATAGGTTTTGCCGTCTATCACAAATCGATGATCCATGATTCGGGGCCATAGTGGTTTTTTAGGTAAAGTATTTTCCCATTGTTGAATGTCATTTTGTAGCTCTTTGGCCTTTTCAGGCATCAACAAAAATAAATTATTCTTTTCATTCGGGTCAATGTTTAAATTATATAATTCGCTCCAGCCATCTCTTGAACTATAGATTAATTTATACTCATTTTTTTGGATAGCATGAATATGGTCTGCCCGCCAAAATAATTTTTCGTGCGGAGTGGAAGTGTCTTTTTTTGTAAAGAATGGAATTAAGTCAACGCCGTCATACACTCTATCGTTGGGCATATCGGCATTTACTGCCGCAGCAATAGTAGGAAAAATATCAAGTGCTATAATGGGTTTGTTGTAAGTGGTGTTTTCGGGGAAATGGTTTTTCCATTTAAAAATAATCGGCACACGAATACCCCCTTCAAATTCCGTGAGCTTTCCTCCTTTCAAAGGGTCTGCTGAGGCAACTTTAGTGTAGGTAGCAGGGCCGTTATCACTTAGAAATACAATCATAGTGTTATCGTCAATACCCAATGCTTTTATTTTTTCTTGTATAGCGCCAATGGCATTGTCCATAGAGCGGATAATAGCATTATAAACAGCTTTACCTTTTTTACCTACAATAGTATATTCTTTGCTATATAAATCTAATGGTGCTTGGTAGGGTTCGTGTGGTGCTGTAAATGGAATATATAAGAAAAATGGGTGGTCTTTGTGCTGCTCGATAAAGCGAATTGAGCGGTCGCGTATGGCATCGGTAAGGTATTGCTTTTCATGTCGAATCTTTTTGTTGTTTTCATAAATCATGGCATCATCTTTTCTTGCCATTTGCCATTGGTATTTTTACTCGAAAGATTGTCTTTTAAAGTTTACAATGTCTTCTTGCACTTCTTGCTCGGCATATAATGTAAATGCGCCATAGCAGCCATATTGGTAATCAAAACCTCTCTTATTGGGAATATTTACTTTAGGGTCTTTTCCTAGATGCCATTTTCCAATTATTCCTGTTTGATAATTGTATTTTTTTAAAAGTTCGGCAATAGTAATTTCACTCGGAGGTATTCCTTGTTTTACAATTTCCCATTCTCTTGGATAATGAGGTTTGCCTACTACCACCCAGGAGCTGTCTTTTTGCGATAAATATTTTCCTGTAAGAAATTCAATTAAATTGGTTGGATAAAATTCCATTTGTTGTGTTTCAAAACCACAGCGTTGTTGGTATCTTCCTGTTAGTATTCCACAGCGCGATGGAGCGCAAACGGGAGATGAGGAATACCCTTGTGTGCAGCGTACTCCCTCTTGCGCCAATGCGTCGATATTAGGTGTTTGTACAGTTGCATGCCTATAGCTGCTTACATCATTGAGGCCAAGGTCGTCAGCAACAATTAAAATGATGTTAGGTTGATTTTCCGAAACGAAAACAGTATCTTTTAGAATAGATTTTTTTGAATTTAATAAATGTTTATCCCATCTTATACGCCATTTTATTGCTCCGGTAGATAAGGGGTAACAGGATACAAAAAAGATACCTACTATTAAAGATACGGTAATAGCTTGGGTAAACCTTTTTGTGTTTTTATTTGTCATTTATCTGTATTTTTACATAACTTTAGCTAGCATAAGAATCTATCTCGGGTTATTTATAGTTCTAAAATAATTACTTACAAATATAGTATTTGGAATACACTATGAGAATCGAAGTTAAAAAAGAAATTGCAAACGCAGTAACACATGGTGCAGGATTTATAACCTTTGCTACGTTAATACCGTTAATGTTTGTTAAGGCGTCACATTATGAGGTAGATTACCGATTAGTAGGTTTGATTTTCTTTGCCATAGGATTATGTGCGGTATATATTAGTTCAACTGTTTATCATGCTATCATGCATGAAAAAACAAAAAGAATTTTGCGTATTGCTGACCATATCAGTATTTACTATTTAATAGCCGGTACATATACTGCTTTGCTTATGCAAACTATTCCATTCGAAAAAATAAAATGGTTGATTGTAATTATTTGGAGTATTGTGGCTGCTGGAACATTGAAAAAGATTTTCTTTACAGGAAAATACGATACGATATCTACAATTATTTATGTTGTAATGGGTTGTATTGGATTATTCGATATTAATACTATCATACAATTTACACCCGGAAAAGTATTGTTATTTATATTACTAGGCGGGGTTGCATATTTATTGGGCGTTATTTTTTATGCTTGGAAACGCTATACTTACCATCATGCGGTGTGGCATTTATTTGTACTTACCGGAAGTGTATTGCACTTTTTTGGTATTTGGTATGCCATAGAAATCCATTAATCTAATTCTAAGCTGTACGTTATCTAAATCTTAATTTGTATTTTTGATGTATGCGTAAAAATGCAAACAAAGGTATTCTTATTTATTTACTCTCTGATTTAATTGCAGCTTTATTAGCGTGGATTTGTTTTTTTGTATTTAGAAAAATAGCTGTTGAAAAAATACCCTACTTCATAATTAGCGCATTAAACGATAAAAATTTTATCATTGGGATTATAGTTATTCCTAGCATTTGGGTGGCGTATTATTATTTTACAGATACTTACCATAGTTTATTAAAGAAATCTAGACTTTCAGAAATTTATAAAACGGCTATTCAATCCTTTATTGGGAGCGTGCTATTATTTTTTACGCTGATGCTTGATGATATTATAAGAGGATATAAGGATTATTATTTCCTGTTTTTTGGCTATCTTATTGTACATTTTAACCTTACTATATTTTCACGATTATTTATTTTATCTGTTGTAAAACAAAAAGTAGAAAATGGCAAATGGCGTATTCCGACTTTGTTGATAGGTACAATTGATTCGATACAAAAAATAGAACAAGAGATTCAACTCTCGAAAGTGAAATTACCTTATTTTATTTCTTCTAAAATAATTTTTACCAATGAAGCCGCTATTTTAAATGCTATTGTAATTGAAGAAGACGTAATAATTGCATTGAAACAAACGCAACAGCACACACTTGAGAATTTAATTTTCCATTTTTTAAATAAAGGAAAAACAGTTCAAATATTACCTGATGAAGTAGATATTCTATCTGGTAAAATAAAAACACAAAGCGTATTTGGTTCGCCGTTGATTGAAATTCCTATTGAATTAATGTCGCCTTGGCAGAAAATAAGTAAGCGAGGGGTTGATATTATTGTTTCTATCTTTGGGCTGTTATTTCTTTTTCCGGTATTAGTATTTATTGCCATTAAAGTAAAAAAAACATCAGATGGCAGCATATTCTTTTTACAAGAAAGAATTGGCTTAAATGGGAAAACTTTTTCAATTATCAAATTCCGTTCGATGATGGAAAATGCAGAAAATGGTGTGCCAAGATTGTCATCAGAACACGATGCGAGAATTACACCTTTTGGTAAGATAATGCGTAAGTATAGGATTGATGAATTACCACAACTATGGAATGTTTTGAAAGGAGATATGAGTTTGGTAGGTCCCAGACCGGAACGTAAATATTTTATTGACCAAATTATTCAAACAGCACCCCAATACCAATTGTTGCAACGCGTAAAACCTGGTATAACCTCTTTAGGAATGGTGAAGTATGGATATGCTTCGACTTTGCAAGAAATGCTTCAGCGGATGCGCTACGATTTGTTGTATATCGAAAATATTTCTATGTTGATGGATTTGAAAATCTTGATCTATACAACGATGATTTTGTGGAAAGGAAAAGGTAAGTGATTTTTTATCGTATCAGTTTTTTAGTAACAATCTACATCAATTAATACCCGTAGTTGTTTAAAAGATTGAAACTGATACAAGCCATTTATTGCTTGTTGAATGTCGTACTTCACTCTGTTAAGTTCTTTGTGTTCTCTCGGAATTTTTAGCAATATCTCTCGTAAATAAAAATTGTTTATTTTTTGAATAATAGGCGTATTTGGCCCAATCACCCAATCACCGAATTTAGTATGCAAATAGTCGGCGAGTTTATCGGCAGCTTCAATAGTCGCCTTTAGTTCTTTGTGTTTTAAGGTGAGTTGTATTAATCTGGTATAAGGTGGATAATTAAATTGCTCTCTTTCTTCTAGTTGTGCTTGATAAAAATCTTCATATCTTTTTTTTAAAAAATAATCCACTATTTGATGGTGGATATTGCTGATTTGTATGCATACTTTGCCTTGTTTATCCCGACGACCGGCTCTACCACTCACTTGTAATAAAAGCTGATATGCTCGCTCAAATGCTCGAAAATCAGGGTAATATAATAATGCATCTGTGTTTAAGACACCTACTAAATTTACTCTTTTAAAATCTAATCCTTTCGTTACCATTTGTGTTCCTACTAAAATATCATATTCACCTTCTTCAAAAGCGTCTATGATTTTATTATGTCCATGTTTACTTTTTACGGTATCGTAATCCATACGTGCAATTCGTGCATCCGGAAATAATAATTTCAAATCTTCTTCTGTACGTTCTGTTCCTAATCCTCGCTGCTGCATCTCTACAGAGCCGCAAGCGACACAGCTTTGCATTACAGATTGCACATAACCGCAATAATGACAACGTAAGTCGTTTGTATATTTATGATACGTAAGGCTTACATCGCAATTTTTACATTGTGGAATCCAATTGCAATTTGCACAAGCTATATATGGTGCATATCCTCTTCTATTTTGAAATAAAATAACTTGTTCTTTTTTATGTAATGCAGCTTGAATTTCATCACGTAGTATAAATGTAATTCCAGATGTTATCTCTTTCTTTTTATGCGCATCTCTTAAACTTATAAATTCTATTTTAGGCATTTTTACATCACCAAAGCGTGAAAGTAATTTCACCAATCCAAATTTCCCAGCTTTTGCATTGGCATAGCTTTCTATGCTAGGAGTAGCTGAACCTAATATCACTTTCGCTTTATGTTGTTTTGCTAAAAATAGAGCTGTATCTCTACATTGATAACGTGGCGCAGGATCATATTGCTTATAGGAGGCATCATGTTCTTCGTCCACTACTATTAAGCCTAAATTTTGGTAAGGTAGAAAAATTGATGAGCGAGCACCCACCACTATTTGGGTTTCATTTTGAAGCACTTTATTCCAAATTTCTATGCGCTCGGCATTATTGAATTTTGAGTGATAAACAGATATATTACCCAATAATTTTTCCAATCGTTGTACTAACTGAGCTGTAAGTGAAATTTCTGGTAGTAAGAATAATACCTGTTTGCCTAATGCTAATTGTTCTTTAATAAGTTCTGCATATAAAAGTGTTTTTCCGCTTGATGTAACGCCGTGCAAAAGCACAGTTTCTTTTACTTCAAATGAATTTTTTATTTCCTGTAATGCTGTTGTTTGCTCCGCTGAAAGTTGGTAATTGGTTAATTGTGCTATTTCTGTAGCAGAAATTCTGTCTACTATTTTTTCTTCAATATAGAAGATTTCTTTTTTAACCAACGATTTTATAACATCTGCTGTTGCGCCTGATTTCTTTAGTAGTTCTGAGCGTTTTACAGCTTTATTTTCTTTGCTCAATTCAATATATGCTAATAATACTGCTTCTTGCTTCGGCGATTTTTTTACCGCCTCAAAGGCATCTTTTGTAAGTATATTATTTTTAGCAAATGCCGGATTTATTTCTATAAAAAGTTCAAATTTTGGAGTGTATTTTTCATTCAGTGTTTCTTTTACCAGCATTACATGCTTATTCAATAAACTCTTAATGATTTTGCTGATGGTTTTTCTTTGTAAAATATCTGATAAATCTTTTAATGTCAATTCAACTTGATGTTGAAAGGCTTCAGCAATTAAATATTCATCATCTGAGAGTTCTAAGTTATCAATGTCGTTATTTGGGTTTTTTATAAAATAGGTTTCTGAATCTAATTTGAAATAAGCGGGAAGTGCTGCTTGCATTACATCACCCATGGTACACATATAGTAAGATGCTATCCATTCCCAAAAAGCCAATTGTACTTGCGTTACTATTGGTTGTTCATCTACAATAGATAAAATTTCTTTAGGCACATAATCTAATGGTGCTTGTTCGGTAATAGAATGTACTATAGCCGTATATAATTTCTGCCTTCCGAATTGTACTTCTACCCGAATCCCTAATAGGATATAAGTTTCTAATTCTTTTGGAATAGCATAAGTATAGAGCTTGGGTAGAGCCAAAGGCAAAATTACTTGAACATATTTGTTGTAAGTATGAAAAGTTTCCATTTATTTTACACTACAATGATACTAAAAATGCAAACAAAAGAAGATATACAAAAATCACTGTCCAATATATTTAATGAAATAAATGAATATCTGAATTCAGTTGATGTCAAGAGGTTTAAAAATTCTAAAAATGGCAAATGGAGTATTGCACAAAATATAGAACATTTAACGCTTGCCAATAATATAACTGCCGTTAGTCTTAGGATGCCTAAAGTGGTATTGCAGCGGCTTTTTAAAATTCATCGTAGTGCAAATTTGAATTATGATGAAGTAACTTGGAGATACCAGATGGCATTGGGAAATGGAGCTAAAGCTTCGTTCGCTTTTCAACCCATATTTAGCAAATTTCCGGTTAAAATATTAGTCTTAAAATTTTGGAAATTATCATGTAGTAACTTATTAAGGGCATTAAAAAATTGGTCAGAAACAGACTTAGATACTTATCAAGTCCAGCATCCTATATTAGGGAAAATATCCATAAGAGAATTGGTATTGTTTACAATTTACCACACACGCCATCATTTGAATACGATAAAACAAATACAATAATACACTACCTTATAAAATTTATATTGTATTTATAAACACTGTATTATAAGTGAAATTTGATTTTAATATTGCAATTTTAAATACAATTTCTAAGCCCTTTTTATTTTTTATTTTGAATATGGAACTAAAAATAGTTTGGTACATGTTTTGTATGTATAACAATAACAATTTAAACAACAAATGAAAAATGAGTATTGGAAGAGTAATTTTAAGCATTTTGTTTCCACCGTTGGCAGTATATGACAAAGGTTGTGGGAGTGTGATGATAACATTTATCTTGACTTTGATAGGATGGGTGCCTGGTGTAATTGCCGCTTTGGTTATCCTAAATAATCCAAAGTATGAAATAAGATAAAATAGGGTTTTTTATGTTTCTTAGGTATGCCGTTCTGAATATTTAACTCAGAACGGCATGTTTTTTATTCCTCTTTGTTCTTAAATGGTCTGATAATCAGCCGTAAAGTTCTATCATAAGTAAAGTAATTATAAATCCAGCCTAAGGTAACTGTAATTTTATTTCTAAAACCGATTAAACTTACCATGTGAACAAATAACCAAGCTAACCATGCAATAAAACCACCCATTTTAACACCTTTAGCCTCTAATACCGCTTTATTTCTACCTACGGTAGCCATCGAGCCTTTATCTAAATACTTAAAACTTTTTGATGATTTATTATGTATTTGTGCTATAATATTTTTAGCTACCAAAGCCCCTTGCTGAATCGCTACTGGTGCTACCATTGGGTGCCCTCTTGGGGTATCCTCTGTCACCATAGCTGCAACGTCGCCGATAGCATATATGTTTTCGTACCCTTTTACTTGGCAGTATTCATCTACTAAAATCCTATTTCCGCTTACAATAGATTCCTGTTTTAAACCATTTATTGAACTTCCTTTTACTCCGGCAGTCCATATTACAGTTTCACATTTTATTTTTTTGCCATCAGCAGTAGTTAACAAATCACCATCAAAATCCGTAACCATGGTATTAAGCCAAACATTTACACCAAATTTTTTCAAATATTTCAGCACTTTAGCAGAATTATCCGGATGCATGGTGTTCAATAACCTGTCTGCAGATTCGAATAAATGAATTTGCATTTTTCGGAAATCAATTTCAGGATAGTCTTTCGGTAAAATATTTTTACGCATTTCTCCTAATGCTCCAGCAAGCTCCACACCCGTAGGTCCACCTCCAACTATCGAAATATTGATTAATTCTTCCTTTTTTGATTCATCATAAGTAAGTAAGGCTTCTTCAAAATTTTCCAAGATAAAACTTCGCAAATTTAATGCTTGCGGAATATCTTTCATCTGCATCATTTTATTTGAAACTTCTTTTGGAAACTTGAAAAAATTGGTAGTGCTACCTATGGCAATTATCAAATAATCATATTTTAAATCTCCAATATCGGTATGGATACTACGATTTTCAGGGTCAATATTTCGTACTTCGGCTAAACGAAAAAGCCCGTTCGGAATATTTTGCATTAGCTTTCGCAGCGGATAAGCAATGCTACCAGGTTCTAAGCCGCCAGTAGCTACTTGGTACAATAAAGGTTGAAAACAATGGTAATTATGCTTATCGAGTAATACGATCTGCACATCTTGGTCTTTTAATGCTTTTGCAATTTCAATTCCGCCAAAACCGCCGCCGATAATTACAACGCGTTTTTGACCAGTAGAAGGGATTTTTAAATCCATTTTATGATTTTGTATTAATAATGATTCTGATAGCTTCATTGTAAAAATAATGCATCGATGGCGATATTGTTTACTAATAAAAGTTGTATTAAGATTAAATGTGTTCTATCCAAATGTTATTTATGTATCTTTACAACGCATTAAAAACACATTTTGCATAATTTTTAATTGATAAATAAATCACATGTCGCATATTCATCTTATAAAAAAAGAAAACTACGGTATTATCCAAATGGACAGGGAAAAAGCAAATCCTATGAATTATGAATTTGTTGCAGGCTTACGTATTGCGTTAAAAAATTTATTAGAAGATGATAGTATTCATGGTGCAATAATAAATGGAAAAGAAAATTTCTTTTCAGCTGGTTTAGATATACCAGAATTATACACGTATGATGAAATGCAGTTCGAGAAATTTTGGCGCAATTTTATGGAGTTAGTATGTGATTTAGTAGCATTTGATAAGCCATTGGTTGCTTCGATAAACGGACACGCACCTGCCGGTGGTTGTATTCTTGCAATAGGTTGCGATTATAGAGTAATGGCAGATGGAAAGTTCAAAATTGGATTGAATGAAATTCCTGTAGGCATAGTAGTGCCTCGTGGAATTTTTGATATTTATAGCTTTTGGATTGGAAGAAAACGTGCGTATCAATATATTATGGAAGGGAAATTGTATTCCCCTGAACATGCCAAAGAAATTGGATTGGTAGATGAAATTGTAAGTGCAGATAAGGTATTAGAAGCGGCAGAAACGAAATTGAAACAGTATTTGAAATTTGAACAAAATGGCTGGCGGATGACGAAACGCCAAGCAAAACAAGATCAACTAAAATCTATTTCTTCTATTTCTGATTTTGAAATGAATACATTTTTAAATCAATGGTGGAGCGAACCGGTACGGACAATTATAGGTCAGTTTGTAGAGAATTTGAAAAAGAAAGTTTAATGAAATAATTGAATAGCTATATTGATCTATAGCTATATTACTACCTTCATTTATGCAAGAAAAATTTACGGCATTTGAAAATCGATTGACTAAAGTGCATAAACACATTAGTAAAATCGCACGGAAACAACAAGTTTCTTGTTTTAGAGTGTATGCCGTTGATTTGCCTGAGTTTCCTTTTTTTATTGATGTTTACAAAGATTACGTTTATGTGGCAGAATATAAAAGCAAACACAAACTAAGTGAAGAGGCGTATCAAATATGGCTAGATACTTCGATGGAGATTATTCAAAAAATATTTAACGTTGAAAATGAAAATATTTTTTTTAAGCAGCGAGAAAGACAAAGAGGGGAACAGCAATACCAGAAATTAGAGCATCAAAAAAAAGAACTTATTGTTGAAGAAAATGGTTGTAGTTTTATTGTCAATCTTTCTGATTATTTAGATACGGGTTTGTTTTTAGATCATCGCATCACCCGCCAAATGGTGCGAGAGTTGGCAAATGAAAAACGAGTGCTGAATTTGTTTTCTTATACAGGTAGTTTTACAGTGAATGCTGCTGCGGGAAACGCTACAAGTATTACGACTGTTGATATGTCTAAGACTTATATTAACTGGGCAAGACGCAATCTTACATATAATAAATTGTATGATGATACAAAACATTTTTTTATACAAGAAGATGTGCTGCAATATTTGAAAAACATAAAACCAGATTCATTTGATTTGATTATTCTCGATCCTCCAACTTTTTCTAATAGCAAAAGAATGCAAGATGTTTTGGATATACAAAGGGATCATGTTTCTTTGATAAATCAATGCTTGAAAATATTAGCGCCTCATGGCATAATAATTTTTAGTACAAACTATAGAGATTTTACTTTAGATGCTGATAAAATAAATTCATCTCAAATTAATGACATTACCAGACAAACCATTCCATTTGATTTTGAAGGCAAACTAAAACGAAAATGTTTTAAAATTGAAAATAAATAGTTTTAAGTTATATTTAATTAGAACATATTTTATTATTATTTGTCCTCAGCGGAATTGTCTTGAGGCTGTTGTACCGATTTAGTTTTCTGTAATTGAAAGCCATATTTTGCGGCAAAAGCTACTTGTTGTACTTGAAATGCTTTGTCTAAGGGTTCTTCTTTTTTTGCAATTGTTTCAATCAGTTGGTTAATTGATTCTGTGAGTTTTTCAGGTGTGAATTTTCCCCTATTTTCTAATAGGATTAAGATTTTTCTGTATTCTTTATTGCTTACGCCAGCGTAAAACTTAAATAATGACTTAGCGGAAGATAAAAATGTTTTATTGCCTTCATAAGGTTTCATGCCTTTTAATACTTCTAAACTTTTATCTACTTGAGTTCTAACACTGCTTAGCGAAAAATCATTTGGACTAGCAGAAAATGCCATAATTGCAGCTCCAATTTTAGTTTGCTCGCTAATGATTTTGTCGTTATATTCTATAGCATTTTCTTGCTCTGCAAAAGCACATGCAGATAGAAGTAATACTATAATAGTTGAAAATAATACTTTCATTGTTTATCTAGTTTAATGCCATATTTTTTACAATATTGTAATTGAGCTTCTTTAAATTCAGGGAACACCGCAGCTGTTTTTTTCTTTATAGACTCAAATATTTTTAATTTTTTAGTTTTAAAGTCTTTTGCTTCTAAGTCGGGATCTTCAACGATTCTTTGTAATTCAACATAGTCATTATCCGTAACATCTTGATACATTGCAAATAGTTTTTTTGTTGCATTGTAATACGGTGTTTCGTTATTGTACACTTTCAGAGAGTCAATAAATTTTACACTCTTACTAATTGCAAATTTTAAAATCTTGAGGTTTAATTCAGTAGCACGCTGGTTGTAATAATACATTTCCTTTCCTATGTTTTGTTGTGCCTCTTCTATCGCTTGATGAAATTGATAAGCATTTACATTATAGTTTTGGGCAAATATACCAGAGGTGGAAATAAATAATAAAGAAATAAAAACAATAAATCGCATCACAAATTTTTACTAAAGTTATCAATAAAAATGCCAAAATAGAAATTAAGTCCGCTAACAATCGTTAATAGCCCTTTTCTTTCAACTCGTGCACCATGTCGAGAAAAAATTGCTTAGCATCAAATTTAGTATTTCCTAAAAAATGTGTAAGCCCCACCATGTCGCCATGGCTCACAGAAAGTGCATTTTCATTTTGTATAACCCCTCTATAATTTCCCCATTTACTTGATTCTATGCCTACCATGCCGTCATTACTGCCTTCGTAATCTTTAATAATATTTGCCATAGTTCGCCAAATAATATTGGGGTAATGCTTGTTTACATGCCCTGCATAACTTTGATAATACACCACCGAGGAGTCTATTACCTCTTCGTTGAATTGTTGTACGCTTTGGGTGCTTACTTGCACCAAAGAACGCAAACTATCCGGTCGTTTGTCGCCTAATAAAGTAGCGTATAAATTTACTAAACGTGCTGCCGCAAATTTTGGTAAAGGCAATCTGCCTAAAATAATATCAGCTAAGTACGCGCCTTTGTGTGGTGTACCTAATGTCGTAATGCTGGCAATATGCTCGTCCATGCCTAATTTTCCGGCTAAGTATCTTGCTTCTAATCCTCCTTTGGAATGTGCAATTATATTTATTCGTTCTTTTTTTGTTTTATCTAAAATATCCAATATTCTAAATTTTAGCTTAATGGCATTATCAGGTAACGAAATAAATGCTTCTTGGTTAGCTGTGTACACATCAGCACCATGCATTTTTAGAAATTCAGGAATATTTCCCCAGTAATTTAATAACCTATGTTGGTCATGAAATCCAAGACCACTTACTAAAATAATAGGATAATTAGAGGAACAATAGGATAATCTATCTTCAGTTGTCATCGAAATTCTTATTGCTTGAAATGTTTTTTTAGAACTGCAATTTTATAATATGCTTTCATATAACCAATACTTACAAGAAATAAAAATCTTCTTTAACCATGAATTAACATAGATTATGTTGCATTTACCAAAAAATCTAACGTATTTTGTATTATGAGTAAAATATATTTCTACGGATATTACTTTTTCTGCTAATTAGCGGGATGAGGTGTACTGTAGTCAATAAAGTATAATAAGTCCCGAGTAATCGGGGCTTTTTTTGTGTAATAATATGAGTAATATACCAAAAATAGCCATTCAAGGATTTGAAGCATCTTTTCATGAAATTGTTGCATTAAATTATTTTGGAGAAAACATAAAAACGATAGAGTGCGCATCATTTCCCAAACTCTTCCAGATAATGGAAAAGCAGCAAGCAGACTTTGCAGTTTGTGCCATAGAAAATTCTTTAGCAGGTTCCATTTTGCCCAACTATGCTTATCTGCGTAATTCCGATTTGACAATCATTGGTGAAATATATTTACGAATAGAAATGAACCTGATGGCTTTGCCCAATCAAACGATGGAGCAGATAAATGAAATACATTCGCACCCAATGGCTTTATTGCAATGTCGCAAATTTTTGGAACAATATCCAAACGTGCAAATTGCAGAATCTAACGATACCGCATTAAGCGCAAAAGAGATAAAAGAAAATCACATCAAACACCGTGCAGCTATAGCTAGTAAGCGTGCCGCTCAATTGTATGGATTAGATATTATTGCCGCAGATATACACGACAATAAACGGAACTTTACCCGTTTTCTAATTCTCGCACCTTCGTCTGCTAAAGCACACTTGCCAAATGAAATAAACAAATCATCGATTTCATTTAGAGCACATCATACTCCAGGCAGTTTAGCAAAGGTGCTTACGATAATTGGGGAACACAATATCAATCTTACAAAAATCCAATCGCTGCCGGTGATAGGCGAGGAGTGGCAGTATTATATGTATGCAGATTTGGAATTTGAAGATGTCGAATCATATAAAAAAATGCTAAAAGAAATAGAACCTTATACCACATCTTTAAAAGTATTAGGAGAATATAAACAAGGAAATAAAATAGATTGAATTTGAAATGAATTTTTAATTGAATATAAAATAAAGATGATAATAAATCCGGCAAATAAATTAGAACATATCAATGAATACTATTTTAGTAGAAAGCTAAAACAAATAGCACAACTAAAATCCGAAGGGAAACCTATTATAAATTTAGGAATCGGAAATCCTGACCAAGCACCGTCTTCTGCTACAATTGATGCTTTAATACACGCTGCTCAAAATACTAAAAATCACGGCTACCAAAGTTATATCGGTATTCCCGAATTGCGAAAAGCAATGAGCAATTGGTACCAACACACTTATGATATTTCATTAGATACAGCAACCGAAATACTACCTTTGTTAGGTTCTAAAGAAGGAATTTCACATATCTCCAATGCCTTTTTAAATCCTGGAGATAAAGTATTAGTACCCAATCCCGGATATCCAACTTATTCTTCTGCCACATATTTAGCTGGTGCAATTCCTGTTGCTTATGATTTAGATGAAGAAAATAATTGGGCACCCGATTTTACAAAAATAAATGATGATATACTTAGAGAAGCAAAACTAATCTGGGTCAATTATCCGAATATGCCTACTGGAGCTAAGGGCAATGATGAAATTTTTAAAACACTAATAGATATTGCTAAAGAATTTAAAATACTGATTGTAAATGACAATCCATACAGCTTAGTATTGAATGAAGGAAAACCGGTTTCTATTTTGCAAATGGAAGGAGCTAAAGAGGTGTGTTTGGAATTAAATTCATTAAGCAAATCACACAACTTGGCAGGCGCGCGTATTGGAATGATAGTGGGCGCTAAAGACTACATAGATACTATTTTGAAAGTAAAAAGTAATGTCGATTCAGGGATGTATTTGCCAGTGCAAGCCGCCGCAGTAGCAGCATTATCTAATAGCGATGAATGGCATGAACAACGCAACGACGAATACCGAAAACGCCGCACATTAGCGTATGCTATCATGGATGCTTTAGCGTGTACATATAGCAAGGAGCAAATTGGTATGTTTTTATGGGCTAAAATTCCGGATACATACAAACATGTTGAAGACTTAACCGAAAAATTGTTGTTAGAAGCAGATGTATTTATTACGCCTGGATTTATTTTCGGAAGCAATGGCGAACGCTATATCCGAATTTCTTTATGTAGCCCCGAAAATGATTTAAAATCAGCATTAACAAGAATACAAAACGTAAATCTTTAATTATAAATTTGAAATGAAAGTTGCAATATTTGGTATAGGTTTAATAGGTGGATCAACTGCAATTGATTTACGTGCAGCTAATTTCTGTTCCGAAATTATAGGTGTTGGCAGAACTCAAAAGAATAACGAGCTTGCCTTGCATTTAGGTTTAGTAGATAAAATTGCAACTAAAGAAGAAGCCATAGCTCAAGCAGATTTAATTGTACTTACTGTTCCTGTAAATAGCTTAATAGAAGAATTAAAATATGTTTTAGATCATATCCTACCTCATCAAGTAGTTACAGATATGGGTTCTACCAAAGGCGGAATTATTTATGCTATAAAAAATCATCCGAATCGCCAACAATATGTAGCATCGCACCCGATGGCAGGTACTGAAAATAGCGGGCCTTCCGCCGCAATTCCCAACCTTTTTAATGGCAAAGTTTGCATTATTTGCGATAAAGAAAATAGCAATATAGCTGCTGTAAAATTAGTAGAAGAAATGTATAACGTTTTAGGTATGCGCCTGAAGTATATGGAAGCACATAAACATGATGTACATGCTGCTTATATTTCGCATATTTCGCATATCAGCTCGTTTGTATTAGCGGCTACAGTTTTAGAAAAAGAAAAAGATGAAGAAGCAATTTTAGAAATGGCAGGCGGTGGTTTTGAAAGTACGGTACGTTTAGCAAAAAGCTCTCCCGAAATGTGGGCGCCTATTTTTCAGCAAAATAAAAATTCACTTTTAGAAGTAATGGATACTTATATCGAAAAAATGTATCACTTTAGGAATTT
Source organism: uncultured Chitinophagales bacterium (assembly GCA_964642875.1). Taxonomy (GTDB): domain Bacteria; phylum Bacteroidota; class Bacteroidia; order Chitinophagales; family JADIYW01; genus JADJSS01. Next base: position 19,302 of record CAZXRF010000024.1, on the reverse strand, counting down.
AATTAATAAAAATAAAACGGAGGAATTATTGGCATTTATGAAAGATGCTAACGAGATTAGAAAAATTTTAAAATAATACAAATGATATTAGAAGCTGCATTATTACTTGTCAAGCCTACTGAAATAGCTGCATTTGAAGCAGATTTCATTCAAGCATCAAAAATCATTTCACAATCGAAAGGATACATAGAACACGAATTGCAAAAATGTATCGAAGTAGAAAATAAATATTTATTGATGATAAAATGGCAAACGTTAGAAGATCATACGGTGGGATTTAGAAATTCAGAATTGTTTGAGCAATGGAAAGCATTTGTACATCCTTATTTTGAAACCAAACCAACCGTAGAGCATTTTGAAATAAACTATAAACACCAAACTAAATAACCGAAATTTATTTTATTCATAAACTAATAAAAAGCAAATCATTTAATCGTAATTAATAACTTTATAATATGAGCAATTTAAACATCGTCCCATTAAAAGATTGGGGATTTAATTTTGAAAGACCTGTAATAATCTCAGGCCCATGTTCTTGTGAAACTGAAGAACAGATGATGGAAACCGCGCAACGCCTAGCAGACAAAGGCATCCACGTATTGCGTGCCGGAATATGGAAACCGCGCACTCGTCCGGGAATGTTTGAAGGTATCGGTAAAGAAGGATTGGAATGGTTGGTAAATGCCGGAAAACAAATCGGCAAACCTACTACAGTAGAAGTAGCTACCGGACAGCATGTAGAGGATTCTCTGAAAGCTGGCGTAGATATTTTATGGATTGGTGCTCGCACTACCGTAAATCCGTTTTCGGTACAAGAAGTAGCCGACGCGCTGCGTGGCGTAGATATTCCGGTATTGGTAAAAAATCCTATCAACCCTGACTTGCAATTGTGGCTGGGTAGTATGGAGCGCTTAAATGCCGTAGGCATCAAACGTTTAGGTGCAATTCATCGTGGTTTCTCTTCTTACGAAAAATCTAAATACCGAAATAAACCTATGTGGGAATTGCCGGTTGAGTTGCGCCGTTTGTACCCGCAAATGCCCATTATTGTTGACCCTTCGCATATTTGCGGAAGCCGTGAATTGATTCCGTCTGTTTGCCAAAAAGCTTTAGACTTGGATTTTGACGGCTTGATGATAGAATCGCACCGCGATCCGGATAATGCTTGGAGTGACGCCTCACAACAAATTACCCCTGAGCGTTTAGCTGAAATCGTTTCTTCTTTAGTTATTCGAAGCAGCAAATTAGATGATTATGCAGAAAATAAATTAGAGGCATTGCGTGCTCAAATCGACCGTATAGATAATTACATGTTAGAAATCATGGGCGAAAGAATGGACATTGCCAGAAAAATCGGTGAGTTTAAACGAGATAACGGAATTACGATTTTACAAACCAACAGATGGGATGAAATTATCAATGACCGTATCAAAAAAGCAGCTAAAAAAGACCTTACAGACGATTTTGTAAAGGAAATGATGGAGGCAATTCACCAAGAATCTATCCGTCATCAAACAAAAATTATGAACAATATTTTAGCTGAATAAAATAATTGTTTTGTAAGTTATTGATAATAAGAACATTATTGTTGTTTTGGTATTTCTTAAAATGTTAGTAGATTTTTTCTGGCATGGATATTAATTCAATGAATGTGAGATAGTTTATTAAATTTGAGCGAAACTATTTTTAATCTAAAAAAGAAAACAAATGGATACTTCAAAAATGATTAAGGCTTACTGCCTAAAAACAAAAGAGAAAAATGTTCCTATGCAAGACGCTGTAATCACTAAAACAGCTAAAGGAGGCTACATGGCAGGCGGTCATGATGGTAAAGGAAATAAAATGGCAGCAATAATGAGTGAAGCAAAAGCATTGCAAGCTATTAAAGACGGTGTTGCTAAAAAAGGTTTTTAAACTTAAATTTTTAAGTAAAACATAAAGGTCAATCTATTACGGTTGACCTTTTTAATTTTATGATAAGTCTATATTTTTTTCAATACCATTGGTACAAAAAATACAATCAAATAGACAGCAAATAAAATAAGCATTCTTACATCTTTATAGCATAATACCATAAACACAAATAGCGGAAATATTTTCTCGTAAAATAAATTTATTTCGGTGGACATACTATGTGTTATTGCCTGTTTCCTTTTTATGATAAATGGAATGACATATTTTTTTCTAAAAAGAATATATATCCAATAGAGCATATACAGTATGATAAATAAGTTTCCGTAATAAAATCTATATAGGAATAATATAAACAATATGGATTCTAAAGGCAGTAAGCCAAAGTAAATAAAATACTCTAAAGTGGAGGTATTATTTGCAGTGGCAACTGTTTTAAATCTTAAAGCAGCATCGTATTTTTTATCTTGAATTAAATGATGTAAAATGTTCCGTATTCCTTTTGTTATTGCCCAAAAAAACAATAAATACATCCAAGTAACAGAAAATCTATGAAAATTTGACCCTATGATTATGGCTAAAATATAGAATAAAGCACCGCTATAGGTTGCATCTAAAATTACAGCAAGGTATTTAAAACGCTTTAATCTAAAAGGTGGAACGGAATAGAGGAGGAGCAATATTAATTGAACACAGATAATTATCTGTGTAATTTTATTTAATTTCAAAAGATAAGCAGACATGATAATACCGCTTATAATAAAAAGTAGTAACAGAATAAGTGTATGTTGCTTTGCATTAGACAATGTATTTTCTTTTCCAGCAATGGTATCATCTTTTATGTCGCTCCATTCGTTTATGAAAAAACCAAATGCAGCCGTAGAAATTGTAAGTATTAAAAACAAAACAAACGAAAAAAGAAGTGTGCTTAACGTACTCGATTTTGAATTTATTAAAATCAAACCAATACAATAAAACGTGATAATCGGAGGTATTATAAAGCTCCACCAATCTTTAAGACGTATGTATCGGAACATGTTCAGCAGGATTGTAATTTTTAAGGTACATTGTTTCTAATTTCACAAAGAAATACTTGTTCAATAGTAGAATTGATTTTTTATCTAAGCAATAAATAGAAATATCTTCTATTTTGATTTTGCTTTAGCTTCGTCTTCTTTCAGTTTTTTCGCTTCGTTTTTTTCTTGTTGCACCGCATTTTTTTCTTCGTCTTTCACGCCTACTGCGGTTTGTACGGTTGCGGAGTCATCGCTAAGTACCGCTGAGTCGTTTTGTACAGTGCTAAGTTCTTGAACAGTTGCAGTATCTTCTACCGCACTATTTTGTTCTTGATTTTTATTGCTATTGCAAGACATAAAAATACTGCATACTAATGCTGTTGTAATAATTGGAATCTTTTTCATTAGGTTTGTTTTCTTAAAATTAATATAATCAACAATAAAAAACCATATTGTCCTTAATTTATTTTACAATTTAACTTTGATTCATTTTTAGTGTCTAATAAAATAAAAGAATTTTAGCGTATGAAGCGTTTTACCATATTTATACTTTTGATTTTTTTCTTGCAATTCAGGACCACGTATGCCGGAGGCGTGTCTAAATCATTGCTGCAAATAGAAGACTTGTTGAAATCTTGTAAGCAAATCAATGCAGATTCATCTGCTTGTTATCGAAATTATTTAGGGCAGATAGACAGCATGATGACGGTAGTTTTTGAGATTGCCAAAGAACAAGTACCTATCAATGAAAAATCGTCATTGTTGCAAGATCAAATGCGATGGAATAAAAAGAAAACGGAGTTCTTTAAAATCCAAGAGGATACATTTAAATCTAATATTTCTGATGGCACATGGAATAAAGAAATGATACGCATCACATACCAGCAAAAAGCTGATTTTGTTATGAAACGCATTAAATCTCTTTTGAAAAAAATTAGAGACTAATAAATTAATTGAAATTGCTTTTCAATAATTTCCCAAATATTTTCTTCTTACCTAAATCTTCGTGGAAAGCAGTAACGCCATTATTGGTATAGGCTTCTTCACCATTAATAAATACATGCTGAACTACTTTTCCGCTTCGTTTTATCAATCGGAAGCTACCGTTAAATTGAGGGTGATAATCTTCGATAGGTTCTGTATTTAAGTCGGTATCCAATTTTGTTGGGTCAATGATAATTAAATCCGCACGTTTGCCCACCGTAATATCTCCGGCTTCAATGCCTAAGTAATCAGCAGGTTCTTTTGTTAGTCGATAAATGGCTGTTTCGATAGGCATAATATCTTGGTGGTGCGTAGCTTGTTTAATTAAGTGTAATCCGCCATCGTGAAATGCCATGTTTAAGTTATGCGCACCGGAATCGTTAAATCCAGGCATACAGTGTTTACTAGCTAATAGCTCCATGCGTACACTTTCTCTATGATTAGAGGTTTCGCATTTCCAACGAATTTTAGTGTCAAATTCTTCCAGTAAATCCATGAAATGCTCAACTGCATCTTTACCGGCATCTTTAGCTATTTGTTCAAAATTCTTTCCGATGTGTGAAGCCACAGGAGAGTTTACTACCCACATTTCTTTTAGAGCTTTTGGAAATACAGATGCGGATTTATGATTCCATTCTTTTACAAATTGCTTTCTAAATTCCGGGTTTTTGAACATTGCTTTACGCTCTGCCTCCGTTGCGCTTATCGCTTTTATCATTGAAGGAAATTCTTCGAAAAGTGGCGTAACAGGACCATCGCCAAAATTTAAAAATGGAACAGATAGTGTTTGAAATTTCATGTCTGCACGCAAAACACTATTTCCTAAAAAACCGAGCAATTTTAGTAAGTTGTAAATTTTTTCATTGGATTTTAAATCTAATGCTGCAACGATAGTCGTTTTCAAAGATTTTTTAAAAAATCCACCTTGACTTAATCGTACAATTGTAGCGAAAGAAGTTTTATCTACCGCATTCGGCGTTATCTGTAACACACGATTGTGTTTGCGTAATACGTTAGCCAGTCGTTTGTATTCAGATTTTGCTGCTAATTGAGAAGGAACAGAATATCCAGTGAATTTTGGAGCATACACACCAGCCCATCTGTGAAATGGAAGCATATCCATAGAAACGCCAAGGTAGCCGGCTTTTATTGCTTCTTCGGTGATAGCTTCCATTTTTTTTAACTCTTCTTCAGATGCATTTTTTTCTGTAAAACTTCGTTCCAAGCCCATTACATGCATGCGTAAATTAGAATGCCCTAAAAACGAAGCGATATTTGGCCCAACGGGTACAGTATCTAAGTGTTCGTAATATTCAGTAACATTTTTCCATTTTATATTTCCTATCATCCAATGGCTCAATGTTTTTGCCGGAATATTTTCCACACGAGCAAATAAATCTACAATTTCTGTATCTTTTCCCAAGGCAGCAGAAAGGGAGCAATTGCCGATAACTACGGTAGTTACGCCATGTCTAACAGATTCTTCCAACCCTGGCATTACTTCTAATTCTGCGTCGTAATGTGCATGTATGTCTATCAATCCCGGCATTACCCATTGTCCGGAAGCATCTATTTCTTTTGCCCCTTCAATAGCCGGTGCTTTATCTACTACAGCATCTATTTTATTGTTTTTTATAACAACATCTTTTTTCTCTCCTTTCTTTCCGGTGCCATCAAAATATAAACCATTTCGGATAATTGTAGTACTCATATTTCTAATTTTTAGATAAGCTTTTTAGGTGAATAAATTTACCTATAATGTCTGAATTTTTTAGTATTAAATAATGATAAACAATAGTAAATTAATTTGAAGTGTAATGGGTAATATTTGAAATTCATAATTCATTTTATACCTTTATATCAATATTCATATTATGGCATACAAAGTAAAGGTTATATTAGACGGTAGGAATTATGATTTAAACGTAAGTGACGATGAAACGATTTTAGAAGCTGCTATTAATGCAGATATCGACCCACCGTATGCGTGCAGAGTGGCGGCGTGTTGCAGCTGTAAAGCCAAACTTATAGACGGAAATGTGGTAATGGATGATGATGAACCGCTGACCGATGAAGAGAAAGATGAAGGTTTTATTTTAACATGCCAGTCGCATCCCAAAACAAATTGTACAATAAGCTACGATGAAGCGTAATGCTTTAAATTGTATAAATTTCCCCTACTTTTAAAATTTTCAAATCTCCATTTATTTTTTGCTGATTTTGAAACTCTTGTAGCAATTGCAGTGGTTCAGATGCAGGCTCATCACTCAAATCAAATGTGCCATAATGCATAGGAATAAATGTTTTTCCATTAAGCAAATGAAATGCCTCTATGGCTTCTTGAGGCGATATATGTGCCCACTCCATGATATATCTAGGCTTGTATGCACCAATTGGCATTAGACAAACATCGAATGAATTAAATTGTTCGTTAATTTCTGTAAAATGAGGACTAAATCCCGTATCGCCGGAAAAATATATAGAAGTTTCTTTGTCCTTTATGGAAAAGCTCCCCCATAATGTGGTGTTGTAATCCCAAATAAAACGCCGGTTCCAATGCTTTGCTGGTAAAAAATCAATAACTAATTCGGGAATGTTATATTGTTGCCACCACGCTGCTTCTTGTATGTTTTTGAACCCAATATTTCGCAGCATTTTTTCAAAACCTAACGGGCAAAGGATAGTGATATTTGGATTGTTTTTGAGTAATATTTTTAAAGTTGGAATATCTAAATGATCACGATGTCCGTGTGATAGTAAAATATAGTTGATTTTCGTAAATGTATCGATGGGGCAGGGTAATGCATGTTTGCGTTTTAATAATGGAGTGAGGTGGAGATACACAGGATCAGTAAGTATTTTAAATCCATTTAATTGAATATAAAAAGAAGAATGTCCAAGCCATGTAATGGTATTTTCTTGAGTAAAAAGGAAGTCAGTATTTTTTATTACTTCAGGAATGTATTTATCATTTTTCTTTTCTCTTCGTTGTGGATTTGCTGTGGTTATCCATTTTATTAATCTTTGATAAGGTAGTTTTTCTTTACCATTTTGAGCAATGAATTGCCCATTGATAAAGGTGTTGCCTTGTACATTGTCTTTTATGAATTTTAGTTCAGGATTGAATTTGTATATTGCTTTCATAAAAAGAAGAATAAAAAAAACCTGTTAGAAGTCTAACAGGTTTTTTATGATATAGTTTATTGAATTATCGAGCTGGAGAGAAATCAACACGTCTATTAGAGTGGTGTTGTTGTTCTGTAATAGCATCTTTGATTAACGGATCAGATTTACCCATTGGTAATTTGATGAATCTGTTTTCGTTAATTTTGTAATGATCTTTCAAGTATTTTATAGCAGCATCAACACGTGAGCTAGATAATTTCTCATTAAATGCGCTAGAGCCTCTCACGTCTGTATTACCTTTCACATTTACTTTTAAGTCAGGATTTGTTGCCATTATCATACCAACTTTATTCAAATCTTCGGTTGATAATGGAGTAATATTTGCTTTGTTTAAATCGAAAAATATAGAAGTTAATTTCCATACTTCATCTTCTACTTTATTAATTCTCTTAGTTACAGCCTCATCGTCATAAGGAACACCACCTTTAGTTACAGTTGCCGGAGCAGATGCAGTGGCTTCAGGTAATACATTTTTGCAATCTACAATTGGGTATTGAGGTGAAGAGAATGGCTCTGGATCTTTGCTGTCTGGACAACCATCGTGGTCACTATCTAAGGTAACGCCATGTGCATCTACTATATATCCTGCAGGAGTATTTGGTTCTTTATCCAAGATATCTAAAACGCCATCTCCATCTGTATCTTTTAAGTTTACTTCTTTTGGTTTAGGTGTGTTAGCCATCATAAATGCTAATGGATTTACCCATTCTACGTGTTCTTTTTGTGCACCAATTCGTCCAAATTTATACGCAAAACTAACATTCATATATGCATAAGCATCTCTGTTTAGTTTGTTTAATGATTTAACTACTGAACCATCTGGTTTTACTTTAGAGTCAAATACAAAAGCATCAATTTTATCAGAGTTGGTAAAAATGAAACTTCCTTCAATTCCCATATCAAAAGATTGAGATAGTTTGAATTTTAAACCCATTGCTAAAGGAAATACAACATCTGTAAATTTATTAGTATATCCTCTTAGGTATTGGTTATTGTTAATTGGTTTGTCGTTGCTTACATTGTAAATTTGAGAAGACATACGTACTAATCCAACTCCCACTTTAGTATATAAAGCCACTCTTCTAGATTTAATTGGTTTTCCAGTGATTTGAGAACGGATGAATTTGTTATAAGATGTTCCTAATCCCAACCAATCTATATAAAAGTTAATAGAGGCTTGGTGGAAAATATTTGTTTTGAAATATACAGGTTGGTCAAAGCCTAATTGTTTCCAATATTGTCTGTCTTGAGCGAAACCACCTCTGTCCACTGTTCTGCCTAATAATCTACCTAAAGTATAGTCTAAGTTTAGACCAAATGCGCTATTGAACATTTTTGTCAAGCCAATACCGGCGCCCCATTGTATTTCACTTGGCTTTTTCCATTGACGTGCCCAATCGTAGCTTCTGATATCTGTAAACGGTGTTGTTGCCCCAAAGTGAAGAGAAATACTCCAATCTTGTAAGAATTTTTTTGGATCAACATTATAGTATTTTTTGGCATCTTTAGCATCTACTGTTCCACTAGGAGAATTTGCAGATACACCTACGCTGGAGTTTTTCTTTACTTTTTGAGCAAATGTGCCTGTCGTAGCAGTGAAACACAACACAGAAAGTAAAAGCAAGTTCAATTTGGTCTTCATTTGTATGTATATTTGTGATAAAAATAGTGAAAGTTTGTTAATTTCCAAAAAAAACATTAAATAATTAATGATTTATTCAACATAATCAAGGTCTTTGCTAAAAGAATCTTTCAATGTAATTACTGCAACAAAAGCTAACCCAAAAACAATTATGCCTACATACAGATTTGAAGCGATATAAGAGTTGCCTTTGTTTTTAAAAGCATCTGCCATTATTGTTAATATCGGAACTGCTCCTCGTACAAAGTTGGGTACTGATGTTGTAACTGTAGCACGTAAGTTAGTGCCAAATTGCTCTGATGCCGTAATGTTGAATACCGCCCAATAGCCTGCTGTAAATCCTATGATAGCACATGCTAAATAATGCATAGTAAGATTTTGTTTGCCTATTGTTAGATAAAATACAATTGAAGATATTGATAAAATCAAAAATATCAATATTGCTTTTCTTCGGCTTTTTAAATATTGACTTATTATTCCACTACAAATATCTCCAAAACAAAGCCCAATGTAATTATACATTATGGCTTTTGCCGGAATAGGAACTTCTGTCATACCCATTGCTTGTCCCATTTCTTTGGAGAAAAAAACAAACGTACTGATTAAATACCATATAGGAACACCTACTAATATTACACTTATGTATTTTGTTAATGTCTGTTTGTTTCTGAATAACATTAAAATATTGCCCTTTGAAATATTTTCTTTTTGAGTAATATGTTTAAACATGCCCGATTCTGCTACTCCAATACGCATGAATAATAATAATATGCCCATACCTCCGCCAATAAAATAATTTACTCTCCAACTGATTAAGTCGGGGTAAGATGCTAATAAACTTGCTACTACTGCACCGATAACCCCTACGCTGGCTATGATAGCTGCGCCTAAGCCTCGCTTTTCTTTACTCATCGTTTCGCTTACAAGAGTTACTCCAGCGCCTAATTCACCTGCTAATCCAAAGCCAGCAATAAAACGGAGTACCTTATATTCTTCCACTGAATGTATTGTCCCATTTAAGATATTAGCAATAGAATATAAAAAAATAGACCCAAATAATACAGATAATCTACCTTTTTTATCGCCCAATATGCCCCAAAAAATACCTCCTAAAAGCATTCCCCACATTTGATAATTAAAAAGCATTTTTCCATAATAGGCTAAGTCTGCATCGCTGGTAATACCTATCCCTTTCAGACTGGGTACGCGTATTACGCCAAAAAGTACCAAGTCATATACATCTACAAAATATCCGAGTGCGGCTACTAATATTAATAGCGAAACTCCTTTCGGGGTGTCTGTTTTTTTCATAAATTAATTCGACAGTAAAATACAATTTTTTTTAGGAAGCGTATAAGCAAAATTATAGTCTCAGTTTATTTAAATAGAATTATAGGATTTTTTTAATTCTAAAGATGTGAAGTTAGAATGATTATTTAGGCTAAAAATTCTTTTAATTGTACATATACTTCCTCTGGGAATACATTCATGCAGAAATGCCCACCGGATATTTGTATATATGGCTCGTCTGGTGGAGCCACTACTCGGTCCTTCTTGTCGTGTATGCGTATTGGATTCGGTAAGTTTGATGATATTTTCTTTTGGTAATTCATTTCTAACATCAATGCAAGTTCGTTATCCGTAAAGTTATCGAAATTGTCCATAATCTTGGATTGGATTTCTTTTATTTGAGTATCTTTTATTTTACTCAATAAATAGTTTTTTATGAATTTTGTTTTTGTAATGCCTATTAGTGTTGCCAGCATCGTCAGCCTAGGAAATTCTGGTACTACATGTATAATTTTCTTAGGATCGTTAAATGAGCTTATCATGCAAATTTCTGTACCTAAAATTTCCCGTATCTGAAATGAAAAATATCCTCCCATCGAATGTCCAATTAGTTTGTCTGATGGCTGTATAGCATAATGATTAATTAGTTGTTGCGCAAACTGCCGAACGGTAATAAATGGAAATATAAACTTATCCAACACCGGTCTGTAATCTATGTGTACGTATTGGTATTTATGTTTGTTGGTTAATGGAATGAGTTCATTGAAACAAAAGGTATCTTCTCCAAATCCGGGGAGTAATAATAGTCGTTTTTGCATGGCACGAAAATAAAAAAACTTTCAAAAAAGTAAATTTACTTAAGATTATAATTAAAACGTATTTTTGCAGCATGATAAATTTTAGATTGCCTGCGGAATGGGAATTGCAAGATGCTATACAAATTGCATTTCCAAGCCGCACTTCCGATTGGTTAGATTATTGGGACGAAGTGATTCCTTGTTATATTCATATTATTGAAAACATCGCTGCTTACCAGCCGCTTATTATTGTATGCGATGATGTAACTGATTTGAATCATTATCTTAAAAATACAGACCGAAATAATATTTACATTATTGAAACAGAAATCAATGATACTTGGGCACGTGACCATGCCGCTATCACTGTACAACAAGGAGATAGTTTTTTGATTTATGATTTTGTATTTAATGGTTGGGGATTAAAATTTGCTGCAGATAAAGATAATTTGATAACAGGAGAACTTTGGGGAAAAGGTATATACCATGCAAAAGAATTAATTCATCCGGGATTAGTGTTGGAAGGTGGAAGTATAGAAAGTGATGGAAATGGCACACTGCTTACCACTACGCATTGTTTATTGTCGCCGAATAGAAATCCGCATCTATCTAAAGGGCAAGTGGAAAGTAAATTGAAAGAATTATTTGGTTTGAAAAAGGTACTATGGTTGGAACACGGGCATTTACAAGGTGATGATACCGATGCACACATCGATACTGTTGCACGTTTTTGTGATGAGCAAACTATTGCTTATGTGCAATGCACCGATATGGATGAAGTTCATTATAAAGATTTAAAAATAATGGAAGAAGAGTTGCAAGCTTTCAGAACTGCAAATAATTTGCCCTATAATTTGATTCCGCTACCTATGGCTGATGCTATTTTTGCCCCTGACGATAACAGAAGATTGCCAGCAACGTATGCTAATTTTTTAATTTTAAATGATGTTGTATTACTGCCAACCTACCAAGTAGAACAAGATGAGTTGGCAATAACTCAATTGCAAAAAGCTTTTCCGGCAAAGAAAGTGGTAGGCATAGATTGTAAAGCATTATTACTACAGCACGGCTCTTTGCATTGCATTACGATGCAATACCCAAAAGGCACCATAAATTTTAATAATCTATCTCAAAATTGATATTATGAAAGTCGGAATTGTACAGCAATCAAATACCAACTCTACTGCTAAAAACATTCAAAAATCTTTAGATGGAATTGCCGCTTGTAAGCAGCAAGGCGCAGAATTAGTAGTGCTGCAAGAATTGCATTGTGGTATTTATTTTTGCCAAGCCGAAGAAACAGAATTGTTTAATTTGGCAGAACCTATACCAAGTGAAACGTCAGCAGTATTTGCCGAAGCCGCCAAAAAACATCAAGTTGTTTTAGTTACATCATTGTTTGAAAAACGCGCACCAGGATTATATCACAATACGTCTGTAGTTTTTGAGAAAGACGGAAGTATAGCGGGCATTTACAGAAAAATGCACATCCCCGACGATCCGGCTTATTACGAAAAATTTTATTTCACTCCTGGTGATATAGGTTTTAAACCCATTGCTACTTCTGTCGGGAAATTAGGAGTATTGGTTTGTTGGGATCAGTGGTACCCAGAAGCAGCCCGATTGATGGCGTTGGGTGGTGCCGAACTGCTAATTTATCCTACGGCAATAGGCTGGGAGAGTACTGATACGCCCGAAGAAAAGCATAGGCAATTTACGGCGTGGCAAACAGTACAACGAGGACACGCCGTTGCGAATGGATTGCCGGTAATTGCCGTGAACCGTGTGGGCGTAGAGCCCGACTGGACAGGTGTAACAAACGGAATTCAATTTTGGGGACAAAGTTTTGCTGCTGGGCCGCAAGGTGAAATTTTATTTTCAGCACCAAGCGATATAGAGATAAATACAGTAATTGAAATAGACAAACAACGCACCGAAGAGGTGCGCCGTATATGGCCATTCTTGCGAGATAGAAGAATTGATGCGTATCAGGATATATTGAAACGATATATTGATTAACGATTTTTTTAAAGTTATACTTTTTTATTATTCGTTATGATAAGGGTAATTATGGATGATGGTATAGGCTCGGTACAATTGTTCCATGAAAATTAACCGGATAAGTTGATGTGAAAATGTCATGGCGGATAAGGAAATTTTATCGTTTGCACGAGCATATATTTTCTCGTCAAAACCGTAAGCACCGCCAATTAAGCATATAATTTTTTTAATAGATTGATTATCCTTTTTTTCAATATATTGAGCAAACTGTTTAGAAGAAAAAGTAGTTCCTTTTTCATCCAACAGAATTAAAAAATCATCCGATTTGATTTTTGATAAAATTTTCTCGGCTTCTATTTGTTTTATTATTTTCCCATTTGTTTGACCTTTTATTTCTGGAAATTCTGTAATGGAAATCGGTGTGAATTTTTCTATACGTTTTAAAAACTCGGTATAGCCTTTTTGTGTAAAATCTTGAAACGTTTTGCCAATCCACCAAATTTCTATTTTCATATATTCTATTTTTTACTTGACATTTGTCTGTATTGTTTATAAATTTAATTAAAATCTAAGGGCTATGGCAAAGGTACTTACTCTTAGAAATATAATTGCCCTTATGGTATTTGTTTTTTTTATGTCTTGTGAAAATAGCAAATCTGATAAAGATCAACTTCGTTCTATTTCTTCAGAGGATAAACAATATACAGACATCGCATCGGTACAGATTGTGTCAGATCCGTCAGGGAGTGGACAAGCCGTGTATGTTGTTAGAAACAAATAATTTTTAGACAAGAAGACAAGCACAAAAACATAGAATTGTATTTAGTCGCTACGGCAATCTCTTTTTTTTTATGCTCACTATACCCTTTTCTCTGTAAATCTGTAGTATATAGCACTTATTTACAGATAGATAATTCATTTTTCCTAACGAATTTCTTATTTTAATAATTTACCATACTTTTAGGAAAATATCTTATGTTAGTTGTAAAAGTATCAGAATCCCCTTACATTTATTTTCTAAAAATAAACTATGCAAAATTTGTCAGTAAAGCATGAAACAGTACACGTAAATGGTATAAAACTACATGTAGCAAAGCAGGGCAGCGGTAAAAAATTAGTAATACTGTTGCACGGTTGGCCGGAATTCTGGTACACATGGCGGTATCAAATTCCAGTATTGGCAGAACAGTTTACTGTATTTGCTCCCGATTTAAGAGGATTTAATTTAAGTGATAAACCACACGGAGTTCAAAATTATAAAACAGATATAGTAGCTACAGATATTGCAGAATTGATAAAGCAATCGGGATTTAAAAAAGCATATATTGTTGGGCATGATTGGGGTGGCGCAGTTGCGTGGACATTTGCTGCTATGTTCCCGGAATTGATAGAAAAATTAGTGGTTTGCAATTGCCCGCATCCCAAAATAATGCTTAAAAAACTAACCTCCAGTCCGGCGCAATTGCTAAAAAGTTGGTACATGTTTATGCATCAAATTCCGTTGCTGCCAGAGATGATATATCAATTTACGCTACCCTTATTTTTCAAACAATTTGTTCGAGGTTGGATGTACAACAAACAAAATTTTACTGATGAAGATTTGCAAGAATTTGTAAATGCTTACAAGCAAGAAGGCGCATTAACAGGTTCGATTAATTACTATAGAGCTATGCTGCAAACAAAACCAAATTTGCAAGTTTTTAAAAATGGTATTCAGTCGCCTACCTTATTGATTTGGGGCGAAGGCGATAAAGCACTTGGAAAAGAACTTACCTACGGTACAGAAGAATATGTGCATGCCGATTACAATGTAAAATACCTTCCTAAATGCTCACATTGGACGCAAAACGATTGTCCGATTGAAGTGAATGAATTACTACTTGACTTTTTCAAAGATTAGGTGTAAACTTGTATAGACATTAACCCTTAATCCATAGAATTAGTTAAAAATAGTAAACTTCCACATAGGAATATTGTTATTTTAGCTAAATGCTATATATTAGAAACGTAAATGCTATACCCATCGCCCAAAATACACTCGCCGAAGTGGCTTTATTCAAAGCACTTGCAAACAATTATACCCAATGTATATCGGAAGGTAGAAGGCGTTGCTTACCAGCGTGAGCAAATTGCTACTTGGGACGATGATTTTTTGGATTTGGATTGGAGTATCGTTGGAAGCAAAAAAGTGGTCATTATTTCCCACGGCTTTGAAGGCAGTTCAGATAGAGTATATGCACGTGGGTTGACTAAAATTCTGAATAAAAATGGATTTGATGTATGTGCTTGGAATTTTAGAGGATGCGGAGGAGAAGACAATTTGCAGATATATAATTACCATTCCGGAAAAACGGATGATTTAGATTTTATCGTCAATACTATTATCAAGAAAGAAAAATATACTGAATATTATCTGGTAGGAATTTCGATGGGAGGAAATATGACGTTGAAATATTTAGGTGAAGAGAAATGGAATTCAGTGCAAAAAATTACATCTGCCATTACGGTTTCAGTTCCTATACATTATGAAACTTCTTTTCCGCATTTAATAAAAGGATGGAATGTAATGTATGAACGCAGATTTACAAATCAAGTAAAAGAAAAAGTGCTAAAAAAGCAAACTCGATTTCCCAATCTATTAGATTATAAGCATATTTCTGAATCCAAAAATTTATGGGAATTTACAGAGCGATATACGGTACCGGTTTACGGCTTTAAGGATATTGAAGACTATATTCTTAAAGTACAAGCTTCGGCATATTTATCGGCGATAAAAACGCCCACTTTATTAATAAATGCTGATAATGACCCATTGCTTACAAAAGAATGTTACCCCGTAGAATTTGCAAAAAAATCAAAGTACTTTCATTTAGAAATTACACAAGGTGGCGGGCATGTAGGTTTTTGTGAAAATCTTAAAGAAGAACACAACTGGATGGATAAAAGAGTAGCCGATTATTTGTTAAAAGGTGCGTAATTTTTTATCTAATAAAGTGAGAATCATCCCTGCTGATAGATTGATAAGCACACATATAAATTATACCCGGATAGTTTTCTATTAATTGATAATTGTGCGTTGCAATAATCATTGGGGTCTGGGTTGTTTTGAAAATAGAGTAAAACAAACTCATAATTTCGTCAGTGGTTTCTGGGTCTAAATTTCCCGTAGGTTCATCTGCAAGTATCAATTCAGGATTATTTAATAATGCACGAGCTATTACCACCCGCTGCTGCTCTCCACCGGAAAGCTGCCCTGGAAATTTTTTCAATTTATCGCTCAACTTCACCATCTCTATGGACTCTTCTATCGTTTTTTTGATTTTTGTTTTGTCTATCCAACCAATTGCTTTTAATACAAATTCCAAATTATCAAAAACAGTTCTGTCGGGTAGTAATTGAAAATCTTGAAATACGATACCTAGTCTTCTACGTAAGTAGGGAACATCTGCTTTTTTCAGCGTTTTTAAATTATATCCGCATACATCAGCCTCGCCGTTTGTAAATTCTAAATCGCCATAAAGGGTGCGCAACAAACTGCTTTTTCCGCTGCCGGTTCTGCCTATTAAATATACAAAATCGCCTTTGCGCACCTCAAAGTTTACATTGTCCAATACCAAATGATTATGATGCATAATTTTGGCATTTTTTATATCTACTACGCGAGGCATTATTTTGCTCACCGTCGGATTATTGATTTCTACTACTTCACCCATATTTAAGTGTTTTTTTTATTTTTTTATTGATGTAATGCGATATATTATTACAACAATAGAATTGCTCAAAAATAGTTTATTTTTTAGGGATAAGATTTTGTAATTTTGCCCATTATGTTAACAAATGATTTACTATTAAGAGCAGCAAAAGGAGAAAATGTAGAAAGAGTTCCAATTTGGCTAATGCGACAAGCCGGTAGAATTTTACCTGAATATCGTGCCGTTAGAAGTAGTGTAAACGGATTTAAAGAATTGGTGAAAAATCCTGAATTAATTTGCGAAGTAACCTTACAGCCGGTAGATATTTTAGGCGTCGATGCCGCTATAATTTTTTCAGATATTTTAGTAATTCCCGAAGCCATGGGATTGAATTATGAGATGATAGAAAGCAAAGGGCCGTTTTTCCCGAAAACAATAAAGACAGAACAAGAAGTTGCAGAATTAACAACAGAAGTTATTCCCAATTTATCTTACGTTTTTGACTCCATTAAGCTGACGAAAAAAGAACTGAATAATCGAGTTCCATTAATAGGATTTGCGGGTGCACCGTGGACTATTTTTTCTTATATGATTGAAGGAAAAGGAAGTAAAACCTTTTCAGAAGCTAAAAAAATGCTTTATGTAAATCCTGTTTTAGCGCATCAATTATTAGATAAAATTACTACTGCAACTATTCAATATCTTAAAGAACAAATTAGATGTGGCGCAGATATCGTGCAAGTATTCGATAGTTGGGCTGGCGTACTTAGCAAAGCACAATATATTGAGTTTGCTTTGCCATATATGAAGCGCATTGCAGCTGCTATTAAAGAAGTTCCAGTGATTCTATTTGCTAAAGATGCTCATTATATTATCGAAGAATTTGGCAATACAGACTGTGCTGTAATAGGCTTAGATTGGACGATAGAACCCCGAATGGCGAGGAATGAAGCTCCTACAAAAACACTGCAAGGTAATTTAGATCCTTGTGTATTATATGCCGATAATGCAACTATAAAAAAGGAAGCTGAGAAAATGTTAAAATCCTTTGGACAGCAAAAATATATTTGTAATTTAGGACACGGCGTATATCCAGATGTAGATTTTGAGAAAGCTAAATATTTTATTAATACAGTACAGGATTACCGTTTTTAAACAAAGTTACATTTATCACTTGAATTCAGCATTTCTTTAAATTAATTATGTAATTGTTTTTTTAATATATTAAAATTTATTTTTTTTAATAATTTATAACAAAAATCAAACGTATGAAAAACAAAAACATTTTTTTTGGCATTACTATGTTATGCCTAATTGTAGTATTGTTTACGCAATGTAAATCCAAAACTACCTCAACGGAATCGGCTTCTACAGAAAGCGCACTAATGAAACAAAGTAGCGATTCGCTAATTAAGCTCGGAGCAGTTGGAAATGTGCCTATTCCCGAACATGTGCGCGATTCAACTGTAGTTTATAGAATAGATAATTATTTGTCGGAAACGGAGGGAAGGGTTTATCTGACTGTCGTTCTTAATAAATCAGGAAATCCAACAAGTGCCCCAACAGACACTTGTCCTGAAGTACAGTTGAAAGATTCAGCAAACATGGTTTCGTATTCACCGTACACCACTTGGAATGGGAGTGATTCTTTGATTACAACATTTAAAATACGGGTAGTAAGTCCGAGTGGGACGGAATTAAAAAATGAAATAAAGACGGAAAGAATTATTAGCCCAATGAATAATAAATTCTTTACGATCAAACTTGGCGGCAAGCAAAACTTTAGAAATCCGGATGCGGGTGCTATACCAAGAATAAAAGTATATAAATCATCGGATAGTAAAATTGTTGTTGGTTGGCCACCAACTTCACACTAAGTAAAAGAAAAAACTATTTTTATAAAGCTGGCATTATTCATTTAAAGCTGGCTTTTTTGTTTTAAATGGGTATGTAATTTTATCAGTAAGTCATTCGGAAGAAAAGGCTTTGATAATAAATCATTAAAGCCCATAGCTATAAATTCATCCATTCCCATTGCTAATAAACACGCCGTGTGTGCTATTACAATACATTTTTTATATTGTTCATTGTTTCGCAAAAGGCGTATTGTTTCAAATCCATTAAGTGTAGGCATATCTAAATCCATGAGTACAATATCCGGTTGATGTTTTAGAGTAAGTTCTAAAACTTCATGCCCGTTTTTAGCTTCATGGAATTTTATACTATTATTGAATTGTATTAATACATCTTTAAAGAGTTCTCTACTTTCTTTATAGTCATCAGCAATAACAAATACAGCGTTGTTTAAGAAAGAACGGTCATTGATAATTATTTTTTGTTTCACCTCATCAGCACTTGTTTTTACCGGAATATTTACTGTAAAGGAAGTACCTTTGTTTAGTTTGCTTTCCACGCTTATTTGTCCATTCATTAAATTTGTTAGCTTTTTACTGATAGCTAAACCTAACCCGGTACCGCCAAATTGTTTTTTAAAATCAGCAGTTATTTGCTCATAGCGATCGAATATTTTTTCTATTCTATCTTGCGGTATTCCAATTCCGGTGTCTTTTACGGTGCATTGTAATGTGCAAAAATCATTCGGCTTTTCAGGTTGTAATAGTTTGGCACTTACAGTTATCGAGCCTTTTGGAGTGAATTTTATGGAATTTGAAATTATATTAGTAAATATTTGTGATATTCTATTTTCATCTCCAATAATATTTTGATCGCTGAATTCAAGTGATAAATGCAATTTTTGTTAAAATTGGTATATTGTTGGTAAA
>CAZXRF010000023.1:0-49051 GCA_964642875.1 uncultured Chitinophagales bacterium | reverse complement strand
GCAGGTAGATCCATGTAAGGTGTGCCCATTCTAAGGAATACCATAATAAGCTAAATAATACGATAGGCTGCCTCCAAAGGAGGCAGCCTATCGTATTATATGTGCTGAAAAATAGTTGGTATAATTAAACCTCAAGTCAGCTTAATTATTTATCATTAAATAAAATAATTAATTTGCAGTAGCAGTCTCTCTTTTTTTCTGTTTTTGTTGTTCGTGTAATTCTCTGAATAAGCCACGGGCAATCAACAGTTTCATAATTTCGTTGGTGCCAGCGTATATACGTGCTACACGGTTGTCGGCATAAGCACGTGCGATGTAGTATTCCCACATGTAGCCATAGCCACCGTGTAGTTGTAAGCACTCATCTACTAATGCAAAATGCATATCGGTGCAAGACGCTTTTGCCATAGACGCGGCTTCGGCACTTAATTCACCATTTACATAAAGTTCCACACATCTATCTATAAAAGTTTGGTGAATTTGCAGCTTGGTAGCTAAATCAGCTAGTTTGAATTGTGTGTTTTGGAAAGCGGCAATTGGTTGTTTAAAGGCGACACGGGAAGAAACATACTCGATAGTATTTTCTAAGGCGCCTTCGGCGCCTCCGCATGACATCAGTGCTACGGACAAACGCTCACGTCCTAATTTTTGCATCATATACATAAATCCTTTACCCACTTCACCCAATAGATTTTCTTTCGGTAGTTGCACATTATCGAAAAATAATTCGCAAGTATCTTGTGCTTTCATTCCAACTTTTTTGAAAGGTTTACCTTTGGAAAAGCCTTGCCGTGATGCTTCAACAATAAACAGAGAAATACCGTTGTCTTTTCCCCCGATGATGGTGCGTGCAGCAATAATTGCCATATCGCTCATGTAGCCGTTGGTAATAAATGTTTTTTGTCCATTTATTATGTAATGGTCACCCATATCGATAGCTGTAGTTTTTAATGCTTGCAAATCGCTGCCGCAGCCAGGTTCTGTCATTCCAATGGCAGAGATTACTTCTCCGCTTACCATTTTTGGAAGCCATTGTTTTTTCTGAGCTTCCGTCCCATAATCTACGATATAAGGAGCTACAATGTCGGAGTGTAAAAAAAATCCGGGGCCTGTATATCCGGCTTTAGAAATCTCTTCAGTGATTAAAGCACAGAATGAAAAATCTAAACCTGCACCACCATATTCTGCTGGTATATCTAAACACAATAAGCCTGTTTCTCCTGCCTTTAGCCATACCTCACGGCTCACCTGTCCTTGTTCCTCCCATTCGGCATGGTAGGGTGTTATTTCTTTTTCTATAAATTGCTGACACATCTTTTGCAACATAAGATGCTCTTCCGTGTTATAGATATTTCTTTTTAATTTGATGTTAGAAAACATGATTTTTGTTTTTTGCAAAAATAGGGATATTTAAAGTAAAATGATAGACGGAGAGAAATTATATAATTAGTTTAGGGTAGTGGTTTGTTTTTTTGTAAAAACTCAATTTTTTTAGTAGTAGAAAATCCCTCTATTATAGGAATAATAATTGTTTGTTCTGCGATATTATTTCCTATAATATTTTGTCTTATATAGTCGCCGCCTTTCACTATAATATTTGGTTGTAGTTGTTCTATTAACGATAAAGGAGTGTCTTCGGCAAATGGAATAATAAAATCTGCAAAGCCGGTGTTTTTTAAATTAAGGATACGTGTTTCTAAGTTTTCTATCGGGCGAGCATTTCCTTTTAGTCGCTTTATGGAAGCATCATCGTTTATCCCAATAATCAATATATCGCCTAATTTTCTAGCTTCTTTTAATAAATGTAAATGTCCTTCATGCAATAAATCAAAACAACCATTTGTAAAAACGATTGTTTGATCTTTGTTTATTTTGTTTAATATGGAAGAGTGGTCATTTTCCATAAGTATTGAACTCAAAAGATTACTTTTTATTAGTTAAATTTAATAAAATTAAAGAAGCCATACCGCCTATTAAAACACCCAAAGTTTGTACCGCCCAAGCTATCATGCCGATGGCTAAGGCAATACTTGGTTGAATTGAAAAGGCCACTAAAATAGTTTGGATTACTATTGGAAAAACACCAATTCCACCCGGCGTAAGTACCACCGATAAGGAGCCAAAGAACAGGCAAACTAATGCGGAAGAAAAAGGTAAGTTTGAGGTTTCGGGAAGTGCTTTATAGTTTACATAAAACATTACTAAGTATGCTCCCCACATGCCTATTGTTAGTAGTATAAATTGAGGTTTTTCTTTAATATCTTTAATAGAAAAAATGGAAGTAATTAGGCTTTTTATTTTGGATACTACTAATGTTTTTAATTTACCAAAACCATGTTTTTTTATGTATAAAACTGAAAACCCTCCTATGCCGATTAGTAGTAAAAATGGAACGGCATATTTTAAAATCAAAGTGAGTGTTCCTCCTTTTATACCTGCGGTAAGTTGTTGAAATTCTTTGTAAATGGCATTAAAATTTTCTTGTCCTACAAATAATAGAATACACAAGAATACACCTCCCAAACAAATTACATCTATTAGGCGTTCTGTTACCATTGTTCCCAATGATTTCTCTACGGGTACATGTTCATACTCTGCCAGCATAGTGCAGCGAGTTACTTCCCCCAAGCGAGGTACAAAGAGATTGAAAAAATACATGACCATTACGGAATGAAAAGTATTCCAAAAGCTTGGATTGTATCCGATGGGGCGCAACATTAATCGCCAGCGTTGTGTGCGTGTAAAATTGGCTAAAAATCCGATTAGTGGTGCTAATATTACCCAAAAATAGTTAGCTCTTTTAAAAGCTTGGATTGTTTCATTTTTTTCGATGTTGGACATGCTACTCCAAAACCAAATAATTAAGCCAATTCCTAATCCTAAAGAAAGAATAATTTTCAAGAATGTTTTTGTATGCTTCATCTGAAGCGAAGATACAAATTTTACTTAGTGTTTAATGGGTTGATTGTTGTCATCCACATAAACTGAAACGGGAGTATGTGTTTTTGCTTCTTCTATTGTAAGCATTCCGTAGGCGATTACAATAAGCTTGTCACCCATTTGCACTTTACGTGCTGCCGGTCCGTTGAGACAGATTTGCCCAGAGCCTCGTTCGCCTTTTATTACATACGTTTCAAAGCGTTCGCCATTATTGACGTTTACAACTTGTACCTTTTCATTCGGTATTATTCCTGAAGCATCTAACAAATTTTCATCAATAGTGATGCTGCCCATGTAATTGAGATCAGCTTCGGTTACGACTACGCGATGTAATTTTGCTCTGAAAACGTGTATCAACATATCTTTGTTATTCGACACAAAGTTATGGATATTTATGAAAAATCAAATTATCGAAGGATTAAGAAAATGGCATAAAAGATTGACCTTAAATAGTATTACTGGATAATTAGATTGTCTATCAATCGTACTTCGCCTACTTTTGCAGCTATAAGTGCTGTTATAGGTATTTCTTTTTGGTATTCTTCTATCGTTCTTAATGTTTTTCCATTTACAACTACTAAATATTCCGTTTTTATTAATGCATCTTGTGCTAATAAATTCAGTTGGTCTTGTATTAATGCTGCAATAGATTGATGCGAAATATGCTCTTTAATAAAAAACAATGCCTGTGAAAGTTTTACGGCGGCTGCACGCTCCTCTGAATTTAATCTTGCATTGCGACTACTCATGGCTAATCCGTCTTTTTCTCGTTGTGTTTCGCAAATCACTATTTGTACGGGTAATTGAAAGTGCTCAACCAATTGAGACAAAATCATACATTGTTGGTAATCTTTTTGCCCCAAAAAAAGAAAATCGGGTTGTATTATATCCAACAAGCGCTTTACTACTTGCAGTACTCCTTCAAAATGCCCAGGTCGCTGCGCCGCATCTAAAGTTTTGCCTATAAATCCCAATTCTATCGTCGGTTTTTCGCTCGTTCCGGTAGGGTATATCTCTTCTACTGATGGTAAAAAAACAATATCGCAACCCGCCTCCAGTAGCATTTCCAAATCTTTATCGATATGTATAGGATACTTCTCAAAATCTTTTTTGTCGTTAAATTGAGTAGGATTTACAAAAATACTGCATATCGTAAGCGTAGTCTGCTTTTTAGAGGCTTGTATTAAAGATAAATGCCCAGCGTGTAATGCACCCATTGTAGGTACAAAACCAACAGTACCTTCTTTTAGTTTATTGATATTCAATAAGTAATTTTGAATATCGGTGACTGTTTGAAAAACTTGCACGTAATTAGTTTTTGGTTGTGATTTTGTTCTAATTTGGAAATAAATCCGAAATTTAGCTACAAATTTATTTAAAATAGAGTGTAAAGAATACTTAAAATCAATTTTTATATCCTATCACAAAACAATTATACCACTTTAAATGCGTACCTTTGCAACTTATTTAACCATAATAGTAACAAAATTGTATTAGAGGCGTATGGAAAGAAAGAAATTGTTGTATGTAACCCAAGAGATGGATCCGTATTTGGTTTTAACCGAAGCAGGAAATATTGTAAAAAAATTAGCCCCTTATATTAATGACAGTGGGTTGGAAGTAAGGGTGTTAATGCCAAGATTCGGCATAATAAATGAACGCAGAAACCGACTGCATGAGGTCGTTCGCTTATCAGGTATAAACATTATTATAAATAATGACGATTACCCGTTGATAATAAAAGTAGCTTCATTGCCTGGCGCAAGAATACAAGTGTATTTTTTAGATAATGAAGAGTTTTTTAAAAGAAAAACTGTTTTTGAAGATGAATCAGAAAAATTTTTCGATGATAACGCAGAGCGTATGGTGTTTTTTTGTAAAGCAACTATGGAAACCGTGAAAAAATTTGGATGGCATCCTAATATTATCCACTGCCATGGATGGATGACGAGTTTGATACCATTGTACATGAAAACCCAATACGCCAAAGACCCCGTATTTGCTAATACGAAGATGGTATATAGTGTATATGAAAAATCATTTTCAGATAAGCTAAATAAGAATTTTCTGAAAACAGCGTTAATAGGAGATGAGATTAAAGAAAAAGATTTGGCGGTATTTAAAGAATTAACTAACGAAGCAATTACAGTAGCAGGTGCACAGTATGCAGATGCAATAATTCAGGGTACTGCAGAAATAAATGATATGGCAGCAATAAAAAAAGCAGTGGGTAAAAAACCATTCTTAGCGTTTCAAGATGTTGACAATATGACCGTAAAATATGCTGAATTTTATCAATCCTTATTGTAGTTATAATAGAACCGGATATTTACATGAAAAGAATTTATTTTTCCCTTTTGATTTTGTTAATAGCCTTTATTGCCGGATGTAAAAAAGACAGCAGCATCGGTGCTGATATTTTGCCCAGCGATGACTTGCTAAATGTTCGTTATACAGATACGCTTACTGTAAACAGTAAAACAATATCCGACACTTTTTTGCGAACCGACAAGCTAGCGAAGAATTATTTGGGGGTGATAAATGATAGTAAGTTTGGATTTCAGCAAGCAAGTATTGTAATGGAATTGGACAAACCTACTGCCGTGTATGACGATACCTTAAATACTACATTCACTATTGACTCGGTGGTAATGTTTCTAAAATATAATTCCGTTTATGGAGACACCACCACACCACAAAGTTTTGATGTAAGTACTATAAGCAATAAAATAAACGAAAACCAAGCATATTATTCCAATGCTTCCGGATTTCCGGCAACTAGCAATTTGGGCGGTGTGAGCAATTATTATTTTACACCTACTACCAATCCAGTTCATATTTCTTCTACTGACACGGTAGGACTTCCAAGCATCATCCGTATAAAATTGAATAATTCGTTGGGAAATACCATCATGGGTTTGGGACAAAACGTATTGCGAGATTCTTCATTATTTAAAAATGCTTTTCCGGGTGTTCGTATCGATAATAGTACAACTATAGGTAAGGCTATGGCAGAAGTAGATTTGTCCTCTCCACTAACTTCAATTGCTATTTTTTATAAAGATAAATATAATAGGGCAAAAGAAATGAGGATGTATTCCGCTATTGTAAAATATGTAAATGGAGTAGCTGGAACACGGGTAAACGGAATTAATTTGTTTTCAAATGCGCTTTCTAGTGATGTGCAAAATACGATTACGTCAGGACAAACGACGGATTCTATAAATTATATATTGGGGCAAGGTGGAACGTTACTTAAATTATCGCTTCCTACATTACCTAATTTAGGGAAAATTGCTGTAAATAAGGCTGTCATCACAGTAGCACAAATTATACAAAATTCAAATCTGAATTATGCTCGCCCACTTTATTTCATAATTTTAAAAAGAAATACAGATGGTAATTTAGATATTTTATCTACTAGCGATGGTGGTAGCATAATTGACACAAGTGGAGTAGATATGTTTGGAAATAAAATTGCAAGGTATAATTTTAATATTTCTAAATATATGCAGTCAATATCTGTAGGTACAACCAATAACACGGAGTTATACCTCGCAACTTATCGCTATGCAGGCTCTGACGGTACAGTAAATATATTAAATAGTACTGGCACTCAAGCAATAAATATTGGTTATACCCCTTCTCGAATTATAGTTGCCGGTTCAAATTATTCTGATCATAGGTTTAATTTAAAATTTAATCTAACCTATACCTTGATTAGGTAGAAATATTTTTCTATTTTTCCGATACTTAATCGGTACGGAATTTGCTCATCTTTATACACTAACAAAATTTTATGTGCGGAATAGTAGGTTATATAGGCAAAAAACAAGCCTTCCCAATTATTATTAATGGTTTAAAAAGATTAGAATACAGAGGCTATGACAGTGCTGGCATTGCATTATTGAGCAGTTCTAATCAATTAACTATTTATAAAAAGAAAGGTAAAGTAGTCAACCTCGAAAATTTAGCAAAAGAAGAGGATATTTCAGGCACTATCGGGATAGGGCATACCCGCTGGGCTACGCACGGCGAAGCCAATGATGTGAATGCACATCCACATTTTAACTCCAATGGCGACTTGGCAGTAATTCACAACGGAATTATTGAAAATTACTACTCCCTAAAAACGGAACTGCAAGAACGTGGTTATGTTTTTCGCTCTGAAACAGACACCGAAATATTGGTACATTTGATTGATGATATTTTGAAAAATGCTAACGTGGCATTAGAAGAAGCGGTACGCTTGGCACTGAATGAAGTAGTGGGAGCGTATGCCATCGTGGTTATTTCTAAAAGCAACCCCGATAAACTAATTGCCGCAAAATTGAGCAGCCCGATGGTGTTGGGATTTGGTGAAAATGAATTATTTATTGCCTCTGACGGCTCGCCATTAATAGAACATACCAAAAAAGTTTCCTATTTAGAAGATGGTGAAATGGCAATATTGCATATTGATGGAAAAGTAGAAGTAAAATCTATAAAAGACAATAAAGTACATGTACCATATATCCACGAGTTGCAATTAAAATTAGAGCAAATAGAGAAAGGTGGCTTCGAACATTTTATGATGAAAGAAATCCATGAGCAGCCACAAGCTATTAAAAATAGCATACGAGGAAGGATAGACAGTCAACAGTTTTGGGTAAATTTAGGCGGAATACGCGAGTATGAGCAACGCTTTAAAAATGCATCTAAAATAACTATTGTTGCCTGCGGTACATCGTGGCATTCTGCATTAATCGGAGAGTATTTGATAGAAGAATTTGCCCGCATTAATGTAGAAGTAGAATATGCTAGCGAATTTCGATACAGAAATCCAATTATTACAGAGAATGATGTGGTAATTGCAATTTCCCAATCGGGAGAAACAGCCGATACCCGCGCAGCCTTAGAATTAGCAAAATCAAAAGGGGCGCTTACTTATGGTATTTGCAATGTAGTTGGTTCCAGTATTTCTAGGCTGACAGATGCCGGTTCTTACACTCATGCTGGTCCAGAAATAGGCGTTGCTTCTACTAAAGCGTTTACTACACAAGTAAGTATTTTAGCATTAATGGCATTGGATTTGGCAGAAATAAAAGGTACACTTTCAGAGTCAAAATTCAATGAATATTTAACAGAATTGGAGGCATTGCCAGATAAAATAGAAAAAATTTTAAAAGCAGATACTTATATACAAGAAATTGCAGAAACATTCCAACACGCTAGTAATTTTTTATACTTAGGCCGCGGATATAATTTTCCTGTAGCATTAGAAGGTGCGCTTAAATTAAAAGAAATTTCTTATATCCATGCAGAAGGGTATCCGGCAGCAGAAATGAAACACGGCCCAATTGCTTTGATTGATGAAAATATGCCAGTGGTGGTATTAGCGCCATTTACCCAACATTACGACAAAGTATTATCAAACATTGAAGAAGTGCGCTCCCGCAAAGGAAGAATTATTGCAGTAGTAACAGAAGGCGATGAAGCCATAAGTACACTATCGGAATATGAAATTCAAATTCCAAATACAATAGAACCATTTACACCAATTCTATCTGTAATTCCATTACAACTATTAGCCTACCATATTGCTGTTTTAAGAGGCTGTGATGTAGATCAACCACGAAATTTGGCAAAATCAGTAACGGTCGAATAATACTATGAAAAAAGCCCTAACATCTACTTTACTGCTATTTAGTTTATTCACTATAGCACAAACGATACCTTATGGTGTAAATAAAAAAAAGTTTCCATTAGGAGATGAATTTGAGAAAATATTACCTACAAAATTAGGTAAATGGAATAGGTACGCCTTTCATGATTTTGTACCCGGTATGGAGCCTGGAAATGTATATTACACGCAAGGAGACAATCAAATATACCTGACTTTTGGAAAAGCATACACCTCATCAGAATTAAGCATAAGTTGGTTGAAATTGTATAATAATATCACAGATGGGAGAACGCGTGATATAAAGCAAAAAAACACGGATAAATCAACAATAAAATATATACTGATTGATGGCCGTGCAGGGTATCTGTACGCTTGGACACGGAATTTGTATTTCTTCAGTATAGATGCAAAAAATAAACAACTGGCAGATGAATTTATGAGTGTTTTCCCTTATTAAGATGAAAAAAGCAAAGTATTATTGTTCCATTTTTTTTCTTAAAATATAATCATTTAACCAAAATTTACCGTAAGCAATGTCTGCTTTTTCATACAATTCAAACCCCATTTTTTTATAGAAATACATCGCCGAGTTTTTCCGGTTTACATTTAATTCTAAATAGGAAATTTTATTTTTTGCCGCAATATTTTCAACTGCTTCCAATAATTTTTTTCCGATTCCTTTTCTTTGCAGATATGGTTTTATGTAAAATTTTGGAATATATAAAACACCGTCTTCCCGAATTAAATAGCTAATAAATCCTAATGGCTCATCGCCTTCTGAGTAAATAAGAAAAGTATGCCCATCTTGCATTTGCTGTAGTATTGAAGCTGTAGTGTACATTTGCTCGTACATATAATCAATTTGCTCAGAAGAAACAAAAGGAGCGTAGGTGGCTTTCCAAGTAGCCTCTGCAATCTCTATAATCTTAGAAATATCATTTACAAAAGCAATTTTTATTTTCATGCCATAAAAATAACAAACTACCATACATCATTTGTAATTTATAATGCTTAATTTTGAATATACTCTGGGAGTGTTCTATATTACGTAGGACTGAGAATTATCCTTAGAACCTGATTTGGTTAATACCAACGTAGGGAACGAGTCTTGCCTGATTGCATTTCCGTGAGTTTTTTAAAATCAATCCTTTGCGCACTTTGTTTAAAAACTTTGCGTTCTTTGTGGTTAAATTTTTAATATAATGCAAATTAACATCAATAATCAATCCTATCAGTTCAATGAAAATACATCATTGGAAAATGCCATTAAAACTTTGAATTTAGAAGACACAAAAGGAATCGCGTTAGCATTAAACGAAGAAATCATTCCACGTAGTAAATGGAACGAAACAGTTTTATATAACGAAGATAAAATCATACTTATCGGCGCAGTTGCCGGCGGATGATTTTAATTAGATAATTAACAAATTTGAAAATGAAATTATAAAATCTCATTACTCACTACTCAATACCAAAATATGAAACAAGATAAAATACCAACTCAACAAGTGATATCTACGACGCCTTTTCCGGCTTCTAAAAAAATATATGTACAAGGAAAACTACATGATATAAAAGTAGCCATGCGCGAAATCGCATTAGAAGATACCCAACAAAACGGAATTACATTACATAAAAATCCATCGGTTACTGTGTATGATACTTCAGGGCCTTATACAGATACAGATGTGCAAATAGATGTAAAAAAAGGACTTCCTCGTCTGCGAGAAAATTGGATTATTGAGCGTGGTGATGTAGCACAATTATCTGCTTTCTCCTCCGCTTATGGAACGGAGCGAGTGAATGATGAAAGCCTAAATCATTTGCGTTTCGAACATATTAAAATGCCATTGCGCGCGAAAGAAGGCAGAAACGTAACGCAACTGCACTATGCAAAAATAGGTATCATTACACCGGAAATGGAATATATTGCTATTCGCGAAAATCAACGGATTGATGAATATAATGCATCGTTAAACGGACAAAAAAAGGTGCTAGCTCAACAACATGCAGGCGAAAGCTTCGGTGCCAATACTCCCAAATCACACATTACGCCAGAGTTTGTGCGGGATGAAGTAGCGAAAGGGCGTGCCATTATTCCAAGTAATATCAACCACCCCGAATCAGAACCAATGATTATCGGTAGAAATTTTTTGGTGAAAATAAACGCAAATATTGGCAATAGTATAGTTACCTCCAGCATTGAAGAAGAAGTAGAAAAAGCAGTATGGTCTTGTCGTTGGGGTGCTGACACTATTATGGATTTATCTACCGGAAAAAATATACACGAAACCCGAGAATGGATTATCCGCAATTCGCCGGTGCCAATCGGTACAGTGCCAATTTATCAAGCATTGGAAAAAGTAAACGGCAAAGCCGAAGAGTTGACTTGGGAGATTTTTAGAGATACATTAATTGAGCAAGCAGAGCAAGGTGTAGATTATTTTACTATTCATGCAGGAGTATTGCTTCGCTATATTCCGTTGACGGCAAAACGTGTAACAGGCATAGTATCTCGAGGAGGAAGTATCATGGCGAAATGGTGTTTGGCGCATCACAAAGAGAGTTTTTTATATACGCACTTCGAAGAAATTTGCGAAATAATGAAACAATATGATGTCGCTTTTTCTTTGGGAGATGGCTTGCGCCCTGGTTCTATCGCAGATGCGAATGATGCGGCACAATTTGCCGAATTGGAAACATTGGGTGAATTGACAAAAATTGCTTGGAAGCACGATGTGCAAGTAATGATTGAAGGACCCGGGCATGTGCCGATGCATTTGATAAAAGAAAATATGGACAAGCAATTAGCAGAATGCCACGAAGCACCCTTCTACACGCTCGGCCCTTTGACTACCGATATTGCACCTGGTTATGACCATATCACTTCTGCTATTGGAGCAGCGATGATAGGTTGGTTCGGCTGTGCCATGTTGTGCTATGTAACGCCTAAAGAACACTTGGGATTACCCAACAAAGAAGATGTGCGTGTTGGTGTAATTACCTATAAATTAGCGGCACATGCTGCCGATTTAGCTAAAGGACATCCAGGCGCACAATACCGAGATAATGCCTTGAGTAAAGCTCGATTTGAGTTTCGTTGGAGAGACCAGTTTAATTTAAGTTTAGACCCCGAAAAAGCATTGGAATTCCACGATGAAACGCTGCCTGCCGATGGGGCAAAAATTGCACATTTCTGTTCTATGTGTGGACCTAATTTCTGTAGCATGAAAATCTCACAAGAAGTACGAGATTTTGCGGATAATGAAAAAATGGAAAAAGGATTGAAAGAGAAAGCCCAAGAATTTAAAGAAAAAGGCAGCGAAATTTATTTATAATAATGAATTTTTTATTAAAACTGTAATAGAAATTTTCCTTTTCTGTAATAAGCTCTTTGTTGGTAATGCTTCTCAATCGATAATATAATTTCTCGAAAATTGCATTTTCTGCTATCTTTGCATCCGTCTATGCCTAAAGCAATTGTTACCGGAGCTGCAGGACACATTGGATTCCATGTGGCTAAAGAATTATTATCCAAAAACTACGACACCCACTTGTTGGTGCGTTCTATAAACACCAATATCATTGAATTACAACAATTGGGCGCAAAGGTATATCCTTGCAATTTGTTTGAAATTCCCTCTTACTCCGATATCCTTAAAGATGCAGACGTGTTGTTTCATCTCGCCGCAGAAAATACTACCTCTATGGCTAATGCTTCGCGTGTGCTCGAAAATACAGATAAGCTAACACAGGTAGTATTACAGGCTTGTCACGAAAATCAAGTACAAACTGTTATCTACACCAGCTCGGTGGTCGTCGTTGGCAGAAGCGCGCACGCAGAAAAATTATTGACCGAATCCGATGTCAATGCATTTCCCGAAAGCCCTTATGTAGAAGGAAAAATGCTGGCAGAGCAATACGTAGAAAACTTCATCCAACAACACCATTACGATATCCGAAGAGTATATCCCTCATGGGTGGTAGGTGCTAACGATGCCAAACTCACACCGCCGCACAAAGTCATTAAAGATTTTTTGGAAAAAGGAAGCTTAGTTTATTTTGACGGCGGAATCTCTATTGCCTCCGTAGAAGAAGTAGCCAAAGGACATGTAGCAGCGTATGAAAAAGGAACTTTTGGTGCACAATATATTTTATCTGGTGAGAATATCACTTTCAAGCAATTTTATAAATTACTATGTATTGCTGGAAAGAAAGACATGCCCGTATTCAAATTACCCAAACAACTTATTGTTGTTGCTGCATGGATTTTCACCAAATTATTTAAGTTAATTGGAAAAGAATTTCCCATCAGCCCCGAATATGCAAAAGCAGTAGTCGGCTGTTACTCTTGGTATGATTGCTCAAAAGCAAAAAATGAATTAGGCTATACCGTACGCCCTGCCGCCGAACTTTTGAAAGAAACGGTACAAGATGTAAACAAAAAAATAGTAGGCATACATTTATTGGGTAAAAAAACCAATTCCCGACATTTTGAGAACACAACAACTACCGCAGACAATGGTACATTGCTAATTACTGGCGTACCAGGATGGTTGGGCAACCGCATGGTTGACATACTTATCAATGGCGACCGCTTTGGACATTACCAAAGCAATAGAAAGGTGCGATTAATGTTAGAGCCTCGGTTTAAAGGCATGCTGCATCTTCCTGAAAATTACGAATTGGTATATGCAGATATTACCAATAAAAAGCAAGTAGCCGAAGCAGTAAAAGGGGTGAGCAGCGTGTTCCACTTAGCAGGTGCAATTTATCCAAAACACATCGATGTATTGTATAAAGTAAATGAAATAGGGACAAAAAATTTAGTAGATGCATGTATCGAAAATGAGGTACGCCGCATCGTCTTTATGTCCACCGATTCGACATGCGGGCACGGTACTTCTTCGCAGCCAGTATTTGATGAACATACCGCAGCTACTCCTTACAAAAATTATGGAAAAAGTAAATTTTTAGCAGAGCAATATATTTTAGACAAAACGAAAGAAGGTAAAATTGACGGCACTTCATTGCGTGGTTTTTGGTTCTTTGGTCCTTTTGCGCCGGCACGTCAACTTACTTTTGTAAATATGTTCTATTGGCCCCGACAAATTGTTTTTGGTAATGGAAAAAACCTACGTAGCATTTCCCATACCGATAACATCATAGAAGTATTTTTTCAGGTAGAAAAAAATGCAACTACTTTTGGGAATTGGTATTGGATAGGCAACGATAAACCACATCCAACAGTTGATGATATTTATTCAAACATTGCAAATGCATTAAACGTTCCCTACAAGCCGTTTTATATTCCAAAAATTGCTTGTCGAGGGTTTGAGTTTTTGGATACTATTTTAGGTAAATTTAATTACTTACATCCTACTATTCATGCAGCAGGAAAGTTTGATTATGACATAGCTGGTGATATTGATAAAGCAAAAAGAGATTTTGGTTACCAACCAAAAGTATCACTGCAAGATGCTGCGAAAGAATTAAAAGAAATGACTACTTAGTCTATACGACTGAAGCCCATATTGAAAACTCTTCCCATAAATTTACCATCCATAATTAATTCCTTATCGTTAATTTGGATAATTTTGTGGTGTTCTGTTCCATCTTTGTCCGTTGTGGTAATTGTATGTACCGTATGAATATAATTCCATTTTCCTTCATATTTATTTTTTCCGTCTGTTTCTAGCATTTTCCCATTTTGCACAAAGGATAAAATAGACGGAGGTAACTTAGAGGGTATTTCTTTTTTTACACCATTATATTCCAAAAAACTTAACTTCCATTGATGGCAAATCATTTCTTTTATTTGTGTTTCGGATAAATCAGGAAATATATTTCGCGCAAAATTTATAGTAAAACCCAAAAGCAGCAAAACCGACAAGCTATATTTTTTCATTCATAAGTTTTATAAACACAAAATGAAATAAAAAAATGAATTTAGAATAAAATAGAATAATAATTTAGGTTAAATTTCAAATTTAGCAATATCCGTTTTACATTTACATTGTGCAAAAAGAATTAAAAATAGCGGGTAAAACATTTAGCTCCCGATTGTTTTTGGGGACTGGAAAATTTGGTGCTCCCGATTTGATGCGTGATGCCGTAATTGCCGCCCAAACACAGCTAGTAACGATGGCATTAAAGCGTATCGATTTAAAAAAGCAAGCAGATAATATCCTTACTTATTTACGACAAACAGAAGCGGCATTATTACCCAACACCAGTGGAGTGCGAACAGCAAAAGAGGCTGTATTTGCTGCACAAGCTGCTCGTGAAGCATTAGAAACCAACTGGGTGAAATTGGAAATACATCCAGATCCACGTTATCTTTTGCCAGATGCTGTAGAAACCCTAAAAGCCACTGAAGAATTAGTGAAGTTAGGGTTTATTGTGTTGCCATATATCCATGCCGACCCCGTATTGTGCAAACGCTTAGAAGAGGTAGGCACACAAGCCGTAATGCCATTAGGTGCACCTATTGGCAGTAATAAGGGATTAGAAACCAAAGAATTTTTACGCATCATTATAGAGCAGAGCACAGTACCGGTAATTGTAGATGCCGGAATTGGTGCACCATCGCATGCGGCTCATGCAATGGAATTGGGGGCTGATGCAGTATTAGTAAATACAGCCATTGCAGTAGCACAACAACCTATATTGATGGCTGAGGCGTTTCGACTTTCTGTAGTGGCAGGACGTAAGGCTTATGAGGCAAAATTGGGGAATATTTCCGATATAGCACATGCCAGCAGCCCCATCAGCTCCTTATTAGACGGATGATATAATACTATTGAATAGCTAACTCAAAAAGCAAAACAGAATTTTCAGGAATATTACCTACTTCTCTGTCACCGTAGCCTAAGCGACTCGGGATTATCAAAATACCCTTGTCGCCGTAATGAAAATTGCAAATACCAATATCCAACCCATCAATTACTTGTTTTTTTCCTACAATGAATTTTAGCATTTGATTCCTTTTATACGAGTTGTCAAATTCCTTATGGTTTAATAATTTACCTACATAATGAAGGTGTACAGTATCGCCAATTACAATTTCTCGTTCATTGCCGAGTTGTGTACGCAAAAATATATTACCATACTTATCCATGGAGCTATTAGTAATGGCATTGTTGTGTAGATAATCTACAATAGCTAAAGAATCTTGAATCTGCTGTTGCTGATATTGAATTTGCTTATCGGTTTCATGTTGATTTTTTTCTTTAAAATCCAATAGTTTTATTCTAAAAATATAATACTTTTTTGCACTGCCGGCACTGTCTATAAAATTTGCAGGAATTTTTACGACAGAAGAATCTCCTTTTCCCATTTTTTGAAAAAAAGTAGTAATATCTGTTTCCTTTGCGGGTTTTTTATAATCCATATCTACCCCATTTTCCATTCCAAAGATTTTGGTGTTGAAAATTTCTTTTTTCAGTGGGGATATTTTTTGTAAATGCATCCAAATATGATCGCCATAAATTGGTTTTGTTTTAGCTGTATCTTTTGTGAAAATTTTATACAATATACCATCTGGACGTTTTACCCATTTTTGTCGGGCTGATAACGAAGTTGTTGCCAACATCATAAAAAAGAATAGTATAAAAATAAATCGTAGCATTTTGTGTTGTAAGATAAAACAATCATTTTTGTTACAAAATAAAATTTAATTCCTTCTTCTGTAAAAATATTTATAAATTAAATACCATGAAAATATTAATGGTTTGCTTGGGAAATATCTGTCGCTCGCCACTTGCAGAGGGCATACTAAAACACAAATGTGCGGCCCGAAATTTAGATTGGCACATCGACAGTGCCGGTACAGGTAAATGGCATTTGGGCAGTGCCCCCGATAAACGCTCCATACAAATTGCAGAAAAACATGGAATCCATATCGCCGACCAACGTGCCCGCAGTATTAATAGTGAAGACTATCAAAAATTCGATCTCATTTTTGCAATGGATACTTCAAACTACAAAGATTTAATGCGTTGGGCTTTAGATAAAACAGAAGAAAATAAAATAAAATTAATCATGCAAGAAGTATATCCAGATGAAAATATTAGTGTGCCCGATCCTTTTTTTGATAATAAAGGATTTCAAAAAGTATATTCTATGTTAGATAAAGCATGTGATAAAATCATAGAAAAATATGCGTAGTTCATTATTGTATTTCTGTTTACTTGTAATAAGTATTTTGTCAATTACCTCTTTTGCACAAACTGCAAATAAAGAAAGCGGAACTACTGCGGTAAAGATAACTTTTTCTTATGGCAGTAATAAAGATTACGCAGGGCAAAATACAGATCTGAAAGCAGATTTATATAAGCCTTCAATATTTTCTACGGGATTGCCGTTAGTGATTTTATATCATGGTGGAGGATATGCTTCCGGCGATCGCAATGTAGCAAGTTTAAAAGTTTTTTCTGAATATTTTACTTCGCAAAATATTAGTACAATAATCCCTGACTTTAGACAAGGATGGTACGAGTCTTCCTCAAAACCTTTGTGTGAAAGTGTGACCCCAGAAAAGTACGAAGATGCTGCGCACAGAGCTTACCAAGATAACCGTGCACTTATTCGATATTGCAAAGCAAATGCAGGTGCATTAGGTATCGATTCCAATAAAATATTTTTATTCGGTATCAGCTCTGGTGGCTTTTTAGTTTTGCATCATCTGTATATTTCCGATGCAACAATTAATGCAAGCAGATTACAGCGATTAGGAAGTATTGACGGACAAGATAATGCATATCTTAACACTACTGATGTGGCAGGAATCATTAGTGTTGTAGGTGGTTTTTATTCTAATAATACTACAATTATAAAAAAATACCCATTACTGCTTTTCAATAATTCTTGTGATGGTGCAGTAGATTTTTTTAATGGGTGGCTGGGAAATTGCAGTAATACGATTCGCTCTTATGGCCCTGGTGTTTTTACTAAGATTTTAGAACAATATTATACGCCTTATAGTTTGCATGTATTTTGCGGATATAACCACGGTTTTAATACCATAACTGCTCCGCAGGGTGGAGATGTACAAGCAATAGATTACATCAATAAAAAATCAGTGGCCTTTATACAACAAACCATACAAGGAACTTACAACTACACAACTGCCGTTGCCAGCGATTCGATTTCCGCTGTACCATTAGGAGATTGCAGGAATTTTGAAACATTTTATTGGTGCAAAAAAGACAGTATAAATACGGGAGAAAACAGCATTAGTATCACCCCAAATCCTATATCTTGTGCTTTACAGCCCAAATTAAATATCCGACACTCCAAAGATGAAATACTGACGATAATGATGGTAAATGAAATGGGTGCAATTTTATCACAACAAAAAATAGAGTATAAAACAACGCAGAGTGTTATCTATTTAAACGTAAATGATTTTGGCGAAGGTATAACTATTGTTTTGATAAGAAATAGTTTGGGAAAAACTTTATATAAAACTAAAGTAGCACGATATTGTGAGTTTTAATAATTATTCTAAATTGCTATCAATAGCTGGGTTACTAATTGTATTTATGGTTTCTTCTTTATAGAAAAAATCTAAAAATCCTTTTATCAATTTAGAAAACTCGGTAGCATCTTCATCAATTAGTTTGGTTTTTATGGGTAAGCAATAAATCGAAATATTATTTTTCAACAACCAATCTTTGTGTAATGCTAATCGTACTGCGTCTTTTTCTGTTGTAATCCAATGCGAAAATTGAGCATAATTTTTAGCAATATTTTCTAATTCATATTCGGTAAATAATTGGTGGTCCTCGAAATTAAAATGGATTATTTCTTTCGTTTTAGTTTGCAAAAATTCTTTTAAAGGTTTAGCATTTGCAATTCCCGTGATTAACAAAATAGGCTCTTGCGTATCAAAGAAAAACTTATCCATCGGATTAAAAATATTATACGACATACCATATTCGATGGTGGCAAAAAACACTTTCTGTTTGTCGTTTAATTTTAGATTTGATGTAATTTGCTCTTGCTCTGTATTGCTTATATTTTGCGGACACTTTGTAACAATAACTATATTAGCACGTTCTTTGCCGGATTCCCATTCTCTTAGCGTGCCTAAGGGCAAAATTGCATCGTTATAATATGGCTTTTGATAAGTCGTTAAAAGTATATTGATATCGGGGCGCACACTCTGGTGCTGAAATGCATCGTCTAACAAAATCACTTGCACATCAGCATGTTTGGCAAGCAGTTGGGGTATAGCGATTACACGTTGTTCGCCCACTGCCACTTGCACATCGGGGTATTTCATTTTAAGCATTAGTGGTTCATCTCCTACATCTTTAGCTGTATGATAGTGATGTACTTCAATGTAACCACTTGTTTTTCGTTTATAACCCCTGCTGAGTATGCCTATTTTATAATCTCTGAATAATAGTTCAATCAACAATTCTATGAATGGAGTTTTGCCTGTGCCACCCACGCTCAAATTTCCTATGCTGATAACGGGAATCTCAAAATCAGTAGAGCCAATGAAATTGGACTTATACAGCCAATTGCGCAGCCAAATAATACCACCATAAAGGGCGGCAAATGGGAAAAGTACTATTTTAGTAAATAAAGACATCTGTAATCATCTAATTCAAAATATAGCTAAATTCGTTTTATAATTAACTGTATGAAAATAGCCGAAATAATTGAAACAATAGAAAAATTTGCCCCAATTCCGTACCAAGAACCGTATGATAACTCCGGATTGATAATTGGTGACAGAATGGCAATCTGTACCGGCGTGTTGCTTTGTATTGATACTATAGAGGCAGTGGTAGAAGAGGCTATTGCCAAAAAATGCAATTTGATTGTAGCACATCACCCTATTATTTTTTCAGGTTTAAAGCAAATTATAGGGAAAAATTATACAGAAAGAGTAGTGTTGAAAGCCATCAAAAATGATATTGCTATTTATGCCTGCCACACCAATTTAGATAATGTGCAGTTGGGCGTTAATGCTATCATTGCAGATAAATTAGATTTGATAAATAGAAAAATTTTAGACCCCAAGAAAAAAATATTGAAGAAATTATACACTTACATACCCCAAAAAAACAAAGACGAATTATTAAATGCCTTATTTGCTGCCGGTGCCGGACACATCGGAAATTATAGTGAATGTAGCTATAGTATAAGTGGATTGGGTACTTATAAAGGAAATGATTCTTCCAATCCAGTAATTGGCGAACGAAATATTCGAAGTACAGAATTGGAGGAAAAAATAGAAGTTGTTTTTCCGTTTTATTTAGAAAAAGCGGTTTTAAATGCCTTGCAAAACAATCATCCGTATGAAGAGATTGCGTATGAAATCATCACCCTCGACAATAGCTATCAAGAAGTAGGTTCCGGCTTGCTGGGCGAGCTGAAAACGCCAATGGAGGAGGAGGACTTTTTACAATTAGTAAAGACTAAGATGATGACAAAATGCATCCGACATACGGCTTTGCGTAAGCAAAAAATACACAAAGTAGCATTGTGCGGTGGGGCGGGTAGTTTCTTATTGCCCAATGCCATTGCCCAAAGAGCAGATGTTTTTATTACTGGAGATTTTAAATACCATCAGTTTTTTGACGCTGATAATCAAATTGTTATAGCCGATATAGGGCATTATGAAAGTGAGCAGTTTACTGTACAATTATTTAACAAGATATTGTCAGAAAAATTTATTAATTTTGCGGTTCAAATTTCGACAATTAACACTAATCCAATAAATTATATTTAAAAATGGCACGTAAGAAAGAATTGACCACCGTTGCTGACAAATTAGAGCAATTAGAGCAATTACAAGCTATTCACTCCAAAATAGATGCTATTCATATCTTAAAAGGGGAATTACCTATAGAAGTTTCTGATTTGGAAGATGAAATTACAGGTACAAAAAAACGTGTAGCGAAAGTACAAGTAGAGATTGAAGATGCTCAAGGGGAAATAGAAAATAGAAAAACGTTGATGAAAGAAGCTCAAACGTTGATTACGAAGTATGACAAGCAATTGCATAATGTAAAAAACAACCGTGAATTTGATGCTTTAAATAAAGAGATTGAATTGCAAAAATTGGATATTCAATTAGCTGAAAAAAAGATTAAGGAAGCAAATTTCACTATTGAAAATCATCAAAAACAATTGGATGAAATCCAAAAAAGATTGGATAGCAAAGAAAAAGATTTGGAAGCGAAAAGAAAAGAATTACAAAACATTATAACAGATACCGAAAAAGAAGAAACAGAACTTACTGCAAAAGCGGTAGAGATGGAAGGCGAAATTGAAGACAGATTGTTAAACGCCTTTAAAAGAATCCGCAAATCTTACAAAAATGGATTAGCTGTAGTGAAAGTAAGCAGAGGGGCTTGCGGTGGTTGTTTTGGTTTTATTCCTCCTCAAACACAATCTGAAATACGTACAAAGAGAATGATTACTACTTGCGAGCACTGCGGAAGAATCATCTCTGATGTTGATGATAGTGGTGTGTTTATCTCTGAAGAAGAATTAGCATCTTAAAAACGGATTCTTAATAAATACAAAAATAGGCTGTCACTAAAGTTAGGACAGCCTATTTTTATTATGTGTTTTAATAAGTAAAATTAAAGCAATTTAAAACATAAGTATTTAATGGTTCGTTTGTTTAATAAGTGCATTTTTTCATAATATGTCTGAATACCATGTAGCTCTTCATTTTTTTTCAAAGCATACACATCGTTATAATCTTTACAAATTTCTGATGGGATTCCGAGTAGTGTTTCTTTCGTGAAAGCATATAACTCATCGCTATCTGTTTTTAGGTGAATATAGCCATTTGTGCGAATTATTTTTTTATATAGCGGTAAAAACTTAGTGGACGTTAATCGCCTGCGGGCATCGCTGTCACGCAAAAATGGATCAGAAAACGTAATCCAAATTTCAGCAACTTCACCTTCGGCAAAATAGTCAGCTACATGGTCTATTTGGTCGCGGATAAAGGCAACGTTTTGCAATCTTTCTAATTCAGTGATACGTGCACCACTCCATATTCTATTCCCCTTTATATCCATTCCTATAAAGTTTTTTTCGGGAAATAGCTTTGCCATTCCATTGGTATATTCGCCTTTGCCACAGGCCAATTCTAAAATTATCGGATGGTCGTTTTTAAAAAAAATAGTATTCCATTTCCCTTTCATCGCTGGGTTTTTCTCAAACACGATGGGGTTTTGTGCTAATTCTGTAAATTTTTGTAATTTCGATTTCGAGGCCACTTTTTTTTGTGCAAAAATAAAAAATTAACAGCTATAACTGCTAATAATTCTAACTTACAAAGTAGTAACTAGAGATTGATTTCTTAATGTATTTCTTCGAGGGTATTAACATTAGAGTAAGCCAAAATTTTTTCGATTACATTTACTGATGGTATTTCTCCATCGTTTTCCTCTAATGCATTTTTAGCATCTTGCAGTTTTGTGTACAATTGTGCGGTTTCAGCGTTACTGTTCAGTTCTTGCTGCAATGCGTCAGCTTCGCTCTTGTTTGTTTCGTTATAAAGATGTTTCACAAGAAGTTCGGGTGTAGAAATTTGTTGCATAAAATTATATTTATACGAGTAACGAAAGTTA
Organism: uncultured Chitinophagales bacterium; assembly: GCA_964642875.1. Classification (GTDB taxonomy): domain Bacteria; phylum Bacteroidota; class Bacteroidia; order Chitinophagales; family JADIYW01; genus JADJSS01. The sequence continues at coordinate 26,836 of CAZXRF010000023.1, read as the reverse complement.
AACAAATTTATTTTATATGGCAAGAAAAAAATATACAAAACTAACTGAATAGCAGTTAATCGCCGCCGCCGGTGCCTTTAAATTGGTCCTCTTTAAATCGAAATAGTACATTGAAAGTCGTTAGTGAACCATAAATTCTGGTAATATATTGCTGCAATTCCACTTTTTCGGCATCGGAAAGTTTAGAGGCATTTATTTTTTGCTCCATTACCCTTAATCTATCTCTGGTCATCACAATTTTATGAAAAAATGCATCGATTGGAATTTCTTTAGCTTGCAAACTTTTGTCTTTGGGTTGCATAATCAAATTACCACCTTCCCATTTTTCTGCAATTTTACAATCCTCGATAGGTTCCGTCAATGGTTCGATAATGTTTTCTAAAATGGACTTTATTTGTTCTATTGAAACTGCATCTTGTGCTTTTTCGATGTGTTTTAATATTATATATCCGTCAAAATTTTTGGAAAGTTCTTTTTCGCCATGTTCTCTAAAATAAATTTGATAGGTATATTCGTCGCTATCATCAATAATTATACCTGCACCAAATTTCGGATGTTCTAATTTTGTACCTATCGGATATACTGTCATATTAAATCAATTTTTGCTAAAATAAGAAAGCCGCACAACATATCAAAAAATGCGTAAGATTTAATGGGGCTGATTCTAAAAAGTATAGAAACGCATTATTTATTTAGTAGTCTGCAAGTACTCCGTTTTTTCAATGAATTTTAATCTATTGTAGTAGTAAAGCATTTGTACTGAATATATTTTTACAATAAATTTTAATGTTAAACGCCTTTAAAATATGCTGAAAGAACCGAATACTCAACGAAAATTGACGAATACTAATTTTATCAGCGGAATACGTAAAATTCAATCAATTTTGATAGACTATCATCGGAATTTATTATTGTATTTACTTCTTAAAATTAAAAAAAATGAAAAAATTACAACTCTTTTTTTTAGGCAGCGTATTCGCAATGGCTATAAGTTGCAAAAAAGAAAATCCCTCTAAAGATTATTCAACCGTAAAATTAAAAACTGCCATAACGCTACATACTGCCGGTAATGATACCATTAAGTATTTTTATAATGGCGATGACGTAAAAGTAGTTTCCAATAATGGTTCAAGTCCAAATTATTTTATTACAACTAATTACACCAAGACGGCAACGGGATTAAATATCGGAACAATATATGGCACTACACCAACACATGAAGGGTTTTACACCTTAAATGCACAAGGATATGCAGATACCGCAAGGCTAACAAATATCATTACTAGCAGCTTTAATAACAGAGATAAATATTACTATGATGCCATTGGATACTTAACAAGAAGTATAACCGACTATAATACATATATAAATGATGTTAGATTTAATTATAATTCTGATAAAAACTATTCGTATTGGATTTATGACGTTATAAGACCATTAAATCCGTCTTTAAATACAAAAGATTCTGTAGTATTTGAATATTACTCCGATAAATTGTTTCATGTTTCACTTTCAAATGTGCTGTACAAAATATTTGGAAAACCGGAAAAAAACTTAGTAAAAAAACGTACTTACTACGATTTGAATAACAGTGCCAATATTCATAGAACTACAGAATATGAATATATTTTAGATACGGATGGTTTGGTTATACAATCTCTTGCCAAATATTTTAACCAACCCGGAAATGTGCTTACCAGAGCAGATACCGTTGTTTATACGTACTATAAGTAAATAGCACAATTATTAATATTTACCAGCCTTGTAATAATATTTAGCATAGTTAATTCTATCTTTAAAGTTATTTTTGAGTAGTAATTTTTATATTTTCATTTAAGTTTATTTGGATTAAATTCAACTATGAAAAAGAAAATTCCAATAAGTACTATTTTTTTTCTATTAATGATAATAACATTAAGTTGTAAAAAAGAAATTGAAATAATCAATCACTCCTCTGTAAAATTAAAAACTGCCATTACAATAAATTCAGATGGAAATGATACCATCAGATATTTTTATAACGATACCACAATAAAGATGATTTCTAATTTTGGAACAAATCCGAGCAGGTATGATAGTGCTACATATTATAAAACAAAAACTGGGTATTTTTATTATGGATTTTCCGGACTCAAATATGGGTATATTACATTAAATGCACAAGGCTATGTGGATACTACAACCTTTTCGAGAATATTTCTTGGTGTATTTTCTACAGAAAAACACTATTATGACACTAATGGATATATAACTAGAAGCGTTTTATTCGAAAGTAGTTCTTTTGACGAAATAAAATACTATTATAACTATAACAAAAACTATTCTTACTGGATAGAAGAAATTACTCGACCTCTTAATCCATCTACAAATACAAAAGATTCAATTGTTTTTGAATATTTTCCAGACTACTTATTTACTACCTCATTAAGCAATCCATTATATAAAACACTAGGCACTCCGGAAAAGAACTTAGTAAAAAAATGCATCTATTTTGATTTGCTCAACCATGCTGCTATTTATCGAACTATTGAATATTCATATACTTTAGATAATGATGGTTTGGTTACTCAATCCGTTACCAAATATTTTAACCAACCCGGAAATGTGCTTACCAGAGCTGATGTTGTTGCTTATACGTACTATAATTAACTAGCACAATTATTATATAAATGTTCACTTTTAATTCTTATATTTTTGAAAGAAACTAGATTGATGCTCTTGCTGTTTTTTTGAGAAATACTGAGTTAGTAAATTAGCAATTTGACTATTTTTTAAGCCATATTTATATGCTTTTTCAAAATTCTGCGCAGCCTGTATATTATCATTTTCAGATTTAATATTTCCAGCTTTATTTCTTATCCCCAAAAGTTGATAAATTATTTCTTTTTGATTAAATTTATCCTTATTTATAATTACGAACTTTTTTATGAAAAAAAAATTACACATTCTGTTCTTTTTACTCATTAGTAATGTATATACTTTTGGTCAAAAAGCACCTAGTTCTACGTCGGAACTTCAAACAAAACCCATAAACAGAAATGCTGTATATGCAGATAGATACACCTTCATTCCCGTTAGTGAGTATGAAGATTTATTAAGCAAAAAAAATAATTTCACCAAAGTGGATTCTTCTAATGCTGATAAATTAGCAATGATAGAAACTTATATTTATTTATACCAATGGGAAGAGCAAAATAAACGACCTATCTCCACTCTGTCGAAATATGAATTAGAAAAACTAGTGGATAAACAGTTAGACCAAAATTTATCTACTATTTATAGAAGTGTAAAATAGAAATTATGAAAAATATCTACTTGATAATATGCATCTGTTTTACTTATTTTATCTTTCCTGCAAATGCTCAGATAACAGTTAGTTCCACCGGACTAACGGGATATACTGACGGCGGATGTTCTACATCAAACGGTGGATGTGGATTTTGGACTTGTGGTTCTACAGCATCTTGTAGAAGCCAGTATCAAATTTCATGTAATGGTTGCGGTACATACGATTGTTGGGAAGATGTTCCTTCTTCTGTATCAATAACTTATACGCAGCATTGGTACAGACCAGGAACTTGTTCAAATGGGGCAAATGCTTCTGCAAGTACTTCTGCTATAAATATAGATTTAGGACAAAATTTTATACATACTAATTACGGAGAAAATTTACCTACATCTACTCCACAATCATGGAATATTATCAATCCTACTGGTTGCACCGCTACGTATAATGGTACAGTTTCTGTTACAGGTAACGATAGAGGGCAAAATTATAATAACCATTTCTGTAATGCAGGTACATTTCCTACATTAAATCCCGGCAATACCTTTACCTTACCAAACTCTGGAAAAGATAATAATGAAGCTACCTGTACTAATGGTCAGCAAAATGAACCAAATAACCCTAAAAAAACAGTATGGTATGAGTTTACAACTGGCGCAACCGTTGGTCCTTATATAGATGCACGATTAAAAAATACAAAATGTAATGGATTTGCATGTGTCTATACCACCTTTTTAGCTGCTTATCAAAATGCTCCTACGTCATGCTCTAATTTAAACGGTCTTTCTCAAGTAGCTACAGCCACTCAAGTATTAGGAGGGGCAAGTATTCGAATTGATTGCCCAACGCCAAATACAACATACTATTTACAAGTAGATAGAATATCTGTTTCGGATGAATTTGAATTTCAAATTGAAATTTCAACGCCAAATATTCCTTCTGGTAAAGTAAATGACTTATGCTCTGGGGCAATAGATTTAGGAACTATCAATACTTTAGGACAACAGCTTGGTGATGCGACAGGTGCTAATAAATGGAATAATTACTGTGCAGGAACTGCTGGCGATCCTGATCCAAATTGGAAGCTCGTAGGTGTTGGTACTAGTCCTTACCAAACGGTTTGGTTTAAGTTCAATAGTGGTTCTCAGCCAAGAATAGTAGATATAAACGGATATAATGACCCTGGTGGATGGGGCGACCAAATAGATTTAAAATTAGCATTATACAAAGGCCCTTGCACTCCCACTAACACCAATCTAATTGCAAAAGAATATTTTGTACCAACCTATAACGAAAGTATTGACGGTGCATGCTTAGACGCTAACACTGATTATTATATTTTAGTGAGTGGTAGTAATTATGATTTTGTAACAGGGTCAACCAAAGAAGGTTTTTTTGGGCTTACGGTAAAAGATAAAGGAGTAATACCCGGTCCCAACTATATCTGTCTGCCTGCATCTTCTACTTCTGCCGGAGTAGATGGTTATTTAGGCACATTAAATAGCTCCTTTGATCCACGTACCACCACCGGCAGTGCTACCGCTTGGGATAATTCAGATTATGATTTAAGGGTAATGAATCAATCTACCGCTTGCGCAGATGTAAGTAGTGGAGAGCCTGATAATACTACTGTATTATCAGCATTAAATAATACAGTGTGGTATCGCTTCAAAACACCTCCCGCGGATTATCCTTCAGCACCAGCCTTAGCAGGCTTAGCGCACACCTATCGGGTATATGTAGAACGCTTAGGATCTTCTAGTGCATTGACTTACCCTGCCGTTTACCTTTATGAAGAGTCAACTCCTACTGCTCGGGCTTGCGGTGACAATAGCACTGATTATGCTAATTTGTCTTTTTTAGATAGGGATGAAATCGACCCGTTGCACATCTTTAATGGTGGAAACTCTGAGATAAAACGACAATGTCTAAAACCGAATACGAATTATTATATACAAGTAGACCCAGTAGGTGGAGTCGGAAATTCTCATGTGGATTTTAATTTATGGGTAGTAAAAGATCAATTCCGGCCTTCTGATATGATTTGTGAAGCCGTAGATTTAGGTTATATTACAAGCAATGGATTATCCAATGGTGTAACTACGGGTGTAAATTGGACAAATAATGGTCCTAGTTCAAAATTAGGTGGAGCAAAATTCTTCGGATTACCACATACCAATAAATGTACTTCTGCCGAAGCGGGAGAGCCAAGTGCAACCCCAGGTGGCCCAGGTGGAAGTGGCACTCACACCGCAACCGTATGGTATAAATTTACAACGGGCAGCAAAATTCCGCCTAATTGGATTTATTGGTACGAAAATGATAATGAATTAACTAATGCAAATAGAGGTTCTGTTTGTATCGGTACAGGCTTTAATACAAAAGTTACCTTTTATAAAAATGTTTCCAACTATGCCTGCCCTGTAGGCGGAAACCTTGTGGCAGGAAATGAAATGAATATTCCCGGAGATGTATGCGATTTAACTACTGGATTGGGATTTGGCGCACCATGCTATCAAGATATGTTCCGATTAAAATGCCCTGAACCTAATACAACTTATTATGTGCAAGTAGAAGATGCAGGCGCAATTTCTATATGTTATGAAGGGCAATGGTCTTTTGATAATGGTACTTATAATATAAGCACAGCATCAGCCGTGGGCGGTGCTCCTATAAATGATACTATCTGTGGTGCAATAGATTTAGGTACAGTGCCCAATAGTGGCCAAATTAACAATGGCGTAATTTATGATAATTTCTGCGCCACCCCCGATTTGCCTTGGCGTGCCGATTTCACACAACCCTTAGATGCTGATGTATGGTTTCGTTTCAGACCCCCTGCATCCGGTTCGGTGTTAGTAACAGCACAGTCTGGACCTACTGGCGCTCCAAATATCGACAAAAACTTAGATATTCAAGCCGCAATTTGGGAGCCTATATTAGGAGATGGCACTAATGCACACTGCTCCGATCCTCGGTTTTTGTGGACCCCGATTATTGCGCAGGACCATGGCATTTGTGAATTGTCGGAACAGCAAACAGGTTTCACAAACTGCTTTTTAGGTGGTTTTTTCCCGTATGATATTTATAAAACTTGCGGTAATAGTGCAGTCTGTAATGAAGGAAATAGTTTAATTGCTACTTGTTTAGATCCTAATAAATATTATTACCTTCAAATTGATGGCGGTAATTATGCAGGTTGTGATCTGTTTAATGCCGGCGATTGTATTATGGGGTATTTTAAACTCCAAATTGCAGATGCAGGCTTAGGATTATACAATAACGCATCACCAGCAGATGTAGGGACACCTTATACGGCTTTGGGTGTGCCGAACTCTAATTTAAAACATGACGAACCCTGCTTTGCCCAAAATCTTGCAATGAATGCATCAGGTACGGCTTATAATTCATTAGGCTGGGTAAAAATGACAAATAGATGTGCCACATCTATAAATGACCCAATACCAGCGGAATGGGCAGCAAAAAATGCTTCTACCGATAAAACCGTTTGGGCAAAATTTGTTGCACCACCAAGTGGTAAAGTAAAAATAAGAGCAGAAAATATTCCACAAATAAAAGGCGATGCCGATTACCACGAGAATATAAATTTGCAATTAGCAATTTACCAAACATCAAATTGTTTTGATAAATGGAGACTAGTAGAAGTAGGAAACGGACATGGTTTTGATAATGCAGGCCCAGAAATTGACCCATTAAATAATGATGATTATATCGGAGTATGTGTGCCTTGTACGGGTACTTGTGGATTTGATGAATATTATGTGGGAAGATGTTTAGTGCCAGGTCAAACGTACTATATAATGATAGACGGAGAATCGGGTTCAGTATGTAGTGCTGATGTAGAAGATGTAGAAGGCGATTTCAGAATTTCAGTACAAGAATTAAACGGAATACCTGCTTCTACCAATGATTCTATTTGCGATGCTTATAATATGTCTGGGGTAAATTCATTAGCACTAAACGCAACTTACACCACCCCGATTGCTTTCAATAATGAATGCGCAACCGTAGATCAATCCTATGAAGGGGGTGGGAAAATTGCAAGAAATATTGCAGGAACTGTATTTAATTTTAATGTCAAACATACGCTATGGTTTAAATTCCAAGCACCAGCTTCAGGAAAAGTAAAAATTGAGGCTTTTAACGATGGATCTATTGATCCAATTGATTTAGGTATTTCTATATTTGATATTCCTACGCAAAATTGTGCAGATATTCAAACCAAAGGATTCAAGTTTGATAACGATTACGACCCTGCTGTTTTTGGAATAGCTAATAGTCAAGATGAAGAAATCACCGTTTCTTGTTTAGTGCCTAACCGAACTTATTGGGTGCAAGTGGATGGAAACAGAAATCCGAGTTTGTGTGGCCCAATTGCAGTAGGAACAGACTGTGAAACAGGTCAGTTTAAGCTCAAAATTACCCATTTGCCTTCTGATCCGACTTATGCAAATAATGTAAATTATACTTCTCCTGCAACTACCAAACCAGGTGGAAATGATATGTTCTGCCAAGCACACCAAGTGGTAAATGCTGGTGGTCCGTATAATTTCTTAAATCAGAATACGTATTTGAATCCGGGCGAGACAATTACTTTTAATCATAATAATAGATGTGCTACTGCAGAATATAACGAACCAGCAGCTAACGGTTGGGATTTGAATCCTTTCGATCAGGCTTCTGACCCAACTGTCTGGTACACCTTTAATACCGGCCCTTCTTTAGGTCCACTGCGCCCTGGAGATATTACCATTCGCATTACCGATCCATCGGGTACATGCTTTGACCCCGACTTAGATTTGTATGAATATAACGGAACATTTAATACAGCGGCTTGTAACGCTCAAGCAACAACAGGTGCACAATTCAACCCGTTATTGAGAGTTGGAGAAGGCAAAGTATTTAATGTATTAAAACCTCGAGAAGAGGAAATAAAAATAACTTGTCCTAAGCCGAATACTACCTATTTCTTGCGTGTTTTGGGAACAAGTACATGTCCATTATTTGGCAATGATCAAGGCGATTTTACATTGTCTTTTTCGATGAGTAATATAAATATTGACTTCCAGACAAATGATAATATTTGCGGAGCTACAAATATTGGAAGCGGTAACTTGCCAAGTGGAGGATCATTAACCTTAAATATGCAAAATAATGTTTGCGCTACACAAGAACAGGGTGAGCCTAATACCTCTCAGAATTGTGTGCAAAATGAACCTTGCTATGACGAAACCGTATGGCATAAATTTACAACGAGTGCAACACCGGGAAGAGTACAAGTGGTATTGAAATCTTTACTAGGAATAGGTGGTTACAACTCTGTTCCCGTAGTTACCGTTTATAAATATGTTCCGAGTGGTAATAACTGCTCAGCAACTCCGTTTAATGGGTTGGTAGAATTAGATTCAGATATGGGATTTGCTACCTTATTAGGAGCGGTAACGATAGATTCTGCAAAAGTTACACTTCCGTGTGTTTCACCAAATACTACTTATTATATCCAAGTAGATGGTGGTGATGCTGATATCTTTGGTATATCAATTCCAACATTTACCGATAATTATTATTACGACATTACTGTAAGAGATTTAGGAAATGGAACTGGCAGACCAACAAATGATAATTTAGTAAATGCTATTCCGGTTGACAATGTAGCTCCAATAGACGGTATGTTACCTTCTGGAGGAACGCTTACCATAAACGGACACAACAGATGTGCTACTTGCGAAAACGGAGAAATAGGAGATTATTGTGGTAATAATACTACCGACCATACTGCCTCATTTGGTGCCGAAGATGAAACCGTATGGTATTATTTTACCACGCCAAGCAATCCGGGGGTGGTTACCGTAAATGTGAAAGATGATCCAGCACAACCCGGTATATTTAGTCCAGCATTTAGACTATATTACAACAACGGGACTTCACCAACCTATAGACTAACCAATGCTCCAACGCCAAGCATAATTCAAGAAGGAACTAATTCTGCAGGACCATCAACTGCAATTCAACCTTGGACACAAGTATCTTTTACTTGCTTATTGCCTAATCATAAATATTATATCCAAGTAGATGGGAATGATAATGTGGCAGGCACTATGGATCAAGCCGATTTTATTGTTACCGTTACAGATGATGGCTCAGGAAATCCTGGTCCTTCCAACGACTTAATTTGTAATGCGGAAGCACTTTCAATTCCTGCAAATGGAAACACCGGAACTTTGAGCAGAACCAATAAATGCTCGTGGGAAGAAGATGGTGAACCAAATACCAGCAGCAATATGGGCGGAAGTGGGAATAATGTAACAGCAAATAATTATGATGAAACCGTATGGTTTTCTTTTATACCTCCAACGGATGGCGATATTTCAATGACTTTAGAACCTACAAACGGAATGATAGGTGGTATTAATTATGTATTGTATCAAATGCCGAATACATCAACTATTGCTTGCTCCGGTTCTCCGGCAGATATTCCCAATTGGGCGCAGCTTACCCAAATAGCCACTGGCACCGGACTGGTATTAAATACAGTTGGGGCTTCCGATCAAATCAATGTTACGTGGCCATGTTTACAGGCCGGAAAACGCTATTATATTCAAATTGATGGAAACGACTGGCCGGCAACTGCTGATGTGGGCGATTTTACTATTCGCTTAGCGCATGTTTCAAAAGCTACTCCTGTAAACGATAATATTTGTGGAATTGGTGCAATAGCAAATAACGGTAATATAGGCACATTCTCTACTTCTGCAACCGTTACTGCAACTAACCAAGACAACCGATGTGCTACACAAGAAGTAAGCGAACCTGGCGTAAATGGCCCAATGAATGATATTACCGATCCAGGATATGACCATACCCTTTGGTATAAATTTACGGCAAGTACTACCGATGGAACGTATAGTATTAATGTAAATAACATAGGCGCAGATCAAATAAATGCCTACATCGGATTGTATAGACAAGATGCAACGGTTTGTTCGGGTGCTAATCCAACATTTGACAATCTTACTTTAGTAAAAGAAACACCAGCAGTAAATGGCGTAACTAACAACGAAACCATGAATTTAGAGTGTTGGGAAATTGAAGAAGGTAGAACATACTTTTTCCAAATTCAAGGATTTGACGGTGTATTTGGCGGTGATGTCGGAGATAATTTCAATGTATCCGTTACGTTTAATGCTGGTGCTACAAACCCTGCTGACAATATCTGTACGGCTCCTACTGTAAATGTAAATGGTGGAAATATTGCTGCCGATAATAGATGTGCAACCACACAACTCAACGAACCCAACATTTCACCATCGCCACAATCTCCGGCTGATGGTAGTGCTTATGATGAAACATTATGGTACACTTTTGTTGCGCCTCCATCTGGCGAAGTACGCATAAATACCTCCTCTTTTAGCCCTGCATTACTTTCTTTAAATGCCGATTTATATAGCATTCCTACAGGATATAATTGCTCTACCTCTCCTTTTGGAGGATTAACAAGAGAAGATAATACAGGTTTATTAGCAGCAGTTTCTCCAACTTGGGATTTAAGGTGTTTAATTCCTGGAAAAACGTATTACCTCCGTTTTGATGGTAATGATGGAGTATTAGGTATTCCACCGGATAGAGGTACTTGGAATTTTAATATTGCTAACTTAGACAATACCACAGTTTACCCTTCGGTGGTAAATGATGAACCTTGTGGTGCTATTGATGTAACACAATTTGTTCGTACTGCACCATGTACATCAGATAATCAATATTACTCTAATGTATATAGTATCTTATCTGCATCACCAAATATAGATAAAGCTACACGTTCCGTGCAGGCCATAGGTTGCAATGGAGTTTCTAATTGTAATGACTATTGGTTTAAATTTACAGTACCTTTAGATGCTACGGGTATTCGTATTCAAGGGAATGATGAATTTCCGGCTCCATATATAAGTAATAACTCACACGAACATATTGCAGTATATAGAGCAACTGGAGGTTGTGGAGGTACTTTACAACAAATCAATTGTGGAGATGGTGGAATCGGATCGGATGTGGATTTTTCGCTAGCCGCATTCCCTGGCGAAACATTATACTTGCAAGTATTTAATGAAAATGCACCGGCAAGCCCATCAAGTCCGGCATTCGGCTTCTGTGTTTCTGTAGATTGCCCTTCCAAATCTACTTGTGCCGTAAACAATATTTCTTACGGACAACCTCAGTGCTGGAACTTAAACACGAATAGTATCAACCTGCAACCGCAATATTATGACTGTTTGAATGGGGCAAATAATTCCGTAAATTATTTCTCCTTTACTACAGATTGTGATGGTACTCCTGTCGATACGGTAACAGTTGTATTCTCTGTAACCACTATGGGTTGCGGTGCTACTGCCATGTCTATGTTTAAAGACCAAACACCATGTGCTGCTCCATTAGGACAATATGATGATATCTTGGTAAACTGTGCCGTATTCCAAGAAGTAACTGGTGGTACTACTGCCACCAATTTTACCTCTACATTTATTCTTCCCGGATGCTCTACTTATGTAATGCAGATTATCGGAAATAAAAATGACGTAAGTTGCGCTTCAGCAGGGCAAGTATTAGTAGTGAAAACAACATTACCTCCTACGCAAGTATTACCAGTAGAGTTAACCACGTTTACAGGATATAATAATGGCAGTGTAAACATATTAAATTGGACTACAGCATCGGAATTAAATTCATTGAAATTTGAGGTAGAGAAGAGTTTAGATGCTGTAAATTTTGAATACATAGGAGAGCGACCTGCTGCAGGAAACAGCAATTCACCACGCAGTTATACTCTAGATGATCCGCATCCTGTATTTGGAAATAATTACTACCGTTTAAAAATGATAGATAGAGATGGTAAATTCAAATATTCGGATATAGTGGTAATAAAAGTTAATGAACTCAATCCTGTTTCCGATGGTATTGTTTCTATTTATCCAAATCCTACAAACGATAAGTTGAATATTGTTTATCAGTCCTCAATTGAACAAAACGTACATCTCAATATATATAATCCTATCGGGCAAAGTATAATGATGAACGATTATAGCATGAATGCTGGATTGAATACGATTACGCTAAATGTACTGCCACTTGCAAGCGGTATGTATATTTTAGACATGCAAAGCATAGGTAGTGGAACGAAATACCAAACTAAGTTTGTTAAAGAGTAAAAAGCAGATTTGTTTGATCATTTTAAGGATATAATATTATCCTTAAAATGATATTTTTTTGAATACAAAGATGTTGATATTGCTATTTAATTTAATATGGTATTTGTGTGTATAAATAAAATGACAAAGTACTTGCATTATGCATATATTTTTATTAATATTGAATAGCCTAAACAAACAGTTATGATTTCAAAATTTTTACTACTATTTAGTGCCTTATTTACTATTTACTTTTCAGCTGTTGCGCAGCAACAAGATAAAGCTAAACCTGTATTAAATTCAGAAAAAAACCTCCAATTATCAGCTGAGGAATGGAGTAAGAAAGATGCAATACATGCATATTCCAAAGTACTAACCGAAGATGATAGAAAAAATGGCAGCCCTATCAATTATTTTGCATTTACCCAATACGATAAATCAATTGCAATCCGTCTGATTCTGTTTATAATGGCTGACAAAACTGTAATAAAATTTTGTCCTACAAAGGCTGCATTTGCATTGGTAACCACTACAAATTTTTCTTCAGAAAAATTAATTGCTTATGCTTCTACATTAGGCCTGACGGTACATACAATTACCGAAGAAGAATATTTGAAAACAGTTAAGTAATATATATATGAAAAATATTTTACATAAAATAATTCCTGTTATTTTTTACTTATTCTTAGCGAATATAGTAAAAGCCCAAGTTAGCAATAACCAAGTCAATTACCAACTCAAAGCACAAAGCTATTGGAGTAATATGGATAATGATGGTGCAACACAAGATGATAATGAAATTGCATTATGGATTGGTACTGATGCTAATACTGGAGGAACGAAGACATTAAATAATGTCGGTAGCTTAACTTGTACAGGCAGACATGTTTATTATTGGAACTGTAATGCAGGGTGTAATAGTAACGATGTTGACAGAAATATTTATGTGTCAACTGGGGTTACCTCAGCTAATAGTATGTCTTTTACTTTAAATCATCAAGCTTGGGAAAGTGATAATTCTACTTGGACTTGTACTCCAGTAAGTGGAGATGATTATGTTCATGCAATGAATTATGTGGTTAATTTTAAAAATGGAGAAGCGAATAATACGAATCTTCCAGCTAATTCTTTTTCTTACTACCATGGAAGTAATGCAACTAAAGATGGTTGGATTAATGGTTCTTGGATTGTAACATCTGGTTCAAAAAATTCTGATGTACGTATAAAAACTATTTGGCGTTATACCAATGGATATGATTGCAGTAATCCACTCAATTTTGGAACTGTTACAGTAGGTGCAGCTGCATTAACCCACATAAATACGAATAGACCAGCCCCAACTGGAGCAGATGCAAATATGGGATACTCAAATGTTTTAGGCAATGCTGCCCAAGATGTGTTTTATTCATTTACGCTAACTAGTGCTGCAACGGTAGTAATATCTACTGTAAATGGTTCTACAAACTATAATACTTTTTTAAGATTATATAATTCGGATTGTTCAGTACAAATTGCATCGAACGATGATTTTTCAGCTCAACAATCACAAATTACACAGTACTTATGTGCTGGCACATATAAAATTGTAGTGGAAGGAAATGGTTCTAGTACAGGTAACTTTGTTCTTTCCCTTTCTGCTAACAGTACCACACCTGCCGTGCCATCCACACCCGTTGCTGGTACCTTTGGAACGAATGAATGGTATGTGTATGGATATGATGGAGGAAATTTAGATTTAACCGGTAGCACCTATCGTGGATATTATACTGAAACAGGATTAACTTATAATACAACATCAAAATGGGGTTCTGCATTTTCACCATCTTACGCGCCAGGTTGGAATGGGAATTGTGTAAATGTAGATAATCATGTGGTTGTATCTAAACGCCAAGGCTTTACTTGTGGGGTTTATCAATTGAATGTACCAAGTCACGATGATGATATTAGAGTTTATATAAATGGTGCTGCTTCCCCAACTTGGAGTCATGAACCAGGATGCTGTGACGCACATACAAATATTTGGACAGGTTATTTGAACGCTTCATCTACGATTGAAGTTAGGCATATAGATGGAACTGGGGGTTCAAACCAAGAATTGACATTTTCAAATGTAACAACGTCACTTAATGGTGGTACAATTGCAGGTATATCAAATGGTGCAAATGTATGTCAAGGCTCAGATCCCGGTGCATTTACAAGTTCAGCAAATGCAAGTGGAGGCACAATCGGTATATCTAATGGAAGCCCATCAGCACCCGTTTATCAATGGCAAAGATCTACTGTTTCAGACTTTTCATCAGGTGTAACCAATGTGGGGACTAACTCCACTACCTATGACCCAGATAACTCTTTAGGTGCGGGAACATATTATTTTAGAAGAAGAGTAATGGATGCATGTGGTACTATAGCATATTCTAATTCTATTCAAATAAATATTATCCAGGATATTACATCATCAACACCTACCGCTACCGCTGCTTCAACAGGTGCATGTACTCGTTTAAAAGCCAACTGGAATGCTGTTGCTGGTGCTACTTCTTATAGGTTAGATGTCGCAACAGATGCAGCTTTTACTTCTATTGTTTCAGGATTTAACGATTTAAATGTGGGAAACGTTACTTCTTATGACCTAAATTTGCCTTTGGGTACTTACTATTATAGAGTTCGTGCAGTAAATAGCTGTTTTACATCGCCTAATTCAAATGTAATAGGACCATTTACCATAAGTAATCCTGGTGCAAATGGCAACGACTTATTTAGAGATGCTATTGATATTTCCGCAACTTTAAACGCAGGAAGTACTTATAACGGTAGTTTTAATAATTCATCATTTGGTACAGAATCCGGAGAACCAACGCCACAAGCCGATTACGGTACAGCTTGGTATAAATTCACAACCAATTCAAGTGGTTTATCGTTTGTAACGGCTAAAAATGCCGAAGGTTCAGGAAGTGATAATACAACTGTTACTATTTACAAAAGAAATGGAGATTGTTTTAATTTAACAAATTTAGTTACAGATTATGCTTGTGTTGCAAATAATATTTCGGTTACTCGAAATTGTTTAGATCCTAATTCAACCTATTATGTTCAGTTTGGTACAACGGATTGTGCTTTAGATGGTGGTTCGCGAGGAAACTACAATGTAACCATTACTCCAGGACCTACCGCGGGTCCTGATAACATCTGTAATGCTGTACGAGTTGGTGTAAGTGATATTGGTGTAAACCAAACGGTTACTACTAGTACATATACCAATGTGTGTTCAACAGTAAATACAGGTGGTAATTCGGATCCTGTAAATGCTGATCCAAACGATGCAACGGACTGGTTCTATTTTACAACACCGGCAACACCAGCCTCTCATTACTATTTCAAATTTAATAATATTGCTGATTTTGGCACTTGGGGTGGTTTAGAAGGAGAGGTTTATAAAAAAACAGGAGGCACATGCCCTCCAACACTTTCTTATGTGGGAAAATGGGATCCAGACGCTTGTGGTGTTGTAGAAGAAAGTGGTCCATTTTGTTTAGATCCAAGCTCCACCTATTATATTATGGTAGATGCAGAACAAGATGGAGTATGTGGAGGTAGAGGACAATACCAACTAGTTGTGAGAGGTGAGAATTCAGCGAAAGGTGCAGACCTTTGTTCTCAGGCAATTAACTTAGGTACGCTTACGCAAGGTGGAACTATCGGTGACGCCATCGGCGCCAATAAATGGAATAACTTCTGTGCCGGCACAGCCGGAGATCCAGATCCAGGTTGGACATTAGCAGGTGTCGGCACTAGCCCATATCAAACAGTATGGTTTAAATTTAATACAGGAAATACCGGTGCCGGAAGAAGTATTAGAATTGATGGGTATAACGACCCTGCCAGTTTAGGCGACCAAATAGATTTGAAATTAGCTCTATATGGTGGTACTTGTGGTGGTGGTATGACATTAATAGATAAAGATTATGATACGCCACCTTGGGCCGAAACTATGGAAGGTGAATATTGCTTACAACCCAACACGGATTATTACATTTTAGTGAGTGGAAGCAATTTTGAAGCAGTAACAGGCTCTTCCAAAGAAGGTTATTTCGGCTTAACTGTAAAAGATAACGGTCCTTATCCTGCAAACGACTTAGTTTGTGGAGCTACAGGAGTTACTGTACAATCACCTTATACTTATAATTCAACTTCTTTAGCTTCAGAAACAAATGTAAATGGCACTTACTGTTTCGAGCCGGAGCCGGATTGGACTGCAGAATTAGGAAAAGATAACGACCATGCAGTATGGTATTATTTAGGGCAAGTGCCAGGGAGAACAGTTGTGGTAGATGCTAATAGTTTAAGTGGCAATAATATTGATATCCAAATGGCATTGTATTCTTCTACTACACCCAAAGGTGCTTGCGTTACACCTACTTCTACTCCAGCTTTAACATTCGTTCAAAAAGAATATTCAATTCCATTATGGGATGAAGATGCTTATTTTAATTGCTTAGATCCAAACTTATATTATTGGCTAATGGTAGATGGCTCTGATGCAACTGGTACAGGAGTTGCATCTGCCTTAGAAGAGGGAAATTTCTCTTTAAAATTTTGGTATCCTGAGGAAGGAGAAACCACTTTTTGCACCGCAGAAGATTTGGGTAATGTACCAGACGGTGGAAATATATACATCCGTAATTTATCCAATATTTGTGGTGTAACCTCTTTCTCAAATGCGCCAGCACCTTCTGCTTTCGGATTTGACAAAGCCGTAGTGTATAAATTTACCACACCACCAGCGGTTGGTTTTTCCGATGCCTCCGTAAAAATTGAGGCTTTTTCTAACCCTTATTACGATAAAGCAACACATAGTATATTAGGAGGACCTGGAGGAAATATGGGCATTGGTGCCGGTGATGCAATAGATTTGCAATTAGCACTATATTCAGATGGCCCGTGTGGAAGTTCTCATTATGTGAAGGGTAGTTTTTATGATCCTACTACCGGCAGTGCAGATCCTACCGGACTAACTGGTTCAAACGAAGAATTAATTGTAAGTTGTTTATCCCCAAGTACTGTATATTATTTAGTGGTAGATGGTGGAACAAATACAAATGGCTATTACGACCTGAAAATATCAGATTATGCCAGACATACCACCAACGACTTCCTTTGCCAAGCTATAGATATTACAGGTACATATAATGCTCCGTGGACAAATTGCAATAGTTCTACCGTAGTACAATTAAATAATCAAAATAACTATTGTGCGACAACCAATAATGATCTTCCTTCATCTTTAGGTGCAAGGCCTCCGGCTTGGGTAGATTTTAATTCCCCAGTTTGGTATAAATTTAAAGCTCCAAAATCTGGTAAATTAAAAATTGAAGCAATTAATAGTTTGCCAGATTTAATTCCACCTTATGATGAACCGGAAATGAGCATACAAATGGCAGTATTCTTCTTGCCGGGAGGTTACCAAGGTACTTGCGCTAACTTAGCCACCGAAAAAGAAAGATTACTTTACATCACTTCAGGATATGATGGATTATTACATGATGAAGAAATGACAGTAGATTGTTTAATGCCGGATTCTATCTATTATCTATTGGTAGATGGCACTAAATTAGCAACATTATGCCCAACGTGTGATAGAGGAGAATTTTATCTGAAACTTACTGCAGATCCTAGAGACAGACCTGCTCCAAATGACAATATTTGTGATGCCATAAACTTAGGAACACCGGTAATGGGTAGTACTATAGTTGATACAAAAGTGCCACCGGCAGCAGGAGCAGCAACCAATCCATCGCCTACTACAGGCTATGCTTCTTCCACCGGTTTACACAATGGCGTACGAAATAATGCAGCAAATTGCATGCGTGCAGAAAATAATTTTTGTGCTGGAATTTCAGGAGAGCCTGCCGTAGCAGGAGGTACATTCTTGACAGATTTCTCTCCCGATGCAACAGTTTGGTACACTTTCACCGCACCAACTACCGGCGAAGTAATAATAGATGCTTACAATGACCCAAACAGCGTAGGAGATCAAATAGATTTGCAACTGGCAGTCTATGAATCTAGTAATGGAGCTTGCAATGGTACTATGGTGCCAATAAAAGCTGAATATAACATAGGTTCTTTTGACGAAACAATGCGTGTACAATGTTTAAATCCGGGCCAACAATATTGGATAATGGTGGATGGCTCTGGATTAAATACGTATGGTTACTTTGAATTGCAAGTGCAAGCGGTAACAGCTACTTTAAGTGGTCCACCAAATGATGATATTTGTAATGCAACACCAGTTACATATCCTGTAAGTATTGGTACTAAAACGACATTGAATAATCAAACGAATAGATGTGCAACAATACAAGTAATTTATCCCTCACCTACCACATTTATAACAGATGCGGATGTATGGTATAAATTTACTACGCCAAATACTCCAGCACCACATGCCGTAAAAGTAGAGGTTACCAGTGGTTTACCTTGGCCATTCGGCGATGCTATGGATCCGCAAATTGCGTTGTATAAATCTACTACTGGCGCTTGTGGTACTTCGTTTGAGTTGATAGACGATGGATATAGCGCAGCAGGTTTGCCATTTTATGAGTCATTTGAGTTCCATTGTTTAGAGCAAAATACCACCTATTATCTTATGGTAGATGGTAGCGGAATAAATGAACAAGGAAATTTTAAATTAGATGTCACCAGAATAAACCCACATCCATTAGCTGCTAATGATGATATTTGTGCGGTTGGTGCAACATTTGCCTCTGGTAATTTGGGTACATTAGGAGGGGCTGTAGGAAATAAAGTTGGCAATACCACTACCAACTGGCATAATTTCTGCTCGGATGTAGAACCGGGAGAAAATATATTAATGACAGATGGCGCATATAGCTTAGATCAAACCGTTTGGTTTCATTTTAAAACACCAGCTGTAGCCAATAATATAGATGTAGAAATAAGAGCCTTAAATGACCCTAATAATGTAGGCGACCAAATAGATTTGCAAATGTTGTTAGCGCAAGGAACTCCAACTTGCTCCGGCGGAGTGGCAAACTTCTCCTCGTTAACAACAATAGATGCTGACGATCCTGCACTTACATTTAATTCAACCATTAGAACTTGCTTGCCACCCAATACAGATTTTTATATACAAGTAGATGGTAGTGGATTAAATACACAAGGCTATTTCACCCTTGAAGTAGAAAATAAAGGAAACGCGTCTGCTCCCTCAAATGATAATATTTGCAATGCAAAAATATTGCCAAGTGGTGGTGCAATAACTAATGCTTATACCGGATATACTAACGATGATAATAATTGTGCAACTTTAGAAAGTTTTGAAAAACAACAAGTAGCAGGCAGTATTCAACGTTCCGTATGGTATAAGTTTACTGCGCCTGCATCAGCAGATGTATCTATAGAAGTAAAAGGAAATTCTTGGGTGCCGTTCTCTCAAAATTATTTCTTGCCAGACATCACTATTTGGGAACTATCTGATAACACTTATGCTTCGATAGACAATACGATAGCAGGATGTAATACACCAACTGCTTCTAATTGGAATCAATTAGAATTCAACGATTATAAAGGAATTCCGAATTCTTTAGCCAATGGCGTATATCCAACGGTTGTTTTAACGCCACAGTGTTTAAAACCAGGATATACTTATTATGTTCAGGTAGATGGTACAGCGGGGATAGGAATTGATGGCTATTTCAGTATTCAAATTAAAGACAACCAATTACCATATTCAGCACCGGGTAATAATGAAGCTACAGGAGCAATTACTGTTCCTATAAGTTCTACATCTTGTCAATATAGTAATGGAACTTGGCAAGGAGGTGCTTCAGGATATTCATTTGGCAATAATCCAACATGGTCAAATCCAAATTTAATAGGTATTGCCAATTCTTCCGGCACGCCATCTTGTAATCAAAATTGTGGGGATGTATGGTTTAAATTCCAAATGCCTGCCGTTTGTGGGAATAATACTAAATCATTTGTGAAAATTGAAGGGGATGATGAATTTGATTTAGATTTGAATGGATATCCAGAATTGGCTATTGCTGCATATAATGGCGGAAATACAGGCTCTACTGCTAATCTAACCTATTTAAAATGCAGTGTAGGTGGTTCAGGTGTTGATCCTGATTTTTCAATTGCAGCAAATCCCGGAGATTGGATTTATTTGCAAATTTGGGATTTAGAAGGGAATGAACAAGGGAAGCATTTTAAATTATGTATATCCGAACAAAAAAGTGCAGATGATTGTGTAGATGCTACCAATATGACATTAGATATTCCATATTGTTGGAGTATAGAATCTAATACAGGTGAAACACCAAATAGTGCTGTTCCAGGCTCCGGTTTAGCTACTTGTTTTGATGACGGAATACCTAAACATTCTACATATTTTAAATTCACAACAGACGCCACTGGTAATTTCTGCGACGACTACTATGTGTATATAAACACACCTGCTTTAGCAAAGTTACTTCCTTCCGGAGCTAATCATGCGTGCATATCAGGAACAAGTAGCTCTGTGAGTGTTAACTATGCGCTCTGGAAATTGAAGCCAGGCGGAACACTTTGTACGCCTGGTGCAGGAAATGTAACACAAACAGATTGTATTACATGGAATGACTGTGGCGGTGGTTCTTTCGGAGCCAACGTGGTCGGTCCTCACGGGAATGGAGGTATTGTAGATGATACGATATGGTATAATATGGGTTCAGGACAGCAACTCGAACCTAATACCACTTACTATATTATTTTAGATTATAAGCTAAATAATGTATTTATTACAGATAGAGTGATATTAGACGGAATAATTCAAGTAGGCCGACGATGTAAAGGAAGGGTTTGGGAATATACTACCGCTTCGGTAGTAACTACTAATAAATACTGTACCACGCGTGATGGTTGGAGACATTATTACGATGATAAAGGCACACCTCAAACAGGAGATGATAAATATGTCTTTTCATTATATCCCAATGGAAATAACGTGGAAGGAACAGTGACCGTTAATCTACAACCTACACGGTATAGCTATGAAGATATTCCAAGAGACTATGCAGAATATGTAATGAAACGTAGATGGGATTTTACAGTCAATTCAGGTTCAATTAATCCAACTAATCCGGTAAAAATAAGATTCTATTATCAAACTATAGAAAAACAAGATATCATTGATGCTGCCATTACATTTAGAAATACCTATGGTGGCTACTATGAAGATTTTGAATGGTTTAAATCTGAAAATGGGCACGTGTTTAATCCACTTATAGATGTAAACCCGAAAGTTATTTCTGTTGGTACTAATGGTTATTCAGAAACTGGTTGCTTAAGTTATTGGAATGCTTCAGGCATTTATGTTGGACCTCCTGGAGTTCAACGTTGTAATTCATTAATTGCAGAAGATTGGGAAGATAATAATGCCAATCAATCTTGCAATGGAATTCACTTTGTTGAATATAGAGGGTTGACAGGATTTTCTGGTGGCACCGGTGGCACTGGTGTTAGCCCGTGGGATGTTTCCCCTTTACCCGTAGAACTTACAACATTTACAGGCTACAATGAAGGTGCTAAGAATGTACTGAATTGGACGACAGCTTCTGAATTGAATACGCTAAAATTTGAAGTAGAAAGAGCAATCAATACATCATCTCCGTTTGTTTATATTGGAGAAAAACCAGCTGCCGGACAAAGCAATCAATTGCTGCATTATACCTTGGATGATCTTAATCCAATGCAAGGAGATAATTATTATCGATTAAAAATGATAGATAGAGACGGTACATTTAAGTATTCTCATGTAATTTTGATAAACATAAACCAACCGATAAAATATCAAGATGCGATTACTAGTGTTTATCCTAATCCTACATCTAATAGTATAAATGTAGATTATCAATCTTCTGCTAAATCAGAAATTAATTTAAAAATATTTGACGCATTAGGACAAGAAATGTTGAATTCGAAATTAGATGTTCAGAAGGGTAATCAGATTATTAAATTAGATGTAGCTACTTACGCAAATGGTGTTTATATTATCTATATCCAAGATTTAAATACTGGTAAAGTAATGCAAACAAAATTTAGGAAAGATTAAATTTGACAGCTTTAATTTTATCCCGACTTATTAGTCGGGTTTTTTTATTTTTGTAGTATGAGGGCTCTTATTTTGCAATTGGTTTGTTTGTACAGTATTGTCGTTTTTTCTAATGATTCTATTGCTATAAAGTTGGATTCAACTTCAAATATCATAAATACAACAGCGGTTTCTGATAGCGCAATAAATACACTAACACCTATAAATTTGGGTAACCCTATAGTCGCACATGAAAGTATATTACTTAAGAAAAATAAGAAAATATCAATAGATAGAGTCCGAATCTTATTTGGTTTAAATTATTCATTTTACAGCCCATTGACGGAAGAGAAAGATAATTTTAAAGGCTCTTATTATCCGGTGGAAGACTCAACACCGGTGTGGATAGAACGCAATACAAAAAATAATTTAGCCCGAAATCACCGAACAGGAAATTTTCAATTCAGTATACAAGGAAATGTTTGGAAGGGCTTATTCTTTGGAATGAATTACCAATTTTTCTCCATAAAAAAATATAAGAAAGACCCGAACATGAGTAATTTGTTTTCAAAAAAAAATACCATGTTCTTTATTGTTTCTGCACAAATTGGTTATGTTTTTGAATTCCTAAAAAATAAATCCCTTCAAATTCACCCATCCATCCGCATAGGTGGCTATACTGCTGATGATTATTATGATAGTGGAAAAGGACGTAAATTTTACTTCGGCACAGATTTGCAAATTAGATACCTTATTAAAAATAAAGCAGGCTTTAGCCTTGGTGTTGATTATGACTTCTTACGGTACAAAAAGAAAGATTATAGCACTGTTTTTCATAAAGATATTTACCAGCTTACTACTTTTAGTAATATTCATCTCAATGCAGGATTTTTTATAAATGTGTCTATCAATACTAAAAAATAATAGTATCTATATTTGATATGGTTAAAAAAATCTCTACAATAAAAAGTGTAACGATATTCATAATATTGGTATTAAGT
This sequence comes from uncultured Chitinophagales bacterium, assembly GCA_964642875.1. Classification (GTDB taxonomy): domain Bacteria; phylum Bacteroidota; class Bacteroidia; order Chitinophagales; family JADIYW01; genus JADJSS01. The sequence goes on along the minus strand of CAZXRF010000023.1, from coordinate 3,256 downwards.
ATTCTTGTTTTTTATTATAATCATACACTGCGCGTTCCATCTATATTTGATGGGAAATTTTACACAACAGCAGTAATAAAACCGTCTCCTAACCCAAAATATTTACCTGAAAAATCAATTGGATTGCCTGATGTTTCACAGTGGTTAGATAGTACATTGTCGATGAGGTATCCTTATCCAGATTTCTTTTTACAAAGTACCAGTACTACATCATTCCTGATTATAAGAAATGATACTGTTGTATTTAAAAGATACTTAAACGGCGTAAAAGAAGGAGAAAGCACACAATTGTTTTCAGTAACAAAGGTATTTATAACTACTCTCTTAGGAATGGCAATACAAGATAAATACATTCAAAATGTCGATGAACCGGTAACCCGTTTTTTTAATAACTTACAAGATAAGCACTTCCAAGAATTGACACTGCGAGATTTGATGCAAATGGAGTCGGGATTGAACTACGACGAATATGGGAAATTTTTTCAAACACTACAATATTATTATGAAAAAAACCTTACGCGTGCTATATACAGTGCAAGCTTTGATACTCCTCCTGGCATACAGTATAAGTATAAATCCATAGATACGCAGATATTAGGAGAATGCATAAAAAAAGCATTGAAAAAGAAAAAAATTCTAGATTATTTTCAAGAAAGATTATGGAATAAATTAGGCATGCAGGATACTGCGTATTGGGCATTGGATAGCCGAATTAGTCGTAACCCAAAATATTATGGAGGGTTAAATATGTCAGCACGCGATTTGGCAAAATTTGGCGTAATGATAGCACATAATGGCAGGTATTTTAAAAAACAACTATTTCCTAAAAATTGGTTCGACTACTGTAATGATACATCTCACAGAAGTATTGGAGAAGATAAATACTGTATGGGTTGGTATTATGCAAATGATGACGAACAAAGTAATGTGTATTATGCCGCCGGATTTAACGGACAGATTATGATGATTAATGAAACCAAAAATATCATTATCATTCGGTTAGGAAAAGATAGAGGGGGCGTAAATTGGTATCCAATTATGAAAAAATTAACTGAACTCCTCTAAAAGCACTATTAAAAATAGTTAATATGCACATTTATAGATGCGAATAGCTTATTTTTGCGAACTAAATTAAATACATGAAGCGTATAACTTTACTATTTTTTATTACCTCTGCCGGTATAGTTATGTTGAATGCAAAACCTGCAAAACTATTGAAATGCAAGAAAAAAACGGCAACAACTACTGCAACCACAGCCACAGTAGCTACATCAACATCTGTTGCAACTGATTCTCTGATATTTAAAACCAAAGCCGATAGCGTATCTTATTTTATGGGATTGCAAATCGGTTCGGATATGATGAATAATGGCGCAGATGACATTAACCCAAAAGCAATAGAAAAAGGGTTATATGATGCGATCCATAAAGTAACACCAAAAATAGACCAACATGCCGGAATGACGGTAGCACAATCTTATTTCACAGAAAAACAAGCCCTGAAAAAAGCAGCTGAAGAAGCAGCAGCAAAAAAGTTTTTTGAAACCTTAACTCAAGATACCTCAGTAAAATCTACATCAAGTGGATTACGCTATAAAATTCTAAAACAAGGAATAGGACAAAAACCAGTTGCTACTGACAAAGTAACGGTGCATTACAAAGGAACATTAGTAAATGGAAAAGTATTTGATAGCTCTGAAGGGGGAGAACCCGTTTCGTTTGAGTTAAACAGAGTAATAAAAGGATGGACAGAAGGCGTACAATTGATGCAAGTAGGTGCAAAATATAAATTCTATATACCAGGAAATTTAGCGTATGGTGAGCAAGGAGTACCACAAGCGGGAATTGGACCAAATGAAACATTGATATTTGAGGTTGAATTATTAGGAATCGAAAAGCCCGCATCTACAACTCCCGTAGTACCTGTAGTACCACAAACACCAACAAAAACAGAAAGACAATAATCATCATAAATATCAATAATAATGAATAAACACATTTTAACAACAGTAATTGCGACAGCAGTTCTTTTTATGACTTCTTGTAACAGCAAGTCTGATTTTTCTAAAGCAACCCCTAAAAAAGAAATCGACTCAGTTTCGTATGCTATCGGGGTGCAAATGGGTGAAAATTTGAAACAAAATGGATTGGATAGCACTATTAATTTAGAGATAATGGCACGTGGTATTTTTGAAGCATTAAACAATAAAAAAACATTATTTGGTGGCGATACATTGAACTTTGTATTGATGAAACATTTCAATCCGCAAATGTATGCAGCTTTAAAGGCTAACGAAGAAAAATCTAAAAAATTCTTCGAGGAAAACGGTAAAAAAACAGGTGTAAAAACTACTGCAAGTGGCTTACAATACGAAGTAATTACTGAAGGTACAGGCCCAAAACCTAAATTAACAGATATGGTAAAAGTTGAATATACAGGTACATTATTAGATGGTACTGTATTTGACAGTTCTGTAAAAAAAGGCCCGGCTACATTCCCATTAAACGGTGTAATCCCAGGCTGGTCAGAAGGATTGCAATTGATGACTGTAGGCTCTAAGTACAAATTATATATTCCGGGGAAATTAGCGTATGGAATGCAAGGACAACAACAAGCAGGAATAGGCCCGGATGAAACTTTGATTTTTGAAGTAGAGTTAAAAGGCATTGAAGCCCCAAAAGCAAATGACAACAATGCAGCTATGCAAAAAATGTTGGAAGAAGCGATGAAAAAACAACAAAGTCAAGCTCCAAAATAATTAAACAAAAGTATTTAAGATGCTCCTCAACAGAGGGGCATTTTTTTTGTTATCCATAAAATAAATACTACATTAGAAAAAAAACAACCCATGAAAATATACACTAAAACCGGCGACAAAGGTACAACAGCACTCTACGGCGGCACTCGCCTTTCTAAAGCAGATATGCGCATAGAAGCGTATGGCACCATTGATGAGCTAAACTCATTTATAGGATGGGTAGCTACCTATTTAGAAGAAAAAGAATACACCGATTTATTGCAAAACATTCAAAGTCGATTATTTGATATAGGCACTAGATTGGCGGCAGCTCCTGGAAAACAAAATTTGATATTGCCCGAAATACCTGAAGAAAGTATTTTGCAAATGGAAAATTATATAGATAAAATGACGGAACAATTGCCTGAATTGAAATTTTTTATCTTGCCCGGTGGAAGTAGGTCTTCCGCAGTATGCCACACCGCACGTACAGTATGCCGGCGTGCCGAACGATGTGT
>CAZXRF010000022.1:19530-51122 GCA_964642875.1 uncultured Chitinophagales bacterium | reverse complement strand
TTAGGTCTTTCGCCTTAGTGTCTATTGTCGGCGCTATCGTGTCTATGATGGTAAATGTCGCCGTCGTGCTCGCTATATATCCACAAGAATCTGTGGCGGTAAATTTGACTAATACATGCCCCGTTTTACCACATACTTTAGGGAAAAACTCATAATCGTTACTCCATTTAATACCACCTTGTACATTTGATGCTGTAGCACCGCCATTATTTGTTAACCAGGCTTGGAGTTGAGCGGTATTTCCGGCGCCATCGCAATTTACTGTTAAATCTTGAGCTGGCGTTAAGATTGTAGTAGTTGGGATTACATTTACAGTAACACAAGCAGTATCTCTACAACCGTTACTTGTTTGTACGATAACACTATAAGAAGAAGCAGTACTTACAATGGTTGAAAAAGTACTTCCATTACCTAGACTATTACCTATTGGAGTACAGGAAGTATACCAACCGACTACAGTTACAGGAATAGTACTAGTAAAACTTAACACGGTACTTGTTGATTTACAAACAAGATTAGGTGATGCTTTTAAGGTGATTTTCGGCTTTGGATAGCTATAAGAAATAGTAAAGGTTTTTATCACTTGGCAACCTGCGGCATCTTTAACTGTAACTGAATATACACCTTCACCTAATCCGCTTCTATTTTGGGTACTTACTCCATCACTCCATAAAAAAGTGTATCCTGGAGTACCATTTTTGGGGATAAGTGTAATAGTACCATCTTTAGTACCTTGACAAGATACGTTTGTATAGGAGCTATCAACACTTAATGCATTTACATATAAAACGGCTCCTTGTTCAATAACACAAGCATCGCCACCGATAACACGGCGTAAGAAGATTTTTTGAGAAACAGTACCAATTAATGCACCAGGCAGGTTTTGAGAAGTTGCCCCAGGAATATTTACCCATACAATACTATCGGTACTCATCTGCCACTGATAGGTATTGGATCCTCCTAAGGCAGGATAAGAAGAAGTAACTCCATTTCTTGAGATTGTTGGCAATAAATAAGACGGCAACGAACCCGTGATATTTCCTGGAATTGTACCTGGGCAAATTGTTTGATTAGGTTGAATTGTATTATTAATAAAATCAGGAGGATTGGCCCAAACTACTAATCCAGGCTCGTAGGTATTTGTATTGGGTCTAGAAGTAGTTACAGCCCCTTGAGTTAAAGGAATATCATTAGAGAGGGAAGTAACAACTGTATATATACGACAATTAGAAAACTTTATACCTCTCTCTCCAACTGGATCATAATCTTTATTAGCTCCTCCGTAATATGTACTATAGAGAACGTTATTAAGCGTTGAATTTAATTTAGTAAATGTTTTATCCGAACTACCTTTATTTGTAGATTGCAGCGCATCTGCTGTAACTGGAAAATTGGTGCTTGGTGTATATCCAAAAATATAGACATCGTTATTAGCATCTGTATTTAAACCCATCATATTATCTTCGCTACTTGAACCTCCTAAATAGGTGCCTGCTTTAAACCCTTGGTCGATTCCCATTTTCCCAACAAAAAAATCTGTTCCTCCTTTTACCGATGTTTGATAAGCGCCTGTTGTAATATTAGAGGAGTTCAAACCAGTTGTTAAACCGCCAAAGTATAATGTATCTTGTGTTCTATTAAACTCCATACATAAGATAGAAGCAGTATTTCCTGAAGCAGAGCTAAAGTAAGAGCTCCATTGGGTTGTACCAGTACTATTTAATTTTTGCAATAATCCGCTTTGACTGCCCCCGATAGACGATTGTCGAGGACTAAGTGTTGGGAAATTAGAAGACTTGGTAGTACCACCGATGTAAATATCACCAGTGGTTGGCTTGATATTCATGATATTAACTTGGTCATCGCTAGAGCCACCATAGTTTTTCATCCATTGGATGGTGCTTAGGTCACTATTTATTTTAAAGATAATGATATCAAGTCCACCATTATTGGTATTTGAAGCACCAGTACTTGGGTATCTAGTAGCAAGATTAGTACTTTTGGTATAACCACCGATTACGATATCGCCAGATGGATCGAAGCGTAAATCAAAAGACTGCTCTGTGCCATTACCTCCTATTACTGCACTTTTTATAGAATTTCCTGCTTTATTAATTTTTGTAATAAAGATATTATTTGAACTTTGAGAACGTGCATCTAAACTTGTACCGCTAAATGCTGAACCACCTAATAATGGGAAGTTAGAGCTTGATGTATATCCGGTAACATATATATTTCCATCTGGCCCTTGCTCCATGGCATACGGGTTATCATCTCCACTACCGCCAAGATATGTTTGCCATACACGTGTACCGCTTCCACCTACGGTTGTCGGTTCCAAGTATTTACCCAATACCATATCTATACTTCCTGCACTAGTATTTTGGAAAGCATTCACTGTAATTAATCCTGAACCGATTATACGTGCTAATATATATATTGCTCCATCTGATTGATCCACCCAAACTCCATGCCCATGGTCTTCTCCATCTGAGTTATTAGTAATCCAAGTTGCCCAACGTAATGCGATTGGGTCAATTATTAATGGCTGGGAAGCATCGTATTTTCCTAAATTAAAACTTAGTACATTATTTTTTGTAACAACGTAGCTAGCTGCAACTTTTGTTCTTTTTCCATTTAAAGATTGATATACTATAGGAGCAGGGAAAGCTACATCACCTACACTTGTTTTTAGTACTAGGACTCCTTTATCGTTGGTGGTCATCTTATCGATACCGTCAAACTGCACAGCGATTTTATTTTTATCAAAACCCGGTTTGCATACTATATCATATTCTAATGAACCTTCTTCAGAAGGATAGTAACGTACATCTACATTATCATATACATTCTTATACCATATTTCTTGATAATTTTTAGAATTTCCTCTAAATTTAGATTTGTCATTTCCTACAAAATAATTAAATTTTTCTAAATGAGCGTCTCTGGTTTCTATTTTCATATTAGGAGAGGCATTCAAAAAATTCATTAACCAACCATGACCACGTACGGATGATTTTCTATGACCACTTCCATCTGCATCTAACGGTGTTCCATTTTTAATTGCTTCTTCTTCATCATCCCCTGCTTGTCGGATGGCATCTATAGAAGCAGGATCAAAAGTACCCACTAACATCCCTTGTCGGGTGGCGATTGCTTGTCCGTATTTAAAATCAGCTTTATAGATTACATTTTCCGGCCATTGACCATCATTCTGTGTAAAATAGACTTTCTTTTCAAATCTATTTAACATCTGTTTTACAGATTGGTCAATCTCATCTTCGTTTAATTTTCTCAAAGAAGATTGGGCATTTGCTGCACTCCCGACAGTAAATAAAAATGTCAACATCAAAACAAAACATCTTTTATATGAAATAGCTTGAAGATGCTTTGGGTAAATGTATTTTCCCATAACAGATATATTATTTGATTGAATTACTCTCGGTAGGGCTTGTCCGTTTGATAGAATTTTTTTCATAATTCAGTTAGTTATTTTTAAAAATTCATAAATATGAACTTACGATGTCTTATGCTTTTATTATAGGCTAAGACAGCACTAAAAATTGGTTCTTTTAAGGATTCTTCAACAAATTAAGACCAGTTGGGGGCGGTCCTTCATTCTTGTTAAAAATGTTATATTATTCTATCTAAAACATTCATTTTTAAAGAGTACATTTTTAAATATTTACTCTCTATAATGATTGTGTAATCGTAAAATTTGTTTCGGGTAATATGTGTCTAAATCAGGGCAGAACTATTAAGTTATGCTTAATTGAAAAATGCAAGAAATCTATTGACTTATATCAAAAAAATAACTTTCATAGAACAAATATAAATAAGGTTTTTAAAAAAATCAACAATTGTGAGAAAAAAAATTGATTTTTATCAAAATTAATATTGATTTAAAACAAACTATCTATTGTTATATTCAAGTAAATGGCTTGTAATCTATTACATATACTCAAAATATATAATATTAATACAATCTAAAGTCGCTCATGAATTTATTTACTTGTTTTTTTATGTCTTCAATCATAGCAGCGTCAGTAGGACGTGTGATAATGGTGTCTATCCAATCTACAACTTGTAAGCAGTCTTGTTCTACTAGTCCACGTGTAGTGATAGCAGCTGTACCTATTCTGATACCTGAGGTTACAAATGGTGATTTATCATCATAAGGTACCATATTTTTATTTACGGTAATATCAGCTTTTCCCAATACAGCATCAGCTTCTTTGCCTGTAATATTTTTATTTCTCAAATCTAGCAACATCAAATGATTGTCTGTTCCGCCAGAAACTAAATTATAGCCTCTATTTATAAACTCATTTGCCATTACTCGAGCATTGAGCATTAATTGATCTATATATATTTCAAAATTATTGGTTAATGCTTCTCCAAATGCTACAGCTTTTGCTGCTATCACGTGTTCTAAAGGACCGCCTTGCATGCCCGGAAAAACGGCTGCATTTAATACGGCCGACATCATTTTTGTGTCCCCTTTCGGTGTTCTTTCGCCAAACGGATTTTCAAAATCTTTGCCCATCATAATAATACCACCGCGCGGGCCTCTCAGCGTTTTGTGTGTAGTAGAAGTTACGATATGACAATGGGGCATCGGATCGTTTAATTTTTTCTTAGCGATTAATCCCGCTGGATGTGCGATATCTGCTAATAAAATAGCTCCTACTTTATCTGCGATTTCGCGGAAACGCTTATAATCCCAATCACGGGAATAAGCAGATGCTCCACAGATTATTAATTTTGGTTGCTCTTGTAGGGCCATAGCCTCTACTTTATCCATATCTACTGTGCCACTATCTTGCTCTACACCATAAAATACCGGACGAAAATGTTTGCCTGAAAAATTCACAGGCGAACCGTGCGATAAATGTCCCCCATGCGATAAATTAAATCCCAAGATAGTATCTCCGGGTTGCAAACAAGCTAAAAACACCGCTGCATTTGCTTGTGCACCCGAATGGGGTTGTACATTTGCATATTCTGCTCCAAATAATTTACATAAGCGATCTATTGCTAATTGTTCTATTATATCTACGACTTCGCAACCGCCATAATAACGTTTGCCGGGGTATCCTTCGGCATATTTATTTGTAAGGCAAGTACCCATAGCTTCCATCACTTGCTTAGAGGTAAAGTTTTCTGATGCAATTAGCTCAATACCAACTGTCTGGCGATGTAATTCATCGTTAATCAAAGAAAAAATTTGTGTATCGCGTTCCATAGTGTGAAAATAGGAATAAGAAATAAGCTGTGTGTACTAAGTATTAAAATTTTTAAAAAAAATAATATTTCAGTTAAGTAGAGGTACAACTATTTGTGAATTACTTTTAACTTTAAACTATGATAGCTATTATTCCCGTGGCGGGCGCAGGCACTAACCTACGTCCGCATACCTATACGCAACCAAAATCACTCATTCCCGTAGCAGGAAAACCTATACTCGGTTATATTATTGAGCAATTATTAGAAAATGGTATAAAAGATTTTGTATTTGTAATAGGATATCTTGGAGAAAAAATAAAAGAATATGTAGAAAGCAGCTATCCTAATATTCAAAAAAAATATGTGGTACAAGAAGTGCGCGAAGGACTGGGGCATGCCATTTGGCTTACTAAAAGCTCGATACCCAAGAAAAGTGAAGTAATGATAGTTTTGGGTGATACGATAATTGATGTGGACTGGAAAAAATTCATGGCACTTTCCGGGACAGCACTTGCTGTAAAGAAAGTAAACGACCCTCGTAAATTTGGCGTTGTTGAATTTGATAACTTAGGAAATATTATCAAAGTAGTAGAAAAACCAAATATCCCGAAATCCAATATGGCATTGGTTGGTTTGTATAAAATAAAGGAGTTTGATATTTTAATAAAATCATTAGACCATAATATAAAGAACGATATTAGAAGTAGTAATAATGAATTTTATCTAACCGATGGATTGCAAGAGATGATACTCCGAGGCGTAAAAATGGAAGGTTTTAAAGTGGATAATTGGTATGATTGCGGACAAAAGGAAGTATTGCTAAAAACAAATGCCTTATTATTAAACAAAAGAAAAAAGATTGCATCTTACAAAAAGAATTTGCAAAATTGTATTATCATTGAACCTATTCACATCGGTAAAAATTCTTTTATTAAGAATTCTATTATTGGACCCAACGTAACCATAGGAGACAATGCTACTTTGCACGACTCTATTATTAGAGACTCCATTATCGGCAGTTATACAAAATTAAATGATGTAGTTTTGTTCAACTCTCTAATAGGCAGTGACTCTTTTATTTGGGGAAGTTCGCAGAGTTTAAACATAGGAGACAACACGGAATTAGATTTAAGATAAAGATACGAGATGTAAGATTACCAATAATTAATAACCAATGACTATTCACTAATCAAAAACAAAGTGTTTGCAGTAATCGATTTAGAAACAACGGGCGGCAACCCCAACTCGGAACGGATTATCGAGATTGGAATTGTATTGCATGATGGCAAGCATAAAATCGGAGAATATACTACACTCATCAATCCGGAAAAAGAAATCAGTGCATTCATTTCCACTTTCACCGGTATTACTAATTCGATGGTAAAAAATGCACCGAAATTCGTAGAAGTGGCAGATACAATTTTAGAATTATTAGATGGAAAAATAATAGTAGCACACAACGCCCGATTTGATTATAATTTTATTAAAAGTGAATTTAGAAGAATAAATATACCTTTTACACAAAAAAATATTTGCACGGTACAATTAAGCAGAAAAATTTTTCCACAATTTAAATCTCATAGCTTAGGGAATATTTGCAAAGATTTAGGCATTGGCATAGACAACCGTCACCGTGCGTTTGGCGATGCAGCAGCTACTGCTATATTATTTGAAAAACTAATAGAACATGACAGCAAAAATCTGATAAAAGAAACATTAGAAGAGGATATTAAAAAGATGCATCTTCCACAAAAGTTAAACCCAAAAGTAATAGATATTTTACCGGAAGAAGTAGGGGTATTTTATTTCCACGATGCACAAGGCAACATTTTATTTTTAGATAAATCAAAAAATATCAGAGAGTATATTTATACATTTTTTGCAAAAAAACCAACCGAAAAATATAAACAACAATTATTTTCAGAAATACACGATATTAGTTTTGAGCTTACTGGAAATGAGTTAATTGCTTCACTTTTAGAAACTACTGAAATAAAAAGATTAACACCAAAATATAATCGAACTATTGCAAGTGCATTTTACAAATACGGCTTATTTGCCGAATTAGATACACAAGGGTTTCAACGGCTTTTAGTAAAATTATTAGAAGATGAATCTAATCCATTATTGAGGTTCTCTTCAAAATTTAAGGCAGAGAAAATGATGCAATCCATCTTAACCAACTTCCGCTTAGAACCTACTTTTAAGAAAATAGATGATGCCATTTTGTACAATAAACGCATGCAAGAAGTATTATCGAAATTTATATATCCTTACGAAAACTTCTTTATTATTGATATTGGTCGCGGAGGTTCTGAACGTTCTGCCATTCAAATAGAAAACGGAGAATTTAAAGGATATGGTTTTTTTGAACCTTCATATATCATGCACCCTGAAGAACTAAAAAATCTAATTCAAATACCGAAAGAAATAGTAGATCACAAAAAAATTATACAAAACTATCTACGCAAAAACTCCAAACATTTAGATTTAATTGCGTACTAAGATTCCATTTCCTTTTTACTACCTTTTTTTATGTATTTATCTAACTGACGGAGTTTAAATATTGCATATACAATGGTAATTTCCATAAATATGATTACCGACAAAGAAGCAGAACCCGAAAAGGTAATTAACTTTTTTATGTACATCAAATCATCTAACTCTGTACCTGCTTTAATATGCTGAAACACTTTTGCAGACAATGTGAAATTATATTCATCGTAAGCTCTACCGAACTTATAATATAAATTCATTAAATAAAAAAACAAAGGAACATTAATAATGAACAATCCAATCTTAGCAAAAACATTTTCCAACAATATGGAATACGACATAAATGCAATAAAACGGATATATGTAATAATAAAAAAGACAGAAAAAACTACATACAAAAACAAGGTATTGCTTACGTTCGGCATTATAGGCAAAGCCACTAAATAAGCAGCAAAAGCAGCAAAAGCAAACCACAATACTTCAGCCACAACTCCTAATGTAAATTTATTAATCACTATAATTATTTGTTGCAAATGTACACATTCAAAGTTCAACCCATTGTTAAATATATCCAAACCAATTCCATCTGCTCATTTACCTCGACGTTATTTACTTATAAATACTAAAAACTTAGTATTTTTACAGAAATGAATACCAATCTTTCCAAAAAACAAATTGCCGTTTTAATAGACCCTGATAAAGCAGATGCTAATAAACTGCAAAAAATAGTGCATGCCGCACGCAATGCCGATATCGATTTTTTTTTAGTTGGCGGAAGCTTATTGTTAAAAAATAAATTAGAAGAAACAGTAGTTTTTTTAAAAAAACATTCCAAAAAAAAGGTATATCTATTTCCCGGAAATCCATCACAAATAACGCCAAAAGCCGATGGTATTTTATTGTTGAGTTTGATTTCTGGACGCAATCCAGAATTATTAATTGGGCATCATGTGCAAGCAGCGACCTCTTTAAAACAAAGTAAATTAAAAATTCTACCCGTAGGTTATATCTTAATAGAAAGTGGCTGCACTACTACAGTTTCCTATATTTCCAATACAAAACCCATACCGGCGAATAAGCCTGAAATTGCAGTATGTACCGCACTAGCAGGGGAGCAACTAGGGTTACAGTGCATATATTTAGAAGCAGGGAGCGGCGCGCAAAACTGCGTACCTAAAGCAATGATTGCAGCCGTTAGGAAAATGATATCCATTCCACTTATTGTAGGCGGAGGGCTGAGAAGTGCCGCACAAATTGAAACCGCCTTTAGTGCGGGTGCTGATATTGTGGTGATAGGAACAGCTATTGAAAACAACATAAAATTTTTAGAAGAAATAAAATCTATCAAACGTTAGTATTTTATAATAAAAGAAATTCATGCCTATTTTTTCTGGAAAAATAATACAAACTACAGGCTCATGGTATCAAGTATTGGTAGATGAAAAAATAATTACTGCTCGATTAAAAGGCAAGTTTAAATTAGAAGAATTAGATACTACAAACCCTATTGCAGTGGGTGATGAGGTAGTTTTGGAAAAAACAGAAACCAACGAGTTTGTCATCATAGAAATTAAAAACAGAAAAAATTACATCATACGGCAGTCGCCACGCAATAAACACCAGCGACATATTATTGCCTCTAATATTGACTTGGCATTGCTCATCGTTACCATCTCGCAGCCGCGTACTTCTTTAGGTTTTATTGATAGATTTATCGCCGCTGCCGAATCATTTCATATTCCAGTAAAAATTATCATCAACAAAATAGATTTATTGCAAAAAAGCAAAGACAAAGAGCAATTGGAATATATGCAATTGGTATATCAAAAAATAGGTTATGAAGTGATTTGCAGCTCTACGATAACACAAGAAGGCATTGCACAAATACAAAATGTATTAAACAATAAAACGACTTTAATTGCCGGACATTCAGGCGTCGGAAAATCTACTTTATTGAACTCAATAAATCCAAATTTGAATTTAAAAACAGGTGCTATTTCAAAAAAATGGGATAAAGGTATGCATACCACCACGTTTGCTACAATGTTTCAATTGATGGAAAATACATTTATTATAGACACGCCGGGGATTAAAGAATTTATGATGTTACACGTAGAACCGGAAGAGGTTTCTGGATATTTTATTGACATAAAAAAATATTCAGAAGATTGCCAATTCAATAACTGTATGCACTTGAATGAACCCAACTGCGCCGTGAAAGAAGCGGTGGAACAGCATAAAATTGCGGCTACCCGATACGAGAATTACCTCAATATTGTAGAGAATATAAAGGACATAAATTACTGGGAAAGAAAGTAAATAGATTTCATGCTACTACTCCGGAATATATTTTTGCAGCGTAAAACTAAAGGTAGTTCCTTTACCTAATTCACTGCTCACACTTATGGTTTGCTCATGCGCTTCAATAATATTTTTTACGATTGACAATCCCAATCCGGTGCCTCCAATTTTTCGGGTCCTACTCTTATCTACCCGATAAAAACGCTCGAATAAACGGGATAAATGTTCGGGTGCAACGCCGGGTCCATCATCAGAAATATCTATTAAAAATTGTTCTTCCATGTCATGGAAAGAAATATTGGTATGCCCGCCTTCTTTACCATATTTTATGGAATTAGAAATCAGATTCTCTAATACTTGCATTATTCGTTTTGGATCGGCAAATACAAATATTCTATTTTCGTCGCTATGCACTTTCAGTGTTACCTTTTGCTGCTGCGCTAAATGTTGGTATTGAAAAAATACTTTCTTTATCAACTTCACAATATCAAAGGCTTCTTTTTCTAATTCTATTCTGCCGGTTTCAAATTTGGAAATTTCTAACAAATCGGTCACAATAGTTTCCAAACGGTCAATATTTGCACTGGCTTTTTCCAAATACATTTTTATAAAATCTGGGTCGTCTAAATCGCTATCCAATACCGTTTCGATATACCCTTGAGCGTTGAATATCGGCGTTTTTAATTCATGCGAAACATTACCGACAAATTCTTTTCGGTATTGTTCCATTTTCCTCAATTCTCTGATTTGTTTATTTTTGTTTATAGCCCATTCTGCTACGTCGCGTTCTACAGTTTTCAGCACATTACTGCTGCCTTCTTTTACTTCTTTTTCAAATTTCAGTGGCTTGCCTATCGTTTTATAAATAATTTTTATTTTGTTATAAATAAACCGAACCAATACAAATCGGAATAAAAGAAAAGTGATTAGGAAAATTATTAATGAAAATGCAGGATAAAAATGTAGAGGAAAGGTAAGTTGGAAAAAGAAATGGACTAATAAAAAGATGGCAGTAGATAAAATTGCTACTGCCATGCTTACATATAAAGAGATTATATTTGGAGAAGGTGTTCCTCTCATTGATCTTCAAATTTGTATCCGATACCTTTTACTGTTTTAATTAAATCCTCCCCTAATTTTTCACGTAATTTGCGAATGTGTACGTCAATGGTTCTGTCACCGACAATAATATCTCTACCCCATATTTCATTGAGTATTTCATCGCGTTTGAACACTTTTCCCGGCTTAGATGCCAACAAATACAACAATTCAAATTCTTTACGCGGAACAGCCATTTCTTTACCATTAAAGATAATTAAATAACGCTCTCTGTCTATTTGAATATTGCCTACATCTAAGAATGATGATTTAGATTCTTTGGCTTCGTATCTTCTTAATAATGCTTTTAATCGGCTTACCAATACTCTTGGTTTTATCGGCTTGCTGATATAATCATCAGCACCGGTCTCAAATCCAGCAATCTGAGAATAATCCTCTGTTCTTGCTGTCAAGAATGCAATTATCGTATTTTCAAACTGAGGCATCTCACGCATTGTTCTACACGTTTCAATACCATCCATTTCCGGCATCATCACATCCAACAACACGATATCGGGGTGATTTTTTTTCGCTTTTTCCAAAGCTTGTTTGCCATTTTCTGCTGTTTCAACTGAAAATCCTTCTTTTTCTAGATTATAACTTAAGAATTCAAGAATATCCGGTTCGTCATCTACAACTAGGATTTTAAATACTTTTTCTGCCATTTGTGCGGAGGTTTAGGTTGTTGTTAACGCTAAATTAACTTATTTTTTTCAATCTTCCAATTTTCCTTGCAAACATATTAATTTTTCCGTGTTTTTGTGTGTATTTTTATCATTTTTTATTAAACTGTATTAATTTTCAACTAATTAACCACGCATGAAAGGAATTATTTTAGCCGGAGGCTCCGGCACTCGCCTCTACCCTATTACATATGCCATCAGCAAACAAATAATGCCGATATATGACAAACCGATGATTTATTATCCTTTGTCGGTGCTTATGCAAGCCGGAATTAATGAGATTTTAATTATTTCTACCCCGCATGATATGCCAAATTTTCAGCGCCTTTTGGGCGATGGGAAAAAATACGGATGCAATTTTCAATATGCCATACAAGAAGTACCTAACGGACTGGCGCAAGCCTTTGTTATCGGCAAAGAATTTATTGGAAACGACAAAGTAGCTTTGATACTTGGAGATAATATTTTTTATGGTTCCGGTTTAATGGATTTGCTTACAAAAAATAACGACCCTGATGGTGGTGTCATTTATGCATATCATGTTTCTGACCCCAAAAGTTATGGTGTAGTAGAATTTGATAAAAATTTTAAGGCTATTTCTATTGAAGAAAAACCAACAACCCCAAAATCAAACTATGCAGTTCCGGGTTTATATTTTTATGATAATGAAGTGATAAAAATTGCAGAAGAATTGCAACCCAGCCCGCGTGGGGAATACGAGATTACAGATGTAAATAAAATTTATTTAGAACGCGGAAAACTAAAAGTAGGCATACTAGACCGAGGCACCGCATGGTTGGATACCGGTACTTTCGACTCTTTGATGCAAGCCTCACAATTTGTGCAAGTAATAGAACAACGCCAAGGATTAAAAGTGGGCTGTATTGAAGAAGTAGCGTATAGAAAAGGCTTTATCACAAAGGAAGAATTACAAGCCATTGCACAGCCTTTATTAAAAAGTGGCTACGGGCAATATTTATTGGATATTTTAAAATAATCAGTTTACAAAACAAGCATAGCTGCATGAAAGTAATTGTTACCGGCGGTACAGGCTATATTGGCTCGCATACCATAGTAGATTTACAGCAAAATGGATTTGAAGTTGTTTGCATCGACAATCTATTGCGCTCCAAAGAATATTCATTAGACGGCATTGAGAAAATAACAGGCAAACGCCCTACATTTCATTACATTGATTTATGCAATAAAACAGCAACCTTAGACGTAATTGAGGCACACCAAGATGCGGTAGGTGTTATTCATTTCGCAGCATTAAAATCCGTTCCGGAGTCCGTAGAAAAACCGTTATTGTACTACCACAACAACATCGACTCCTTGTTGAATATTTTGTACGCCATAAAAAAGTTCAAGATTCCGAATTTTGTTTTCTCCTCTTCTTGCTCAGTATATGGCAATGCCGACGAATTACCGGTGACAGAACATACCCCTTTGCAACCCGCCGAAAGTCCGTATGCACACACCAAGCAAATAGGTGAAGAAATCATACGCAACTTCGCAAACACAGACAGTTCGCAGCATATACTTTTGCGTTATTTCAACCCAATTGGCGCGCATCCGTCAGCACTTATCGGAGAAATTCCTATAGACCGCCCCAATAATTTAGTACCTTTTATTACCCAAACGGCAATAGGAAAACTACAACAACTTACCGTATTTGGAAGTGATTATGAAACGCGCGATGGCAGCTGTATCCGCGATTATATTCATGTATGCGACGTTGCACATGCACATACTTTAGCCTTAAAATTTTTACTACAAAAAGAAAACCAACATGCAGTAGAGGTTTTTAATTTAGGCACAGGAAATGGCGTTTCAGTATTAGAAGTGATTGAGTCTTTTGAAAAAGTAAGTGGACAAAAATTAAACTATACTATTGGCGAACGTCGAAGCGGAGATGTGATAGCAATATACGCCGACAATGTGAAAGCAGAAGTGCGTTTAGGTTGGAAATGCCAATATTCTTTAGACGCTGCCATGTTGAGTGCTTGGAAATGGGAACAGCAAATGCAACAGCTAAAATTATAACTTAAATTACTACTCAAAAATGAAATTATGTATAACCCAAATCAACATAATGAATTTACAATTCCAATATACTTAAACCTATTGAAACGATAAAACGGCTGTCTAATAAATCAATTTGCTGTTTGTTTAAAACTCAACTCAACACAATAGAAAACACTGCTATATATTCTGCTTGTGCTGGCAGCAGTGTGCATCCTCCGGCATTTAATGCATTGGTAGGTGACGTCATCGGCTCTATACAAACGTAAGGTTTTTTGGGGTATTGCGGCGCATAGACTTGTGCAAACGAATACTGTTTACCGAAAAGAAATTGGATATTGTTTAATTTGAAAATTGCATTTTCCTCTTTTTGTTCCAATGCTGTAAATCCATCATCCAACAAAGTATCACACAAATCTATTTCATCATTTACAAATTTCCACCTTTCCTCTTTTGAAATTATTTTTCCATTCGGAATTTGCTGTGCATCTGTTAGCAATGTTTTTTCAAAAGGCAAATGCAGCGTTGCATTCTTGGCGTTTCTTTTAAAATAAGGGTGAAACCCAAAACTAATCGGCATGGCTTTAGTATCTGTATTTTTGATAGTTGTTTCTATTGTCAGTATATTATTTTGTAATTGATGTTTAATAAAAATTTTATGCAAAAAAGGGAAAATAGAAAGCAATTTTTCTTCTCCAAAATCATGCGATGCTACATGCCAACATTTACCATCATCAGCACCCGTTTCCACCGTTTTCCATTTATCTGATTTTAGAAGCAGCCCATGTAATGGCAACGCATTTCCATCTCTGTACAATAAATTTTGTTGTTCTTTTGGAAAACAATAACGTTCCTTATTTACCAAAATATATTCTCCTGCTAATCTGTTCGCCCATGGATGCATAAACGGATTTCCTGCAAGTTGTGTATTGTATTTATATTCCTGTAATGTGTATGGAAAATGTAAAATTTCATTTTCATTATGCTTTAAAGAGAACATGGAATTACCAATATTTACTGCTATTTCCGCAGTAATAGAATCGTTTTGCAAAATAACAACTTCGAAATTATCTTGCGATTGATGGTGGCTTGTATGTTTCATAATTAGCGTACTTCTATTAGTTCTACTGTATCTGTATAAAGCAAAAACGCTGTTGTTGGTTTATTGAAATATGTAGTATAAGCTGACTTGTAGGCTTGCATTTGTTTCAAATGTTCGTTTTCTTTTGCGCCCGTTTTATAATCGACAATTACACACTCGTTATCGCTTAGCAAAATTCTATCTGCACGCAATTGATTACCTTTGTATATAGTATCTCTTTCATTCAGTTGTTGCCATTTTGGATTAAACCAATCTTTTTGTTGAAATAAAGAAATAACTTTTGTAATAACCTCCGAATACCATTGTATCTCTTCCTTTGCCGTAGTGGCAATCGCTTTCTCGATATGCTGCTGTTGGGTTATTTTCGACAATATTTCATGTACAATATTTCCTTTTATTTGTGCTGCATTATATTCGACTTTGCGTTTTAGTTGAATTTCATTTTTAAAATCATGAAATGAAACCGACTCCATTTTAAGGCTTGACTCAATTTCATTTTGCTGTTTAATAAAATCTTCAATTTCGCCAAAAGAAAATTCACCATCTTCTACCTTTGCGTCATTCAACGCTAACTGCGGTATAACCAAACTCAGCAACTTACTTACCGACTGTGGGTTTTCTATTCCTTTGTCTAGTTCTGCCGCTGACGTAAAGATATACAATTGCTCTTCAGCACGTGTAAATGCTACATACAACACGTTGATGTTGTCAATATAATTTTGCTTTATTTCTTTTGAATAATCTTCAGCAAAAAGACTCTTTTCCAACTTACTATTTACTTCAACAGGAAATGTTTTTAGCTGCTGAAAAGGTGGTATATCGCTTTGCAGCCATATCGTAGTTTTAGCATCGGGCTTCATACTCCAATTGGCATACGGTACTATCACAATCGGGTACTGCAATCCTTTTGATTTGTGTATGGTAGATATCGTTACCGCATCAATTCCTTCGGGTGGTATTATAGATAATTTCTCCTTCTTTTGCTCCCAATAATCTAAGAAATCAGCAGCAGAGCCACCTTGTTTTTGTACATAATTAAATACCACATCTTGAAATCGCAATAGGTAATTATCAGAATGTTTATCCAATTGCAATAACTGCATAAGCGTAAACATTAATTCACTAATTTCTAACCCTGTTAATACAGAAATTTTATTCCGATTTAAGGTATCTATTTTCTCTTCAAATAAATATTGCTTCTGTTGTTTTACAAGGTATTTTTCTACATTTTCAATGTTTAAAAATTTAGCATAATGGTAGTTCAACTTAACAGCATAAAAATCTTCTTCGGAATGCAAAACATATTCAATGGCTGCAATCAATAACGCCACTGACAGATGTTGGTGCAACAACAATGATTCTGCTGAAACTACAGGAATGTTATGCTGTTGCAAGAAATTAGCCACTAATGCACCTTGTCTGTTGCTTCTAGTTAACACCGCAAAATCTTTATACGCACGTTTACACTTTTGTGATTGGATGACATTCAATATTTCTAATAAAAACACATCTTCAGCTTCCAATTTCTCCAACCATTTACATTGAACAAATCCTTTTTTATCGTTCTTTTTTATCCCTTGATTTACATCGTTCAACACTTCTTTAAATATGGTATTTTCTAGGGTAATTGTATTTTTTACAGTAGAAAAAAAAGCATTATTAAACTCAACAATTTCTTTTGCACTTCTAAAGTTATCATTTAATGGTTTATCAATTCTGTTTTTCCAACTATCCGGCAGTCCGGATTTAACTCCATCAATAATAAGTTCCATTTTCCCGCCTCTCCATCTGTAAATGCTTTGCTTCGGGTCACCTACTATCAATACTAATCCATTTATATTTTGCAATATTTCTAATAGTAACGGCAACATTCCTTGCCATTGCAAAGAGGAAGTATCTTGAAATTCATCTATCAAAATATACTTTAAAAAAGTTGCCGATTTTTCAAAGATAAACGGTACTTCTTCATGCTTCGCTATTAAACTTACAATCTGATTAGTATCTGAAATAAGAATAAGATTTTTATCCGATTTATATTCTTTTATTTTACTGTTTACAAATTCTAGCAATGCTAAAGCATAAATATTTTTCAATACAATTTCTGCTGCATAATAGCCTTGTTCTTGTGTTTCTTTAACCGTCAAAACATCAGTTATATATGGCTTTATATACGACTCCCAAGCACATGTAAGTGCATTCGCTTGAGCCACATCTTTTGCTATAGTTTTAGAAAACAAAGGCTCTCCATTCAGCATTTTTAAGATGTATGAATTAGCTTGCACGTCATAAGTACTTGCGTATTTAATAAACGAAGCAATGCTTTTTTTACCTTGAAAATATAGGCTCAAATTAAGATTATCATGCTCAATTTTTTTTTGCACTTCAGCTGTTAAAGCTTCTAATTTATTTTGATAATTAAAGTACAGTTTCTTTAATTGTACTAAGGTTTCTTTATATGATGCAATATCAAATGTATGGCTATCGTTGGATATGCGCAGCTGATATTCTTCTTTTAGCAATTGCATTGCCAATAGATTAATATTATTTTCTACGCGCCAACTTTTATCTTCTTCAATCAAATCAAAAACATACTCTTCCAACCATCTTGAAAAATCATCTTTATCCGCCTTATATTCTTTTAGCATTGCCTGCACGGCATGTTGCAACACAATTTCTGTATCCAACTCTACCTCCATGCCTATTGGTAAATCCAATTCTTTAGCAAAAGACCGAATTATACTTTGAAAAAAACTATCAATAGTAGAGATATTAAAATTGGAATAATCGTGCAATATTAATTGAAGTGCAGTGCTTACATTTTTGTCAAAAACAGCAGTAATGTCTATTGCTTTTTCTTCAAGAATCTCGTTAATAATTGTTGTTCGTAAATTTGAGGTTGAGGCTTTGTTTTTCTCTAAATCTGATAAAAATTCTATAATACGGGACTTCATTTCTGCAGTAGCTTTTTTGGTAAAAGTAACCGCAAGAATTTTATTATAATCAAATGGATTTAGCAATACAATTTTCAAATACTCTTTTGCCAAAGTATATGTTTTTCCGGAGCCTGCCGAGGCTTTAAATAACTTCAAAAATGAGGCATCGTTTTGCATATATTATAAGGCTAAGTATTGCAAAATACGATTTTAGAATTTAAAAAATGGGTTAAAAAATAGAATTTAAATTATTCTGCAATTCAACAATAACTTTATAAAAATCTAGGCTTATACTTTGAAAATATTTTCAAAAAAAACTGTATTTTATGCATATACAGTGGTTTAAATTCCGTAAAATTGATACTATTTTTAACTATAAACTATAAAGAAAATACCATGTATGATTACATTATTATCGGTGGTGGATCTGCCGGTTGTTTATTAGCGAACCGACTTTCTGCAAACCCTGAAACTAAAGTATGTTTATTGGAAGCGGGTCCGCCGGATGAGTCTCATTTTATTCATAATTGTAACCCTGTAAACATGTTGTTTTTAATGAATAGTTCCAAATACAATTGGAAATATTTTGCTGAGGGAAATAAAAAAACAGGTGAACGTAAATTCTTTTGGCCACGAGGCAAAACGCTAGGTGGGTCAAGTGCTGTAAATGCAATGATATACACACGAGGACATTCCTCTGACTATGACCATTGGGCAGCATTAGGAAACACCGGTTGGGATTTCAAATCTGTACTTCCCTACTTTAAAAAGTCGGAACGTCAACATCGGCAGTTAGACGAATTTCATGACAATAAAGGTACAATGGATGTAATAGATACTACTTTCCATTTTCCTGCAAGTACTGCATTTATTGAGGCTTGCGTGCAAGCAGGCATTCCCAAAAATCCAGATATCAATGGAAAGGATTATGAGGGCGTAGATTATTTTCAAATCACACAAACTCCGGATGGTATTCGCGGCAGCTCTGCTGTAACCTTTCTAAGAGAAGCCGAGAACAGAAAAAATTTAACTATAATCACTTACGCACATGTAAGTAAAATTCTCTTTAAGGATAAAACGGCTTATGCTGTTGAGTATTTTGATTTGAAAGACGGTAAAGCATTAAAAACTATAGAAGCACAAAAAGAGATAATACTTAGTGCGGGAATTATTGGCTCTCCGCAAATATTAAAATTATCGGGAGTGGGACCTGCTGAAGAGTTGAAAAAATTTGGAATCAATGTGATACAAAACCTACCGGGCGTTGGCGAAAACTTACAAGACCATCCCGATGTTATCTTGCGCTATCGCGATAAAACAGGTTCTTCTTTAGTTACTTTTCCTTGGCCATATATGGTTAAGTTTATGTCTAAATTTTATAAAAAAAATAACGGCTTTATTTTCACACCAACTGATACGGGAGGCTATGTAAAATCTGACCCTTCGGTAGATGTGCCCGACTTACAATTGCAATTTGCAGCTCTTAGAATGCGGCCACATGGCGAAGGTTTATTTACACCATCTAAAGCGGGTTTTGTATTACATATTTGCCACATGCGCCCGAACAGTAGAGGAAGAGTGTTATTAAACTCTTCGGACCCATTTGATTACCCAAAAATTGAAGCCAATTATTTCGATGATGAAATGGAACTAAATGCATTAGTAAATGGGGTAAAACTTGGCAGAAAAATTATAGCACAATCTGCAATGGCGCCATTTTTGAAAGAAGAGGAAGTGCCTGGTCCTGATTGCAAAACAGATGAAGATATCCGAAGATTTATTTTGGAGAAAGCAGAAAGTGTGTACCATACGGCAGGTTCTTGCAAAATGGGTGTGGATGAAATGGCGGTTGTAGATCCACAACTTCGCGTACATGGAATAAAAGGTTTGCGCGTCATCGATTCTTCTATCATGCCTACTATTACAGGAAGTAATATACATGGCCCAACTGTAATGATAGCTGAGAAAGGAGCAGATATGATACTTACCGGAAATTAATTATGAAAATTATTTCTTGAGACAAAAAAAAGCCGATGTAAATCTACATCGGCTTTATTATTTATTATCTGCGCTGCTTGCTGCTATGGTTTTGGAGGAATCGGATCTGTTTTGATAGGTGGGTTTATTTGCCCCGGCAGTGATTTTTTAGTCTTTCCTTCAAAATAAAAAATTACTTTTTGGTGGGTAATATTATTAGAATTATCCGCATCAAGTTTACCACCTAAAGCATTTATATAAGTTGACACCGGAAAAGTAGATTCTGCTGAACCGCTTTTCTCCGGAATATTAATAGTTTCAACTTTACTTGTTGCTTTATTTGTTCTTTCTATGGTTATTTCATAGAATACAGACTGTCGTTTAGAGCTATCTATCCCTTTGATATTTTTAAAATCTGTAGAAATAGTAATTTTGTCGGGGTTAAAATCTTTATATTCTTTAAATCCACTATCAAAAATAACTTTACCATTTTCATCTAATAAGGATAACTTGAATTTTGCAACATAGGAATAACTATTTCCATCTGGGTTATCCTTATCTTCAAAACTCACAACATTTACTAAGGTGGGCTTACACTCTGTGCCCGTCTTTACGGTTTTTTCAGTGGCATTGTCATTGGTTTTTGTGTTATTGCAAGATGCAAATAACACGATGGCAAAAAGCAAAATGCTAATTTTCTTTTTCATATTATTGTTTTTGGTTATTTGAATATACTGAAAAAAAATTGAATTAAAAAATGTAAATTGAAACAGAAACCAAATATGAATAGCAAAACTAAAATCATTCTCATAACGACTACATTACTTTTATTTGGTATTTCTTTGTTTATTTTCATTCTGGCAAAAGAGAAAATTGATGTAAAAAACAAGATTGATATACTAAAAAAGAATCGTCAAAATACCAGTACAAAAAATAAAGTGCTAAATATTATTGAAGGCATAGAGGAAGAAACAGGTGCGAACGATACAACCCTAAAGCAACTAGAAAACAAAGGTTGGATAACAATATTATCTACTTCTGCATATTCTTTTATAGATACTACTATTTTTTATTTAAAAGACAAGAATAAACATTATTTATTAGACTTAGTGGCACATGGAAATGCACCACTATTTTGCAACTTAGATATTTCGGGTATTATTCAAGAGATAAACCAGAAATGTACTTTAGATACCAATACAATAATATATCTAAATGGATGCAATACAGGGTTGTACTATACTGCTCTAAAAATGTCGGTAGCGCAAAAATTAGCCAACGAAGTGAATTGCATAGTATATGGTACCCGTGGATACTTACAAGGTACTTATGCGCAAAGAAATGAACGTTGCTATAAACAAAACGCTTCGCCTTCAGATGCTTATCCAGGTGCTGTAGATACGACAGGTGATGCAGTATGGGTAAAATGCACACCAGACAAAAATGCCAATAAGATGCCACATACCGACAACGCATACCACCTGAATTTACCACAAAACGCAGCTAATAAATTTTCACAAGCATTAAACAAACAACTAATTAATACCCATTTAATTCAAGATTCATCTATAGCTGAATTCAGAATTAGTAAGTTTCCTGACAGCTATTTTTTTCACGATGATAAAAGGTTCGCATTTTACAATAATTTCTATACAGTTTATGATTTAGACAAAAAAGAATTTTACAAAACAGATAGTTTATTTAGAAACGAAATAGTGCGTAAAATAAAACAAGTAAAATAACTAATTTTATTGCAGTGATGATTACGGACATAGAACAAGCAAACGAATTTATCTTTAATTACAATTGGTATGAATGCCGTTCGCGAAACCAAGAACAAGAAATTGAGGCTCTCCGCAACTGTGAAGCGCTTGCAATAGAACACCAACAGTACAAATTGCTTTTTCGCACACGTGCATATATGACAAGTTATTACACACATGTAAATAATTTAATAGCTGCACTTGAAATTGGAAATCAAAATTACAAAGACTGTACTAAACAGGTGTACACCGATGAATTATTGATGACATTGTCTTTTTTGATTACCATTCATCAAATCTTGGGCAATTACAGTCAATCTGAAATGTATATAAATATCTGCAAAGAATATATTTACAAATTAGACGACATTAAAAAACGGTGCAATATACATATTGTTGCTGCTGTACAATATAATTATACGGGCGACACAGAAAAATGTATAAGCGAAAACGAACAGGCATTAAAGTATGCAAATACTTTAAATGACAATTATACACTCATTACTATTTACAACAATTATGCTTATCAAATTTTAGAAAAAAACACGGACCTAGCTAAGAAAATGCTGGATGATGGCATGATACTTATTGAAGAACATAGTAAAACAAATCCACAAATAAACTATCTGCTTGCGCATTATTTTCTGAACTATGCCAATTTATATAATTTCTTGCAAGATGCTGACAACACTATTTTATTTGCTCATAAGGCAATGCACTTAAACAATGAATATGATGCCGTAGATTCTTACTTAGAAGCAGAAACATATCTTGCAGACGCATACCTTTTTAAAAAACAATATGACAAATGTTTCCAACATCTACAAAACATAAAAGAAATAGCTTCGTCCTCCTCTTCAAATACTATTTTACTAAAATGTTTAAAACTTTTTCACAGCTTGTACGAAGAACAGGCTCAATACCAAAAAGCACATGAATACTTAAAAAAATATATCGAGATAAAAGACATCATCTTCAACCAAGAATCGGAGAAAGCCATACGCAATTTGCAAATTACACATGAAACCAAAACGATAACGCTGCAAAAAGAAAACGCAGAGCATATTGCGCAACTCAAGCAAGATTTCTTGGCCAATATGAGCCATGAAATTAGAACGCCGATAAACAGCATTATTGGAATTTGTTATTTATTACATCAAGATAATTTATCTGAAAAACAAGAAGCTTACGTTACCCGCTTAGAACGTAGTGGTGAAAACCTACTCGGGCTTATTAACGACATTTTAGATATCAGCAAAATAGAAGCAGGGAAATTGGAGTTTGTTTACGAGCCTAAATTCATTTCAGAAATATTGGAAAATGTATATAATGCGCTAATTTTCCAAGCCAATAAAAAAGGGATTGAATTACAATTAAAAATTGATTTACCCAAAATAGCCGTGCTTACGGATAGTACTCGGCTTATCCAAATATTAACCAATCTTGTTTCAAATGCTATAAAATTTACTGACCAAGGCTCAGTTACAATTGCTGCAAAACTTGTTGGGGAAGCCCAAAATCCAATCACAGTAGATTTCAGAATAATAGATACAGGTATTGGAATTTCAGCAGAAAAAATAAATACTATTTTTTCAAGATATGAACAAGCAAACGCTTTTATACAAAAGCAATTCGGAGGCACCGGGCTCGGACTTTCTATTTCCAAAAAAATTACTGAAATGATGAATGGCAGTATTGCTATAGAAAGCACAGAAGGAGCAGGCACTACATTTATTCTTCAGATGCCATTTACATTATCCGAAAACGACATCAGCTTAGAGGTAATGCAATTAGATACCTCAATAATAAATCATAAGTCTATTTTAATTGCTGATGATATAGAGGAACAAAGACTAATATTACGGGAAATCCTTCAAAACGCACAGCAAGATATTAAAATTCTTGAAGCTGAAAATGGTATAGAAGCCATAGAATGTACCCACGCTGAACATCCCGATATTATTCTGATGGACTTAGATATGGCAGAAATGGATGGAATAGAAGCAACATCAATTATCAAGAAAAATCCAAAATATAAAAACATCAAAATCATAGCCACAACAGCTAGTTTGGTTACACTTTCGAAAGAAGAATTATTTGACTTAGGGTTTGACGATTTGATTTTAAAACCTTTAAGACCTCAGATTTTATTACAGCAAATGGTAAAACTATTTACTGTAAAAGAGGAATAAATATATTACCACAAAACACGTTACATAAATAGAAATTATACTAAGAATTATTTCAATTTACATACTACATCCGCTCCGTTCGTGCGGTTATCTTCAGCTTGGTAGCCATCACAAACATTTTTAGCACCAAATCTGCCTAAATCGTGAATGGGTGTAACGCTTGTTACTTTACCTCTAGAGCTACACTCGCAATTCCAAGTTTTTTTGCAAGAGGTGAATGCTACTGCAACAAACATTAATAAAAGCAGAACAGTATTTTTCTTTTTCATGGGTATAATTATTGTTTTAAAGATACACTATTTTCGAGAATTTGAAAAAAAATTAATTGGAAAGAATTTGTTTATCGGTCCGTTTTCAATTTTAATCTATTAAAAAAAATTACTTTTACACCATGCTCGAAAAAACGGAAGGCATCGTTTTAAAAACAGTTCGATATTCAGAATCAGGATTAATCGTATCCATATTTACAAAAAAATATGGCTTATTGAGTTTCATCATTCAAGGAATACGAAGCAGTAAGAACAAACAAAAAGGGAATTTATTACAGCCTTTAAATATTTTACAATTAGATATTTACCTCAAGGAACAACGCAACTTAAATCGTATTAAAGAATATCATATAGCATATATTTACCGTCAACTTCCGTATGATTTTGCAAAACAAAGTGTGGCTATTTTTTGTGTCGAATTAATTTCCAAATGCGTAAAAGATTATGAAGTAAACGAGCAGCTCTACAATTACCTCACTTTATTTCTTATCGAGCTGGATGTACAGCAAAACGGAATTGAAAATAAGCCGCTTTTCTTTCTATTGGAAACTGCAAGTATTTTAGGGTTTGAGCCTTCTTTGCAAAACATTCTAAAAGGGAGTTTTTTTAATTTAGGCTCAGGGAAATTTGAAGATAAATTTGACTCTACACAAAGTAGTATGAGTGCTTATGAAACAGAAATTTTCAAGAAATTACTGGCTATGTATTACGATAAAAATGAGTTGAAACTTACCAGCGCCGAACGGAAATTAATGTTAGAAAAATTACTGTTATACTACCGCTGGCACATATCCGATTTTATAGATTTAAAATCACCGCAGATACTTAGCGAATTATTACGCTGATTAGATACCACCCATCTTGAGTTTTTCGGCATTTTCTTCAAAAGTTAATTTGTCAATAATGTCTTGTAAATCGCCGTTTACGATTTCACCTAAATTATAAAGTGTAAGATTGATACGATGGTCAGTTACTCGCCCTTGCGGATAATTGTAGGTACGTATTTTTGCACTTCTATCACCGGTAGATACTAGGGTTTTACGTTGCTTGGCTATTGCTTCATTATGCTCATTCAATGCCTTTTCATATAAGCGGGTACGCAACACTTTCATGGCACTTTCATAGTTTTTATGCTGCGAGCGTGCATCTTGGCATTCTGCAATAGTACCTGTTGGAAGGTGTGTTAATCGAACAGCAGATTCGGTTTTATTTACGTGCTGTCCGCCCGCACCGGAAGCGCGGTAAACATCTTTTCTTATATCTGCCGGATTTATTTCCACGTCCACTTCTTCGGCTTCGGGTAGCACGGCTACTGATGCTGCTGAAGTATGTACCCGCCCCTGCGATTCAGTTTCTGGCACTCGCTGCACTCGATGCACCCCTGATTCGTATTTTAATACGCCATACACACCTTCCCCAGTAACTTCTACTACTACTTCTTTGAAACCACCGGCAGTACCTGCATTTTCATTCATTATTTCCGTTGTCCAGCCTTTAGCTTCACAGTATTTTAAATACATGCGCAATAAATCTCCGGCAAAGATACTAGCTTCATCGCCGCCCGTACCTGCTCGTATTTCTAAGATGGCATTCTTATCATCTTCTGGATCTTTGGGTATTAAAAGAAAACGGATTTCATCTTCTAATTTGGGCAATCTTTCCTGCTGTTCGTCCAACTCCATTTTTGCCATCTCTCGAAGTTCTGCATCTTTCTCTTCCGCTAATACTTGCTTATTAAACTCTATATTCGAGGTTAAATTTTTATATTCAAAATAGGCTTTTACTATCGGCTCCAAATCCTTGTATTCTTTGGATGTTTTCTTAAACTTCTGCATATCACCTACTACCCCCGGGTCGCTCAGCTGGGATTCCAAGTCTTTATATCTAAAGTATATAAGTTCTAATTTATCTAACATATCTAAATTGAGCGCAAAGGTACGACTTTGCATTTAATTAATTATGATTTTCAAAAAAGCAAACTTCCTATCCATTATTTATAACATTGGCATAAAATAAAAAAACCGCCTATTCAAAGGCGGCTTCTATTGCTTTGGTTGGTGATTTATTTTGCAATAAAATTAAATACTTTCATTATCAACTTGGTATAGCCTACCGGCATAGTACGAGCCAATCTGTCGCCCATTTCTGCATCAATACCTATTAAAACACGTTCATTTTTTTTCTCTATGTGCTTCAGTATGGTTTTAGCAGCATCTTCGGGCGAGGTACGCTCCAATGCTTTTTGAAATTTTTTATCTAAAGATGGATTACTTTCGTAATGCACTGCATTTTTATAAATATTGGTATTAATTCCACCCGGATGCACACAATATACCTCCACATTGGTATTATATAAATCGGCACGCAAGGCTTCTGTAAATCCGCGTACTGCAAATTTAGTGGTACAATATGGCACTTGATCCGGAACGCCTACCAATCCAAACAAACTGGATATATTAACGATTACAGCTTCAGGGCGGCTAATCAGCGTATCTAAAAATTCTTTGGTATGGTTTATTACGCCCCACATATTCACATCTACAATTTTGCGGAAGTCTTCCATTTTTACTTGTTGCATCGAAATTTTTCCTAATGCAAATCCTGCATTATTAAACAATAAGTCAATATGCCTGTGTTCTTTAAGTACAGTTTTTACAAAGTCTTTTATCGCTTTTTCATTGGATACATCAACAGAATAAGTATAGCAAGTAGCACCGATTGTTTTCACTTTACTTTCGGTATCTGCTAATCCTTCAGCATTTTTATCTGATAAAATAAGGACAGCTCCTTTTTTTGCTAATTCTAGGGAAAGTGCCTGCCCAATTCCAGAACCAGCACCGGTTATCACTGCAATTTTGTCTTTAAAACTCTTCATTTAATTGTATTTAGGCGCGTAAGGTATTGATTTGTATCAATTAATGCACTAAACAGATGTAAAAAAACGAATTTTAACTTTTTTAACCTTGAAATTCAACAAAATGGTTAGATATTTGTATATACAAGCGTAAACGAATCTAATTTGAAACAACATTTTTTATCAGCAGTATGCGCTTTAGTAATAATTTTTTTCAGTGTAGGGAAAACGAAGGGGAGCGAAAAAAGTAGTACGGACGTAAAAACAATACCGATAAACGTGCAGAAAAGCACATTGAGTTGGACAGGGAAAAAACTCTTAGGACAACATAAAGGAAAAATCAAAATACAATCCGGTAGCGTTTTTTTGAAAGATGGGATTTTGACAGGTGGCACGTTTACGATAGACATGAAATCTATTTCAAATGAAGACATCAAAGATCCTGATTATAAAAAGAAATTGATTGGTCATTTAAGCAGCACTGATTTCTTTAATGTAGATGCGTTTCCAACGGCTACAGCGAAGATAACCAAAGTAGTAAGAATGACTAACAAACCTAATGAATACACGGTAACTGCCGATTTTACAATAAAAGGTATTACCAAGAGTGTTTCATTTCCTGTAACATTTAAAACTACAGGAAATGGATTTGAAGGAAGAGCAAATATTACGTTAGATAGAACATTGTGGGATATCAGGTATGGTTCCTCCAATTTCTTCGAAGGATTGGGCGATAAGGCCATCAAGAATGAATTTGAGTTGGACGTAAAAATTGCAGGTTAATTTGAACTCTTTTGATTGCCGAGAGGCAATTGGGTTTTTCATAGTTTTATGGTTTTTGTGGTTAGTCTGATCCTCTCGGGTCAGACTAATCATTTTTTTAGGAGAATGCTAAAGCATTTCTTACCCTAAAAAACAACTGTTTTGCTTCCCTTGCTCAATTTATAGATTTACAAACAAAATTATCGGTTTCAGCTTGGCGAAGACGGCACTTTCAGCACAAATCTCCAATCGAAGCATGAGCTTCAAATTTATCGAAAATATATAAACGTAGCCGCTTACTGCCGTTTTTGCCAAGCTGATGCTATATTTCAAAATATTATAGCCAGTAGTAACTTATTGTCGTGTCTGTTTTTATCCTTATGTAGTCATTATTTACAATTGTCCACCCACTCCTTTAAACTTCTCTACAAATAAAACCAACTTTTGAAATACGCTTTGCTTTTTGGTCAAATACTGCGGATTAAGCGGACTCATTTTTGGTAAAAGTTCGTTCAATTCGGTTCCGTTTTCACTGGCGTATTCTCTTTTTAAAGACGTTGTAATGTAGCGTTTTGCGGCTTCTTCATTTAAATTTTCTTCTTCAATTAATTCTGCTGCTTCTTTTTTCTGTTTTTGTTGTGCATAAGCAAAGAAAGCATCTATAATATTCGCTTTATCTTGAATGGTATCCAAGTCTGTTTCGTTAATAAAATCAACCACTAAACTTTCTTTGGCTCTGTTGCCAATACTTGCTCGGATAACCCTGCGGATTTCATCTATTAAACTCGCTTTGTCTTTGGTCTTTTTGTTGTTTTCAAAAATCAATCCTAAGATATAATCCAAATTAATTTCCTGCGATTTTAACAAGTCAACTTCAAATACTACATCATCCCAATCAATCGTTGATTCTTCTTTTTCTTTGCTACTTTTTTGGTTTCTCAACCAATCCTGAATATCGTTGTAGGTAGAGCGATAATCTTGCACAATGCGTTCCGAAAGTGTTTCTACATTTTGCATTGCTGCCATTTCTTCATCGCTTACAAAATGTGTTTCCTTGAATTTTTCAACCGCTTCTGCGTCATTAATATCAATATTTTGCAAGGCTTTTAGATATGTAAACTCATCATAATTCTGCAAGATGTTTTCTACTCGCAAGTATTCACCAAAGAGTTTGGCAAAATCCTTTTTATCGGCTTCTGTAAAAATTTCATCTGGATTGGGAAAGCGTTCGTTGAGTTCTTTCACCACATCAACATACCCTCTGCGCGCTTCGCCTGTGGCAATGTCTGTAAACCCTTCCAAATATTCTTTGTAGCTCTTTTCCAACACCACATTTTTGGTATTTTTATCGCCAAACAAGGTGATGGCATCAACAGTGGCTTGTTCTAAATCGCGAAAAGCAACAATGTTTCCAAAAGTTTTTGTTGCATCGTAAATTCGGTTGGTGCGTGAAAATGCTTGCATCAAACCGTGGTAACGCAAATTTTTAT
The DNA here is from genome assembly GCA_964642875.1 of uncultured Chitinophagales bacterium. Lineage (GTDB taxonomy): Bacteria > Bacteroidota > Bacteroidia > Chitinophagales > JADIYW01 > JADJSS01. Next base: position 21,951 of record CAZXRF010000022.1, on the reverse strand, counting down.
CTACAAAAAGTGTATTCAAAGTTGGAGCATCAAAACCTGTCAAGAACATTCCGACAACAATTATTAAATCAATTTCTTTGTTTTTTACCCGTTTAGCAAGATCGCGGTAATAGTTATGAAATTCACTATCGACACCATAATTCGTTTTGAATAATGCGTTGTAATCGTTAATTGCTTTGGCTAAAAATTCTTTGGCTGAGCTGTCCATTGCAGACGGCTCAAAGGTTTCATCTTGGATTTCACCAATGGCATTTTGTTCTTCGTTGGCTGCAAAAGAGAAAATCGTAGCAATTTTCAACGATTTATCGCTTCCAATTTGTTGTTTGTTTAGTTCTTCGTAATAACATTTGGCGGCATCCACCGAACTTACGGCAAATATCGCGTTAAAACCAGTGTTTCCTCCTTGAGTTCTGTGTGTTTTTATTCTAAAGTTTCGCAAAATATATTGCGATATTTCTTTGATACGCTCGGGATGCAACAAGGCTTTTTTGTTTTCGGCTGCACTGAGTTTCGCTTCGTCTTGTTCGCTTTCTATGGCTGCGAATTTGGGGCGAACATTGTTGTAATCGACCTTAAATTTCAATACTTTTTCATCTCTGATGGCATCGGTTATCACATACGAATGTAACTCTCTTCCAAAAACGCTTGCTGTGGTTTCTGCACCCAAGGCATTTCCTTTACGGATTAACTTTCCATCTACAATATCATCACCAAAAATTGGCGTTCCCGTAAATCCAAATTGGTAGAATTTCTTGAACTTTTTGTTCAGATTCTTTTGTGCTTCACCAAATTGCGAACGATGACATTCATCAAAAATAAAAACGACTTGCTTTTGATAAATCCCTAAATCATTTTCCGTTTTCATCAGATTGTTGAGTTTCTGAATGGTGGTAACGATGATTTTATTGTCGTTTTTTTCGATGTTGCGTTTCAGTCCAGCGGTGTTGTCTGAGCCATTTACGCTATCGGGCGAAAAGCGTTGGTATTCTTTCATGGTTTGATAGTCCAAATCTTTTCTATCCACCACAAAAAACACTTTGTCGATAAAATCTAATTGCGTTGCCAATCGTGCAGCTTTGAAACTCGTCAATGTTTTTCCTGAACCTGTGGTGTGCCAAATATAACCGCCACTTTCGGGTTTGCTCCAAACTTTAGCTTCGTAAGAACTGCGTATTTTCCACAACATTCGTTCCGTAGCCGCAATCTGATACGGTCGCATAATGAGCAAAGTATCGCTGGTATCAAAAACAGAATAGGTCAGCAAGATATTCAGCAAGGTGTTTTTCTGAAAGAAAGTAGCCGTAAAATCTTTCAAATCTTTGATGAGTGCATTATCCGCCTTTGCCCAGTTCATCGTAAAATCAAAACTGTTTTTGTTTCTCGTTACGGTATTGGCAAAATAACGACTGTCTGTTCCGTTGGAAATAACGAATATCTGCAAGTATTTGAACAAAGAATTATCACTGTTAAAACTTTCTTTTGAATAGCGATGTACTTGGTTGAACGCTTCACGAATGGCAACACCACGTTTTTTTAATTCGACTTGCACCAAAGGTAAACCATTCACTAAAATCGTTACATCATAGCGGTTGGCGTGCGTGCCTTTTTGTTCAAATTGCGAAATGACTTGCATTTTATTGCGGGCTACATTCTTTTTATCCACCAAATAAATGTTTTGAATATGTCCATCGTCAAAAACAAAATCGTGTATGTAGTTGTCGTGTATTTTGCGTGATTTTTCTACTAAATTATCGCTTGGTTTGTCTAAAAATTCCTCTACGAAGCGTTTCCATTCCGCATCAGAAAAAGTAGTGTTGTTGAGCGCTTGCAGTTGCGTACGTAAATTCGCCAACATCGCTTGTTGTGTGTTGATGGCTTGTGCATATTCGTAGCCTTGATTTTGCAGGTCTTGGATAAATTCCTTTTCCAGAGCGTTCTCGGTTTGGTAAGATGCTTTGGGTTCGTTTGCCATTAAATGTTTCTCGTATCTATCGAGTACGATGAAATTGTTGGTTTCTGCTACGGTGTTATATTGTGTCATCTTTTTATTTTAATTTATCATTATTCCAATTTTCGGGATTGTTTATAATGTATTGGGCGATTCGTTGATAATCATTTTCATTCCGAATGATATGTTCCCAATAATTTCGTTGCCATAATTTACCGTCAAATGGTGTGTAATTATTTTGTTTTACCCCACGGATATATTCCACCGTAACAATGGATTGAAATGCCCCAATCATATTACCAACGGTTTTACCCGTAGGGGCAATCCCTTGTGGTTGCCCTATATAATTTTGGACGACCACATCATTTTGGGCGACCACATCATTTTGGACGACCACATCATTTTGGACGACCACATCATTTTGGACGACCACATCATTTTGGGCGACCACATCATTTTGGACGACCACATCA
>CAZXRF010000022.1:0-19430 GCA_964642875.1 uncultured Chitinophagales bacterium | reverse complement strand
CGACCACATCATTTTGGGCGACCGTATCATTTTGGGCGACCACATCATTTTGGGCGACCACATCATTTTGGGCGACCACATCATTTTGGGCGACCGTATCATTTTGGGCGACCGTATCATTTTGGGCGACCACAAGGGTCGCCCCTACGATTTCCAAAATGGCGTGAAAATGGTTGGGCATCACAACATATTCGTGTAATTGTATATTTTGAAAACGATTGGGCAATTTCAACCATTCATTTTCCACCATTTTTCCGGCATCGTTTAATATCATTTTCCCTTCCACAATTTCCCCAAACAAACATGCCCTGTTTTGGCAACATATCGTAATAAAATACAATCCTTCTTGCGAATAATCATATCCTTTTAATCGTATGGAACGACGGTGATGAATGTTTGGATTATATCCCATTTTTTAATGGTTAATTATTAATGGTTAATGGTTAAATGTCAATAATTTCTCCCGATAATACTCATATTGCTGTTGTCTCATTTCTATTTCTTTTGGTAAACCCTCACTGATTGAATTTACTAAAGTATCGAATTTATCCAAAATTCCCACAATGCGTTCTTGCTCGGAAAGCGGTGGAATGGGGATTTGGAATTCTTTTACTTTCGCATCAGAAATAGCCGGATATGCAGAACCACTTTGATTTTCTTCAACATAGTTTTTAAAATTAGTAGTGGTTAGATTAAAAAATATCCATTTTGGTAGAACATCGTCCGTTTTCGCTCTTAAAACACAATATCCGGTACTTGCAATTTCCCCAGAATAATCCTCGTCAATTAAACATAATCGTTGTTGAGTTGGTCGGGTTGTGGCAAAAATCACATCATTTTCTAAAACTAATTTTTGAGCTCTACTTGGAGCGTTATCTGAATTAATTTCTGAAGTTTCAATAATCTTATTATTCTCACGACTAACAGACGTTAAATCAATATAACGATAAGTGTTAAAATTATCTTTCCAACGAATGTTATTTGTTGGCAGAATCACTTCCCCCAGCATTTTCCATTCTGCTTTTACGCCATTCATTAATCCGTTATCATCCACGCTTAGCAATTGCTCGCGATAGAACTCATATTGCTGTTTACGAGCTGTAAGCTCTGCTGTAAGCTCTGCTGTAAGCTCGGTGAAGGTATCGAGAATAGCAACTATTTCTTGCTGAATTTTTAGTGAAGGGATGGGGATTTTTTTGTTTGTATAATTGCTAATCCATTGTCTTTTATGGTCGCCATCTATTAATTCATTAGGCAATGTATTTAGCCAATAATAAATGTATTTTATCAAAGCTACATTTTCATCTTTTGAAGTAATCATTTTCATTGCAGATGATTTCGCTTTAAAATCAAAATCAACCCATTTATTTGCTGTTGTAAAATCATCAAAAATAATAACCGGATTTTCCGAAGCCTTGTAAATTCCTTCGATTTCATCAGTATATCCAAGAATAAAAGTTTTACCAGCCGTCAAAACAGGAATTGGGAAATTATCTTTGTAATTACTTGATTTTACTAAATATTTGGTTGGCTGCTCATAATCCGCCACTTCCCCGAGCGTTTTCCATTCCACTGTTGTATTTTTTATTAAATCTAAAATCATACTTTTTTCTTTTAACTAAAAACTAACCACTAACCACTAAAAACTAAAAACTAACCACTAAATCTATAAATTATTTAAGAAATTTACGATTATCTGCTTGTTCTAAAATATTCATTTGTTGTATGGCAATTTGGTTGAGTTTTATCAGTCTTTGTTGCTGTGGTATATTTTCGTTGATGAATACCGCATTAATATTTTCTAAATTAGAAAGGCAAATCAGTTGATTGATAGCTGCATAATCTCGTATATTGCCTTTAAGATCGGGATTTGCCTCGCGCCATTGTTTGGCAGTGATTCCAAAAAAGCAACATTTAGCACATCGGCTTCGTTGGCGTAAATAATGGAGGTTTCTTTTGGCGTTAATTCTTTTGGAATTAAATTTTGTTTAATGGCATCCGTATGAATATGGTAATTGATTTTTGCTAATTCCCGCTTTGCCGTCCATCCCAATTGTTTTTGCTCTTCCTCTTTCAGGCGTTGAAATTCGGTAATTAAATAGAGCTTGAAAGGAACGCTAATAGCCGAGCCAAATTCAAAGGCTATGTCTTTGTGGGCATAGGTTCCGCCATATTTTCCTTTTTTAACAACAATACCAATAGCATCAGTTTTGTCTATCCATTCGGAAGCACTCAGGGTAAAACTTGGTAAACCGGCCTGCATTTTAAAGTGGTCAGATTCCACCACTTTAAATTTAGGATTGTGAATTTGCTCCCAGGTGCTTAAAAATTCGAGTGCATAACGTGTTCTTAGCCAGTTTTTAATAATATCAGCTGCACGACTTTCGCCTTCTTTGGCATTTGCCATATCAGTAAGCGAGATGTAATCTCTTTCTGCTACTGTTAGGATATTTATTTCGGTATTTTCAACTTTAATTTTTGCCATAAGATTAGGTTTTAGGGATTAGTTGTTAGGTTTTAGGGATTAGTTGTTAGGTTTTAGGGATTTTTGGAGTGTGTTTAGCATTTTACCAACTTCGTGAATTAGATTGATAGCTGTTTCAATTTCTGAATCTTCCAAATAATTGATTTTAACACAAAGTAGTAACTGCGTTTCTAACTCGGCTTTTGAACCTTTAGCAATTGCGAGAAAGTGAATATACTCTTTTGTCGAATTTCTTCCTTGACCTTCAGCTATGTTACTTGGAATAGAAATAGCTGCACGCCTCATTTGGTCACTCAAAGCAAAAAGTTCTTCCTTTGGTAGCTTTTTGACCAATATATATACTTCAGTAACAAGCTCCATCGCTTTTTGCCAAACAATTAAATCTTTAAAATCCCTAATCATACTTTTCTTTTTATCCTAACCACTAAATCCTAACCACTAATCTCTCTCACAATCAAATCAATATCCGAACGCAATTCATTTATCTTCTCTACCGTTTTAGCAATCTCAGCATTCAAAACAGCAATATCAATCACTTCCCGATTGTCTTTGGCTTCTATGTATGAAGAAACCGAAAGATTATAATCGTTTTCGGCAATTTTGGCGTTGTCGATAGAAACGGCAGTGTGCGGCACATCTTCTTTTTTGTCGAAGAGCTCCATAATTTTTTCGATATGCGCATCTTCCAGAATGTTGTTGTTGGTTACTTTCTTAAAGAAATCTTCACCGCTGGCATCGATAAACTGGGTTTTGGTATCGGTTTTACTTTTAGAAAGCACCAAAATGTTTACGGCAATACTCGTTCCGTAAAATAAGTTGGGTGCAAGAGAAATAACGGTTTCTACAAAATTATTGTCCACCAAATATTTTCTAATTTTCTGTTCCGCACCGCCACGGTAAAAAATACCTGGAAAACAAACAATGGCTGCTCTACCTTTGGCAGAAAGATAGCTCAAAGCGTGTAGCACAAAAGCAAAATCAGCTTTTGATTTGGGAGCAAGCACACCTGCTGGAGCAAAACGGTCATCGTTGATTAAAGTAGGATCATCGCTACCAATCCAATTGATAGAATAAGGCGGATTAGAAACAATGGCATCAAAAGGTTTGGTATCGTTGTGAAGCGGCTGTAAAAGTGTATTGCCCAACTGAATATCAAATTTATCGTAGTTGACATTGTGCAAAAACATATTCATCCTTGCCAAATTGTAGGTGGTATGGTTGACTTCTTGTCCGTAAAAACCCTCTTCGATAATGTGATTGTCGAAATGTTTTTTAGCTTGCAAAAGCAACGAGCCCGAACCGCAAGCAGGGTCATAAATTTTGTTTACACTTGTTTGTTTGTGCATAGCCAATTGTGCAATGAGTTTGGAAACCGTTTGCGGTGTAAAAAACTCACCTCCCGATTTACCTGCATTAGCTGCATAATTGGAAATCAGAAATTCATAAGCATCACCAAAGAGGTCTATTTTATTTTCTTCAAAATTCCCAAAATTCAATTCTTCTACCCCTTTCAGTACGGCAGCCAAACGGCTGTTTTTGTGTTCCACGGTATTTCCCAAACGGGTGCTGGTGGTGTCAAAATCAGCAAACAAACCTTTGATATCACTTTCAGAAGAATAGCCGTTAGCCGAGCTTTCAATGGCATCAAAAATGGCTTTGAGCTCGGTGTTTAAGTTTGGATTGGTATTCGCTGTTTTGGCAATATTCACAAAAAGCTGACTTGGATAAATGAAGAACCCCTTTTCTTTAATGACCTCTCCTTTTATTGCAGGCGAGATAACATCATCGGGCAAGTTGGCATAATCAGCGCCTTCCACATTGAAGTGGGCTGTAATATTCTCACTAATAAAACGGTAGAAAAGCGTACCGAGAACGAATTGTTTAAAATCCCAACCATCAATGGAGCCACGAACTTCGTCGGCTATTTTCCAAATTTTATTTTGTAATTCTTGTCTTTGTTGTATGCTTGTCATTTTTATCTAAGTTAAGTTTTAGCGTTGCGTAATGTATTTTATCTATTTCTAAAGTTCAATTAGACTTGGAGGTTGTTTATTTCTATATACAACTACTGCGCATATTTCAACTTTCTTCAAGTTGTTTAACCCGCCAAGTTTGATTTACTCTTTTATTCAACTCTTTTATAATTCGGTTTATCTTATTTTGACTTATAAATATAGGTTTTAAAAACTTACCTACCATAATTTTAAATATAAAAAATGTTTGAATTACTGAATGTTTGTGAGGTTAAAATTTGGTGGGTGGGTTGGCTTTGGATCGGTTGTCCACCAATTACCTAAAACTATATAACTACTGAGAGACAGTGCGACTGTTTGTGGAATTTTATTCTATTTTAATTCAATATCGTTTCTCGCTTCGAGAACCAACTCTTAGCAGTTGGTTTTATCGCTGATGTGGTAGAAATTCCGTTCCGAGCCATTGCGGGCAATTAATTCTCCTAAAAATCCGGCAACGAACAACTGAACACCTGTAATCACTGATAAAATTCCGAGATAGAATATCGGGCGGTTGGTCATTCCCACTACGCCAAAAAATGTCTTTGTGATAGTAAGATAGATTAGGATTAAAAATCCGAAGAAAAAAGAAAGTACGCCCAATGTGCCAAAGATATGCATGGGGCGTTTGCCGTATCGTCCTACAAAGGTGATACTCATTAAATCGAGAAAGCCATTTACAAATCGTTCTATTCCAAATTTGGTAACTCCATATTTTCGCTCGCGATGCTGTACCGCTTTTTCGGTTATTCTGTCAAACCCCGCCCATTTAGCAATTACCGGAATATAACGGTGCATTTCGCCATATACTTCTATGCTTTTTACTACTCTTTTTTGATATGCTTTTAGTCCGCAATTAAAATCGTGCAGGTTATGTATGCCCGAAACTGCACGGGTGGCCGCATTAAATAATTTGGTAGGTATAGTTTTAGTAATGGGGTCGTATCGTTTTTTCTTCCATCCCGACACTAAATGATATCCATCTACGGTAATCATTTTATATAACTCCGGAATTTCATCGGGCGAATCTTGTAAGTCGGCATCCATAGTAATAACTACATCTCCTTGTGCCGTCTGAAAGCCGACTTGCAGTGCAGCTGACTTACCATAGTTGCGCTGAAATTGTATGCCTTTGATTAATGGATTTTTTTGGGAAAAAGATTTTATCACGTCCCAAGATTCATCTTTGCTACCATCGTCCACTGCTATTACTTCATAAGAAAAATTATTTTCTTGCATTACTTTTTCTATCCATGCAAATAACTCCGGCAGCGATTCCGCTTCATTCAATAAAGGTATGATTACAGATATATTCAACAGTTTTAATTTTAACTTATAAAAACGGTAAATCTATTCATTTTTTAAAATAAGCGCAAATACCAAAGATACAAAAACGCCTATAGCGCTGTATAACATCAGTATCATTGCAAAAGCACCTTTGGGTACTATATTTGATCCTGTAATTTTTGAGAATATTGTATAGAATGTATTTACAAAAATTGCTAATACCAAACTTGCCAACCATCCGCCTAAAAAACCTTGCATAAATTTTAGTTTATCGCCTTGTATTTTTTTGGATAAATATTGTGTTAACACAACTGCAAAGAGTATTGCTGTTACTTGGGAAAGCATTGCCTGCATTCTGCCATATGGCATGTGCTTAATATAAGCGAGAGTAAAAAATCCGGCAAAAAAGAGGGTAGCAAACAGTGCAGAAAACAGTGTTACCATAATTCCAGTCAGCGTGCCACGCGTATTATTATCTTGAGGTATTGGTTCGTTCATGTTAGTTTTGGTAAAGTTTTCCTTTTACAAATGCTGCTTTCACTTTCCCTTTTAAAGAATGTTCAAGATATGGTGTATTTTTGGATTTAGAGCGGATCATATTTTCCCTAAAAACATATTCTTCTTCAAAATTCAGAATTACAAAATCCTCTAAACGATTAGGTTTTCCTAGTATTTTTCGAGGATTAACAGAAAGCAACTCTACCCACTTTTCTTTAGAAATTTGATTGCCTAAGTTTTTATTTAATAATCCAAATGCTGTTTCCAATCCAATCATTCCAAATTCTGCTAATTCAAACTCTACATTTTTTTCATCATTACTCAACGGTGTATGTTGTGTCGAGATCGTATCAATGGTTCCGTCTATCAATCCTTCTATTAATGCCTGTTTGTCATTGTCCGTTCTTAGCGGTGGGAATACTTTATAATTGGCATCGAAGTTTTTCACCTCATTTTCATTGCCAATCAGGTGGTGCACAAATACGGAACAAGTAACTTGCAAACCATCTACCTTTGCCTTGCGAATTAAACTAACACTTTCGGCGGTAGAAATACCTACCAAGTGCAGTTTGCCGCCGGTATATCTCAGTACTTCCAAATCGCGCTGCACGCTGGCATATTCTGACAAATTGGTAATACCCTTCATACCCATCCGCACAGATATTTCGCTTTCATTCACCTGTCCATCACCAACTAACGACTTATCGTAAGGCATAGTTATTACCAAACCCTCGAATGGCTGCACATATTGCAATGCTCGCAGCAGCATGCCGCTATCTTTAATACTGTGAGGTGCATCTGAAAAGGCAATTGCCCCTGCTTGATGCATATCTTGCATTTCTGTCGGTGTTTTTCCATCAAAATTTTCTGTAATTGCACCAATTGGAAAAATATCTATTGCTGTATTTTTTGCTTGGTTGATAATATACTCTACTTGTGCTTTTGTTTGCGTTATAGGATGGTTGTCTGCAATAGAGCAAATAGATGTAAACCCACCGAATAGTGCTGCATTTGCTACCGATTGGATATCTTCACGATATTCAAAGCCTGGATCGCCGACATGAACGTAAACATCGCAAAATGGGGGTGCGAGGTAGCAGCCATTATAATCTATAATTTGTGCAGTTTCAGTATCCTTGCAAAAATCTTCCGATATTTTTGTCACATTTCCATTTTCGATTAACAGGTGTACCTTTTTACCGTTAAATTCGGAAGTTTTGTCTAAAATGGTAATATTTTTTATCAGGTAATTAGTCATTCCTAGAAGCTTATCAATAATATTTCAGTAAGTAGTAACAACAAACAAAATTACACAAACTTTTGCTTTAAAATAAATAGATTTTAAAAATAGATTTACATATATTAAACATTTAAAAACAAATAAATTAAATATTTTAAATCTATTATATTAAAAAGTTATAACGTGTGTATGCTCAATTTTACTTTATTACTTTTAGAGTGGAGTAAAGTATTTTACCCCATCATCTTAATGAAATCATCAAAGAGATAACGGGAATCATGAGGACCGGGAGCCGCTTCTGGGTGATATTGTACGGAAAATGCTTTTTTACCTACTATTTCCAATCCTTCGACAGAGTTATCGTTTAAATTTACATGCGTGAGATGTGCTTTATCTGATTTTTTCAGAGCATCCATATCTACTGCAAACCCATGGTTTTGTGCTGTAATTTCACATTTTCCTGTTTTCAAATTTTTCACCGGGTGGTTTCCGCCTCGGTGTCCATGATGGAGTTTATAAGTTGGCACTCCTACTGCTCTAGCTATTAGTTGATTACCTAAACAAATTCCGAATATAGGTTTATCAAGTTCCAATAGCTGTTTCACTGTTTCTACTGCATAATCCATAACAGCAGGGTCTCCGGGGCCGTTAGATATAAAATATCCATCAGGGTTAAACGATTTAAGTTCATCTATGGATGTCTTAGCAGGAAATACCTTTACATAGCAATTTCTGTCCACAAAGTTACGCAACATATTTCTTTTTAACCCAAAATCTAATGCAGCAATTCTATATTTTGCTTGTTCATTGCCTACGGTATAGGCTATTTTGGTAGTTACTTTAGAGGACAACTCTAGACCTTCCATATTTGGAACCTTCTTCAGAGTTGCCTGCAGTGATTCTATGTCTGTATGCTCAGAAGATATAATTGCATTCATAGCACCTTTCTCACGTACGTGACGAACCACTGCACGAGTATCTACTCCTGTAATCCCGACCAAATTATTTTGAATAAAGTAATCTTCAATAGAGCTATCCGCTTGTTTGCGCGAATAACTGTTGGTATAATCTCTACAAATTAATCCTGCGATTTGAATTTGAGCTGATTCTGCGTCTGCATTTTTTATTCCATAGTTTCCAACATGCACATTGGTAGACACCAATAACTGACCAAAGTAGCTTGGATCGGTGAATAATTCCTGATAACCTGTCATAGAGGTATTAAAGCAAATTTCGCCGGTAGCAGTTCCAATTTTTCCGCAGGCAAAACCATGGAAAGAAGTTCCATCGTCAAGAAGTAAGATGGCAGGTGTAGTTGTTGGCATAATATAAATTATAAAGGTTTGAAACAAAGTTACACAAAACAAAATAGGTTAAAAAAAAAGGATAGCTAAATTAATGCTATCCTTTTCTTATGTGTTGAAAAAATCATTTTTATTCTTCTGATTTTTCTTCTGTTGGTGTAATTTCCTGTTTTTGTTCTACTACAATTGTTGCATCATCTGCTTTTTTCTTAGCAGCTGAAGAACGGCGTGTTTTCTTCTTAGGCTCTGCAGTAGTTGTAGTTTTTGGTTTGTAGGTTTCATTAAAATCTACCAACTCGATGATTGCCATTTCTGCTGCATCTCCTAAACGTTGTCCCAATCTAACGATTCTTGTGTATCCTCCTGGTCTATCACCCACTTTAGGAGCGATTACATCGAATAATTCCTTTGCTGCTTCTTTATTTTGCAGATAAGAGAATACAGTACGACGAGAATGTGTTGTATTGTCTTTTGATTTGGTCACTAAGGGTTCTACATAACCTCTTAATTCTTTTGCTTTAGCTACAGTGGTTTCTATTCTTTTATTGATGAATAAGGCTGTAGATAAGTTTTTCAGTAACGCCGATCTGTGTCCGTACTTTCTACCTAAATGGTTTATTTTATTTCCGTGTCTCATTTTCTTAACGTATTGAGTAGTGAGTAATGAGTAATTACGTTCTTCTACTTATATTTATTTAGTCTTCTAATTTAAATTTTGATAGATCCATACCGAAGTGCATTCCTTTCTCGATAATTAATTCTTCAATTTCAACTAATGATTTTCGTCCAAAGTTTCTGAATTTCAACAACTCGTTAGTATCGTATTGAACCAATTCAGATAAAGAGTTAATCTTAGCAGCTTTCAAGCAGTTGTATGCACGTACTGATAAATCTAAATCTTCTAATGGTGTTTTCAATATTTTTCTCATGTGTAAGATGTGTTCATCTACCACTTCTTCTTGGCCTTTTTCTTCTGAGTCGAATGTAATATTTTCATCAGAAACAAGCATCAAGTGTTGGATTAATATCTTAGCTGCTTCTTTTACTGCATCTTCAGGATGAATAGTGCCGTCTGTTTTTACGTCAATGATTAATTTTTCAAAGTCAGTACGTTGTTCTACCCGTGTATTTTCGATTTTGTAACGAACATTCTTAATTGGCGTATAGATGGAATCTACAGGAATTAAACCTACTATAGAATTATCTACGTAGTGCTCTTCTGCTGCTACATAACCTCTACCTTTTCCGATAGTTATTTCCATCTCCAAATTCACGTTTTTCTCCATGTTACAAATCACTAAATCAGGATTTGTAACTGCGAAAACATTAGTATGTGCTTCGATATCACCGGCAGTGAATTGGTCTTTATTTTTTATAGAAATATAGATTTTTTCATATCCAGCATCTGCGTCATGCAATACTCTTTTTAAACGAACTTGTTTGATATTTAAAACGATTTCAGTCACATCTTCAATCACGCCTTTAATAGTAGAAAATTCGTGATTAACACCAGCAATTTTAATACTAGTAATAGCGTATCCTTCTAAGGAAGAAAGCAATACTCTTCGAAGTGCGTTACCGATGGTGTTACCAAATCCCGGTTCAAGTGGTGCAAATTCAAATGTACCTTCAAAGTCTGTTGCTTTTTGTAAAAGGATCTTATCCGGTTTTTGAAATGATAAAATTGCCATAATTGTTATTTATTTTTAAAGTTTTAATCTGAATGTTTAATAGTAAAACATTCTCTTCAAAAAAATTATTATTATTTAGAGTATAACTCAACAATCAATTGTTCCTTAATTGTTTCAGGAATTTGATCTCTTGATGGAAGTTCTACGTATTTGCCTTCTAATTTAGCTGAATTTAATTCCAACCATCCATATTTCTTCACACCACCTAGTTTCAATGTATCTTGAACAACTTCTAAATTTTTAGATTTTTCTCGGACACTTATTACATCACCAACTTTAACGGTGTAAGAAGGGATATTTAAAATCCTTCCGTTTACTGTTATATGTTTATGATTTACAAATTGTCGAGCAGCACTGCGAGTGGGAGCAAATCCTAAACGGAATACGGTGTTGTCTAAACGTTGTTCCAATAAACGCAATAAGTTTTCACCAGTAACGCCATGTTTACGAGCTGCTTCAACAAAGGTTTTGTAAAACTGTCTTTCTAAAATACCATAAGTATATTTAGCTTTTTGTTTTTCCTTTAACTGAATTGCATATTCAGATTTCGTTGAACGTTTTTTAGAGCTTCCGTGTTGTCCTGGAGCATATTTACGTTTTTCAAATGCTTTATCGTATCCAAAAATTGGTTCTCCGAATGCTCTTGATTTTTTGGTGCGAGGTCCTGTATATCTTGCCATGTTATTCTAAAAGTTTAATGTTTGATGTTTATCTGATTATTTTATGCATCATTTTCATCATTCATCATTTAATTATTATACTCTTCTTCTTTTTGGTGGGCGACATCCGTTGTGCGGCATTGGCGTTACGTCTCTGATGATAGTTACTTCGATACCTACATTTCCGATAGTACGAATTGCAGATTCACGTCCGCCTCCCGGCCCTTTTACAAATACTTCTACTTTACGCAATCCTGCATCATACGCTTTTTGACCAGCATCTTGAGCTGCCATCTGAGCCGCATACGGGGTGCTTTTCTTAGAACCTCTAAAGCCGTTTTTGCCCGCACTACTCCAAGAAATTACTTGTCCTGCTTTATTAGTATAAGAGATGATGATATTGTTAAAAGTCGCCTTGATGTAAGCATAGCCTTCGGCTTCTACTTTCACCACTCTTTTCTTTGTCGTCTTTTTATTTGTTGCTTGTGCCATTCTGTTAAAGCTTCAATTATTATTATTTAGTTACTTTCTTTTTACCAGCTACAGTCTTACGTTTACCTTTTCTGGTACGCGCATTCCGTTTTGTACTTTGTCCTCGTACTGGTAAGCCTTTACGATGGCGGATTCCTCTGTAAGAACCGATATCCATCAGACGTTTAATGTTTAATTGAATTTCAGCACGTAATTGACCTTCTACTTTTATTTCTGAGGTAATAACATTACGAATAGCAGTTGCTTCGTCGTCATTCCATTCGCTTACTTTTTTTTGAGGGTCAACGCCTGCTGCTGCTAAGATCGCTGCTGCTGAAGATCTGCCAATTCCATAAATATAGGTAAGAGCTACAAAGCCTCTTTTATTTTTAGGAAGATCTATACCTGATACTCTTGCCATAATTATCCTTGTCTTTGTTTAAATTTTGGATTCTTTTTATTTACTACATACACTCTGCCTTTTCTGCGCACGATGATGCAGTCTTCGCTTCGTTTTTTTACTGATGCTTTTACCTTCATGGTAGTTTATCTTTTTATTTATTTATATCTGAAAGTTATTCTTCCTCTGGAGAGATCATACGGAGAAATTTCAACTGCGACTTTGTCGCCCGGCAATATTCGTATGTAGTTCATACGCATTTTTCCGGATATTGTAGCTAAAATTTCGTGGCCGTTTTCTAACTTAACGCGAAACATCGCATTTGAAAGAGCTTCCGTGATCGTACCATCTAATTTTATTAAATCTGTTTTACCCATATCGTCTTCCCGCTAATTTCGGGTTGCAAATATCGTAATTTTTATCTGAAATCCTTAATATATTCTGACTTTTTTATCGCTTCGAATATTAAATTATGGTCACTAAGGATATCAGCTTTACCTTTTTTGATAGCAAGCGTATGCTCAAAATGAGCAGACGGCTTTCCATCTTTGGTAATAATCGTCCACTTATCTTGTAATGTTCTTACTTGATAAATACCCAAATTTATCATTGGTTCTATAGCAATTACCATTCCTTCTTGCAACATTGGTCCTTTTCCACGCTTACCATAATTAGGTATTTGTGGGTCTTCGTGCAAATCTTTTCCAACTCCGTGTCCTACTAAATCACGAACTACACCGTATTTGTGGGTAACCTCGCAGTAATTTTGAATAGCAAATCCAATATCACCAATTCTATTGCCTGCTACTGCTTGTTCAATTCCAATAAATAGTGAATTGAATGTAACTTGTAATAGTTTTTTAGCTTCGGGGTTTACTTCACCAATAGGAAATGTAAATGCTGAATCACCATGAAATCCATTTTTATAAACACCGCAATCGATGGAAAGAATATCTCCTTCTTTAATTTCTCTATCTGAAGGGAAGCCATGTACGACTTGTTCATTTACGGAAATACAGAGTGTTGCCGGAAATCCACCATATCCTTTAAAGGAAGGCTTGCCTCCATTATCTCGGATAAATTGCTCAGCAATTTCGTCTAATTTGGAAGTTTTTATTCCCGGTTTAATATATTCTACCAGCAACGCATGCGTTTGGCTAACTAACAAAGAACTCTTTCTTATATATTCAATTTCTTCAGGAGATTTTAAAAGTATCATGCTCCTTAAAAATTTAATAGTCTGATGACAAGGCACTTCTACCTCTTATTTTTGCTCCCGACTTAGTTAGACCGTCATAGTGTCTGCTTAATAAGTGGGAGTTTATTTGCTGCATTGTATCTAATACTACTGCAACTAAAATCAATAATGATGTACCACCGAAGAAGTAAGCAAACTGAGTATTTACGCCTAATTTGCTGGCGAACGATGGCATGATAGCTATTAAACCTAAAAATATAGAGCCGGGCAATGTAATTCTAGATAAAATCGTGTCGATATATTCAGCTGTGTTTGCACCAGGTTTTACGCCAGGTACGAATCCGTTGTTTCGTTTTAAATCATCTGCCATTTGTACCGGATTCATGATTAATGCCGTATAGAAGTAGGTAAATAATACGACCATTAAAAACATTACTACATTATAAGTAACTGAGGTAAAGTCTGTCATTTGACGTAAAAATCCTGAGGCAGCATTGTCGGGAAATAGTTGTGCAATAGTACCAGGTATAAATAAGAATGCTTGTGCAAAGATAATTGGCATTACCCCAGCAATGTTTACTTTCAAAGGCAAGAATCCTCTTCGTTGGGTGTAGGCGTTGCTACCACCCGACATTTGTTTTGCATAGCTTAAAGGAACTTTTCGTGTTGCTTGGATAAGCATAATTGTACCTATTATTACTAATGCTAAAACGACTAATTCTAATACTAGCATTAAAATTCCGCTACCGCTAATTGCTCTTGCTTTGGTTTCAGCCCAGAAAGAAGCAGGAAGCCTAGAGATAATATTCGCCATAATAATCAAGGAAGTACCATTTCCTAATCCACGTTCTTGAATTTGCTCGCCTAACCACATTACAAAAACAGTACCTGCGATTAAGATTATCATTGTGGAGAAAGAAAATAATGCTACTGAAATATCTTGAGATACGATACCTTGAGCATATAGATATTTGATATACGCAAAACCTTGGAAACCTGTAACCAACACTGTGCCGTAACGAGTATATTGGTTAATTTTCTTTCTACCGCTTTCGCCTTCCTTTTGCATTTTTTGAAAGTATGGCACTGCTAATGTTAGCAATTGCATTACGATAGAAGTAGAGATGTATGGCATAATACCTAATGCGAAAACGGAAGCTTTTGTAAAAGCTCCGCCAGCAAATAGGTCAAATATTTGGAAGATGCCTTTTGCGCCACCAGCAGCGATTCTTGTAGGATCTACGCCAGGTAACACAACAAAACAACCTAAGCGATAGATGAATAAAAGACCTATGGTTAATAGGATCCTTTTTCTTAAATCTTCTATGCTAAAGATATTTTTTAATGTATCAAAAAATTGCTTCATAAGCTTATGCTATAAGGGTGACAGAGCCACTGTTTTTTTCAATTGCTTCTTTTGCTTTTTCACTAAATGCATGTGCAGCTACTTTCAATGCACTTTTTAATTCGCCATTTGCTAATACTTTCACTTTATCTGATGCTTTCACCAATTTTAAAGTTCTGTATGTTTCGAAGTTGAATTCAGTGATATTGTTTTTTTCTGCTAAGAATTGCAATTCAGCTAAGTTAATAGTTCTAAATTCTACTCTATTTGGATTTTTAAATCCACGTTTCGGTAAACGACGTTGTAATGGCATTTGTCCACCTTCAAAACCTCTTTTAGATTTATATCCTGAGCGAGATTTTGCACCTTTATGTCCTCTGCCCGCTGTACCACCTGAACCAGATCCTTGTCCACGTGCAATACGTTTGCGACCTTTTACAGCGCCTTTCGCTGGCTTTAAATTATTTAAACTGATACTCATTATATTAGATATTTTCTACCGTTACCAAATGTTTTACTTTAGCTACCATTCCTAATACTTGTGGCGTAGCCTCTTTTTCAACGCTTCCGTTTACTTTTTGGATACCCAATGCTTTGATGGTATCTTTTTGTTTTTTACTTCTGTCAATTGTACTTTTGACTTGTGTGATTTTTATCTTCGCCATAATATTAGCCATTAAATACTTTTGTCAATTTTATTCCTCTGTCTCTAGCTACTCGGTAAGGATCTCTTAACAGAGAAAGTGCGTTGATAGTTGCTTTAACTACATTATGAGGATTAGCAGATCCTAATGACTTTGCTAACACGTCAGTGTATCCTGCTGCTTCTAACACGGCACGCATGCTACCACCAGCTAACACCCCTGTACCTTTTGCTGCAGGTTTGATTAATACTTTTGCACCATCAAATTCTGCTAATTGGTCATGTGGGATAGTACCTTTTAAGATAGGAATTTTCACTAGGTTTTTCTTAGCATCATCGATGCCTTTTTGTATAGCCTCTTGTACTTCACGTGCTTTTCCTAAGCCTTGCCCTACAGTGCCGTTGCCATCACCTACTACAACCAGTGCAGAGAAGCTGAATGTACGACCCCCTTTGGTTACTTTAGCAACACGTTGAATACCTACTACTGTTTCTTTCAATTCCAGTTCGGCTGCTGCTCTTACTTTATTTTCTGTTACTTTTGACATATCTGTTATTCCTTATTGAATTAGAATTGTAAACCATTTTCTCTGGCGGCTTCTGCTAATGCTTTCACTCTACCATGATATAGAAATCCATTTCTATCGAATACTACAGTAGCAATATTAGCTGCTTTTGCTTTTTCAGCAATTGCAGTACCTACTGTTTTTGCTTTTTCGGACTTACTGCCAGTACTTTTAGCAGAGGATACTGAGGCTAAAGTTTTTCCGGCTACATCATCAATGATTTGTGCGTAAATTTCGCTGTTACTACGGAATACACATAATCTTGGGCGTTCTGCGGTGCCACTGTATTTTTTACCGATTCTGAATTTAATTTTCTCTCTTCGAGATAATTTATTTGTTACTGCCATGACAATAATTTTTATTTTATAAGTTCAATAGAAGAACTTTTATTATCTATTATTTTTTACCAGCCGATTTACCTGCTTTTTTACGCAATATCTCTTCTGTATATTTTATTCCTTTTCCTTTATAAGGTTCAGGTTTTCTCAAGCTTCTAATTTTTGCTGCTACTTGACCCACCAATTGTTTATCTGTGCTTTCAAGGATTACGCGTGGTGGTTGTCCTTTTTCAGAAACGGTTGAAACTTTAATTTCGTCGGGTATTAAAACATAAATAGGGTGAGAAAAACCGATAGAAAGTTCTAGTAATTGACCTTGAGTATTAGCACGAAAACCTACACCGATTACATCTAAGGTTCTTTTGTAGCCTTCACTTACACCTTTCACCATATTATTGATTAGGGCTCTATATAAACCGTGTAGCGCTTTATGGCGTTTTTGGTCAGTTGGTCTTTCTACAACAATTTTTCCTTCTTCTACTTTTATGATAATATCTCTGTCCACTTTTTCAGACAAAGTTCCTTTAGGTCCTTTTACAGTGATTACGTTATTATCAGCAACGCTCACTTCCGTTTTTGCGGGTATTGTTATGGGTAATTTTCCTACTCGTGACATGTCTAATAATTTAAGATATTATGCAAATGATTTCACCACCAACGTTCATTGTTTTTGCTTGTTTATCTGTCAAAATTCCTTTTGAAGTAGATAGAATAGCTAACCCTAGTCCGTTTTTTACTCTTGGAATACCAGCTACGTGTGCATATCGACGTAAGCCTGGTTTTGATATTCTTACTAATTCTCTGATTGCCGGTTCTTTAGTTTCAGGATTGTATTTTAAAGCAATCTTGATAGTTCCTTGAGGGCCGTCGTCTTCAAATTTGTATTTTAGAATGTACCCGTTTTCGTGTAAGATTTCGGTTAATTTCTTTTTCATGTTAGAAGCAGGAATATCAACGATGGTATGCCCCGCGAGTTGCGCATTTCTGATTCTTGTTAGATAATCTGCTATTGGATCTGTAACCATTTCATTTTTTGTTTTAGATCGCTTAGATGTGAGACTTTAGTCGTTGGACGGCTCAGTTTCCCACCTTCACTTTATTTATAAAATTTGTTTCTAATTTATTACCAGCTTGCTTTTGTTAATCCTGGAATTTTTCCATAACTAGCTAAGTCACGGAATTGTATTCTGGAAAGACCAAAAAATCCGATGTAACCACGAGGTCGACCTGTTAATTTACATCTCTTTCTGTAGCGCACTGGGCTTGCATTTTTAGGTAACTTGTCTAATGCTTCGTAGTTGCCATCTTTTTTTAATTGTTCGCGTTTCGCTTTGTATTTGTTGATTAGTTTTAATCTTTTTGCGTCGCGCGCTTTCATTGATTCTTTTGCCATGCTTATTTTTTCTTAAATGGTAAACCAATTTCTTTTAATAATGAATATGCTTCGTCGTCTGTGTTAGCAGTGGTTACAAATGTGATATCCATACCGCTAATTCTAGAGATTTTATCGATGTCAATTTCAGGGAAAATGATATGCTCTTTAATCCCTAAGGTATAATTACCACGTCCATCAAATGCTTTATCGTTGATACCTTTAAAGTCGCGAACTTGTGGTAATGCTACAGCCATCAATCTTTCCAAGAATTCAAACATTCTTTCTCCTCTTAATGTAACGCGTACACCAATTGGTAAGTTTTCTCTTAATTTGAAGTTAGAGATAGCTTTTTTCGATTTTGTAGAAACAGCTTTTTGGCCTGTGATTCTGCTAATCTCATCGATAGAATTATCTATCAATTTTTTATCTCCAACGGCAGCACCAACACCTTGATTGATTACAATTTTAGATAATTTAGGTACTTGCATTACTGATTTGTAGTTGTATTTAGCTTTTAAAGCTGGTACAACTTCTTCAGTATATTTTTTCTTTAATGTAGGAATATAACTCATTACTTAACTATTTCTCCTGTTGATTTTGCAATTCTTACTGTTTTTCCATCTTCTACTTTTCTACCTACTCTAGTTGCGTTTCCGCCTATAGAAAGTTTTAAGTTAGAGATATGGATTGGTGCTTCCTGTTTTACGATGCCACCTTGTTGATTTTGTGCATTAGGTTTAGTATGTTTAGAAACTACTTTTATACCTTGTACCAATGCTTTATTATCTTTAGGGAATACTTCTAATACTTTTCCGCTTTTACCTTTATCTTCACCGGTAATTACGATTACAGTATCTCCTTTTTTTATTTTTAATTTCGGCGTAAAACGCTTTTGTGCTGCTGTACTCATATTATAATACTTCTGGTGCTAATGAAATAATTTTCATGAAATCTTTATCTCGCAATTCGCGTGCAACAGGGCCGAAGATACGTGTACCTCGAGGCTCGTCATTGTTATTCAACAATACTACTGCATTATCGTCGAAACGGATATAAGAACCGTCTTTACGTTTGATTTCTTTTTTAGTTCTTACAACTACCGCTTTGGATACTTGTTTCTTTTTTACGTTACCACCCGGCATTGCGTCTTTTACAGACACTACAATTTTGTCGCCTATGGAGGCATAACGTGAGTTTGTGCCTTTCAATACTCTGATGCAAAGTACTTCTTTGGCGCCGCTGTTGTCAGCTACTTTTAGTCTTGATTCTTGTTGTACCATTGTTATTTAGCCTTTTCAACGATTTCTACTAATCTCCATCTTTTTGTTGCACTCATGGGGCGTGTTTCCATAATTTTTACGGTATCGCCTATATTGCATTCATTTTTTTCATCATGTGCATGGAATTTCTTTGTTTTCTTTAAGAATTTACCATACTTAGGATGTTTCAATTTACGAACTACAGCCACTGTAATCGTTTTATCCATTTTATTGGATGAAACTACTCCAACTCTTGTCTTCCTTAATTGTCTTTCTGTTGTTGTCTCTGTTGACATCTGCATTTAATTTATGCTTGTTTAGATAATTGTCTTTTTCTCAATTCTGTCTGGATACGAGCGATGTGTTTTTTAGTTTCACCTAATACGTTCGTATTTTCCAAAGGAGTGATTGCGTGGTTGAAACGTAATTTTGTCAATTTCACTTTTGCTGCTGACAATTCGTTGTTCAACTCTTCTTCGCTCCATCCTGTTATTTCGCTATATGCTACTGTTGCTGCCATTTTGTTGTTGTTTTATTAGTTAGCTGTTGCGTCGTAATCTCTTCTGATGATGAATTTTGTTAGTACCGGTAGTTTTTGTGCTGCCAATGCCAATGATTCTTCTGCTACTTGTTTAGAAACACCTTCGATTTCGAATAAG
>CAZXRF010000021.1:0-52055 GCA_964642875.1 uncultured Chitinophagales bacterium | reverse complement strand
TATAAATTTAGTAGAAAGTTAAATTGGGTTTATAAGTCACACATATATCATGCGTAGCATCTATAATTTGTTTATTAAATTTTAAAATAGGATTTTTATATTTTAGTAAATGCGGTGGAATTTTGGTGATATCCGTATCTAAGCCGACACACAAATACGATTTTTTCTTTCTGATTTGTCGGAGGAGTTGGTTTCTGGTCATAATTTATTTAGAATAAAAAATACTCAAAATTACACGGCCTCTACTGCTACAATTTCGGGAACAAAATTTTTGATTGTACTTTCTACGCCTGCTTTCATGGTAGATGCACTCATTTTGCATCCATCGCAGTTGCCGAGTAATTTTACACGTACTATCCAATCGTCTGTTATTTCCAATAATTCAATATCTCCACCATCCGATTGCAAAAACGGTCGAATATTATTCAATGCGTTTTGAACCCTTTCAAACAATTCATTTTTATTTTCGGCTGATGCGTTCATTGATACAAATTTACGATATTACTTCTGTTTTTTTATTAGAGGCATTTTGCATGGCAATTTGTCGGGCTACCGTTTGCCCTAATTGTTCAAATGCTTTTCCGGCATCTGTTGTTGGCTGCAAAGCGATAGGCTTTCCAAAATCGCCACCTTCTCTTACGTCTTGTTCTATTGGCAATTCGCCCAAGAAAGGCACATCAAACTGTTGGGCTAAAAGGCGACCTCCACCTTTTCCGAAGATATAATATTTATTATCCGGCAATTCGGGTGGAGAGAAAAATGACATATTTTCTACAACGCCCAAAACGGGAACGTTTACAGAGTCTAACTGATAAAAAGCGATGGCTTTGCGTGCGTCTGCCAAGGCTACTTCTTGTGGGGTAGTAACTACTACTGCACCGGTAACCGGTACCAACTGCGCCAGTGTAAGGTGGATATCGCCGGTGCCGGGAGGTAAGTCTAATACTAAATAGTCTAATTCCTCCCACAATACATCTGTAATAATTTGTCGCAAGGCAGAAGTTGCCATGGGTCCGCGCCACGCTACAGGCTGTTTGTCTTGTATTAGAAACCCGATAGACATTACCTGCATGCCTAAATAATCGACAGGTACAATTTTGTTTTTATCTTCCACCTGTCGGATGCTTGGTCGCTCATTTTGCAATCCTAACATAGTAGGTACGGAAGGACCGTAAATATCGGCGTCTATCAAACCTACTTTTGCGCCGCTTCGCAATAAGGCTAAAGCCAGATTTACAGAAACGGTAGATTTTCCGACACCTCCTTTTCCAGAAGCTACTGTAATAATATTTTTTACGTTTGGTAAAATATCAGATTTCACATCTCGCAAGGTGGTTACTCTAGAGGAAAAATCGATGGTTACTTTTACCGTATTGGAAACCAATTGAGCAATTGCATTTCGACAATCATTTTCTAATTGTTCTTTTAATGGACAAGCTGGCGTGGTAAGCTCTATCGTAAATTTTATCTCATCATCGGTAAACGATAAATCTTTAATCATATTCAGCGTTACCAAATCTTTTTTAAAATCTGGATCATCGACTTGGGATAAAGCATGAAGTATCTGCTGTTCAGAAAATTTCATAATACATATTAAGTGTTCTCAATGAAATTCCGAAAGTTCTCAGAAGGTGAAAAAGGTAGTTCTGAGACAATCAGAATCTATGGTAATTTCAAGGCACAAATTTACATCTATAAAACCGTTTTATAGCATTTTGGTTGTGTTAAGAGATTAAGAAAACAAAAAAATTAATGAATGTCTATGATTTACTTCGATTTGCTTCTGTTTTTGAAATAAAATCGTCGATAATTTTTGAGGTATTCTGCGGATGTATCATGTGGTATAAATGCTCGCGAAAGAAGTCATTTTCATACGGATCTGTTACGTCTTTTATCTCTACGCCTTTGCCCTCATACAAACGAGGAACAAACTTTGCTACGCCATCGCGGTCGCTTTTTAGTATCAGCACTGGTATATTATTTTTTGGCATATTTATTAATCCAGTCTGATTGTCAAATTTATAGGATTCTTTTATGGCGGAATGAGCCTGGATAACGAAAATTTTTGCGGGTACTTTATTCAAAGCTTTTTCTATGGGAATACGGTTCAGGTGTGGCAGTGAATCCATGTTTGTCATCAGAAATACAAGGCGACTTTTTATGGCTTTCCAAATCCCTTTATCCCCAATAGCATCTTGCTTTACAAGGCGTTCCATCAATGCAATGCTACGCTTGCGTACGCCTCTTTTGGTATCAAATGGAACTATTCTTCTGAAGGCAACAAACAATGGTTTTTCTACTAAATTCTCTGCAAGCGACATGGAAGGCACAATCACATCATCTAAAAATCCGAGTAAGGCATGTTTGGTTTCTTCACCAAAAAATGGGTTTGCTCCAATTCTACCGTGTAGGTATTTTTTTATACCAGGATAGTCATTTATATTTTGATCCATCATCAAGAAATAAGTATTCCCCATGGAGTGATCAAAAAGATAAACAGGGTGCCCTTTAGTTCCAAAATATTCTACTACGGCTTCGATGTTTTTGGCTACGTGTATGGAATAATCATTGGCGGGCAAATCGGATGGAATAGACCCATAATGCATCGCCGCTGCAATATATTTTGTAGAGGCTATATTGGTAAGCAATCCATCAAAAGAATTAAGACCTAGAAACCCGTGAATAAGGATAACTACGGGTAATTTTTCTTTGGCATTTTCTTTATAGGGATTGGGTAAATCAATTATGATATTGCTTGTTCCGTAAGGAGTATTGCGCTGTACGGTGATGGTAGGCCACGTCAATGCTTTATCATCTATAAAGACGGTAAGGCGCTCTTTCACATTATCCATAAATCGGATAAAACTCGGGCTTTCGTTAGGTTCTCCATACGTGCTGTATAGCCAAGCTAAGGTTCTTCGTTTATCTGATTTGGTAGCTAAAAAAGCCACTCTATTGGCTTTCAATAAAAAGTAGGGAGTAGCTGTAATTTCTTTTTCTTTTCCAATATTTACTATCGTATAAATTTCTTTAGATTCGAATGCTTTAGATTTGCGCTCTATACCGCCAATTCTGCCCTTAGGATTAGAGGCTAAGAATACATAATCAAAACTATCTTTTTTATTTTCTTTAAAAAAATTACTTATGGTTTTATTTAAGCCTTCTAATGATTCTTCAATAGCATTATCATCTACAGTTCTGCCCAATACTTGTTCGGTGGTGATTAATCCTTTGCGCAACAATTTCTTTAAAAATTCGGCAGCCGTGAAAATGCCTTCTAAGTTTTCTTGACTCTTTAGCGGTGAATTTAAAAAAGTATAATAAATGTATTCGGGATTTTTAATCCTATGGTAATGCTCCACAATATTCCGGTATGCGCCCACTGGAGATTGACCATGTGATAGACATACTAAAAATTTTTGCTTCTTACTTGTTACTGAATTTACATGTTTTACAAAATCCTTGCTAACGGCCTTGTCAAATTCTT
The DNA here is from genome assembly GCA_964642875.1 of uncultured Chitinophagales bacterium. Classification (GTDB taxonomy): domain Bacteria; phylum Bacteroidota; class Bacteroidia; order Chitinophagales; family JADIYW01; genus JADJSS01. The sequence continues at coordinate 48,568 of CAZXRF010000021.1, read as the reverse complement.
CTTGTGTTTTAAAATATCTTGTGTCTGGTGCTATATATACTTCTTTCGATTCGTTATTCATCTTTTCTCCGTATTTGTTAAGTCGTTATAAAATAATAAGTATCCAAATTAAAAGTATTTTCCTAATTAATAAAGAAACACGACTTAAATCATAAATTACAGCGAACTATCTCATAAAATCTACTAATTTCTTAACCTAAATCAATTCGTTTGACTATATTTATAAGCATTTTTAGTACTAAATGGGCTAAAGTTGCTCTGTATTTTTACATTCATATTTAGTAAATAAATACTATGAAAAAGCTATTCACTATACTATTCATATTTATTGTTTTATTGATTGTTGGAGGAGTTTCCTATCTAAAAATTGCACTTCCTAATGCAGGTAAAACAGAGGATATAAAAATTAATGCTACTCCTGAAAAAATAAAACATGGCGAATATCTTGCCAACCATGTTGCTGTTTGTATTGATTGTCACTCCCAAAGAGATTGGACTAAATTCTCAGGGCCTTTAGTAAAGGGAAGCGAAGGAATGGGTGGCGAAGCATTTACGAAGGATTTAGGATTTCCTGGTACTTTTTATGCTAAAAATATTACACCTGCAGAGATTGGGAAATGGACAGATGGCGAGTTGTTACATGCTATATCTTGCGGAGTTACAAAAGAAAAAAAGGCGCTATTCCCTTTGATGCCTTACCTCTCCTATGGACAGTTAGATAAAGAAGATTTATTAGATATTATCGCATACCTAAGAACATTAAAACCTATACCCAATAAAGTGCCAACTTCAACCCCGGCATTCCCTTTTAATTTCATAATAAATACTATTCCTACAGCTGCTCATTTCACCAAAAAACCGAACAAAGGCATTACGCCATTATATGGTGCATACTTAATAAAAATGGCTGCTTGCGAGGAATGCCACACCAATGCTGTAAATGGTAAAAAAGTAAAAGGGATGGACTTTGCCGGTGGCCGATTTTTTGAGCTTCCAGGATCTAAAAAGATTATTTCAACCAATATTACTCCTGATAAAGAAACAGGCATTGGCTATTGGACGGAAGCAATGTTTGTCAGTAAGTTTAAAGCATTTTCAGACGCAAAAGACCTTCCTAATTATAAATCGGCTAAAGACTACCAAACGATAATGCCGTGGAGTATGTATGCCGGCATGGATACAGTAGATTTGAAGGCTATTTATGCCTATTTAAAAACGTTAAAACCAATACCCAATAAGGTAATTGCAAATCCTAACTAAACGATAGGGATTTTATTCATTTCAGATTTTGTTTCCGTAAAATGCTGTAAGAATTTGTGTAATTCTTGATGGGATATTTGCTTTATTACATTTAATTTTTCTCTCAGCGGATCTACTTGTGCGCCATGCTTCCAGAAACGATAGCATACGTGCGGTCCGGTGGCGAGCCCCGTCCTACCTACATATCCTATAATTTGCCCTTGTTGTACACGTACGCCATTGCGGATACCGCGCGCAAATCGGACCATGTGCAGGTACTGTGTTTCATACATCCGGTCGTGGCGGATTTTTACATAATTTCCGTTGTTTTGGGTAAACTGTGCCGCTGTTATCACACCGGAGGCTGTAGCAATAATTGGAGCGCCTTGCGGTGCAGCAAAATCTGTTCCTAAATGTGCCTTTTCCACTTGCAACACCGGATGAAAACGATGTAAGTTATATCGCGAAACGATGTTTCCACCTTTCTGTAATGGCGACTTTAAAAATGCCGTTTTTAAATAATGCCCTTTCTCATCGGCGTATTGGAAACTGCTATCATCTTCTACAAAATAATCAACGGCATAGATGGGTTTTTTCTTGGTTTTGCAGCAAATAGCTTCTACGTGTCCGTAGTCTAAAAATCTACCGTTAATACTTAATTGATGATAAATAAACTGCAAGGTATCTCCTTTTCGCAAGCTGTTAATATTATATTTCCCATTGTAGGCTTTATTCAGTTGCTCTATTAACTTAGTATCTAAATGATGTTCTTTAAATGTTTTAGTTACCGATTTTTGAATAACTGCTGCAAATTTTATTTCAGTTGTATCTATCTTCTTTTCATATAGAGCTATTTGCAACGGACAGAAATAAATGGGCTTTTGTTTCTTTGCCAATTGGTGTTTTTTCATTCTTTTGCTTACTCTCTTTTTAGGAGTTTCGGAAGATGGCAAATCCTTTGTTTTATGATATTCTATTGCATTAGTATCGGTGCAATTGGCAATTATATATTCATATTCGGAGAGCTTAAATACTAAATATTGCAAAGCCGTTTCTTTATCCGTTTCTTTGGTAATTGTGAAGTATTTTTGTCGGGCAGACAAGTTAGAAAAGTCGGTGTATTCTTTAGTATCTTCTACAAACTGAGCGTATTGGTATTTATCCAATTTTAGCGTTCTGAATAATTTTTGAAGATTATCGCGTTTCCCTAATTCTTTTTCTTTTACGCAAAAACTATCTACGTCGATGCCCAAAAATTCAATAGGCTTAGGGTTGATGCAAACTTCTTGATGGTTTTTTGAAATAGAATCTTTAGCTATTTTTAAGAAAACAGCAGTATGTTCATTTTTCCCATTGTGTTGGCAAGAAAAAAGGACAAATAATAAAAGTATAAAAATAAATAGTTGCTTCGGCATGCGCTCTATTAAGATTGCACTGCTAAGATACAAAAATAAATATTTTCTGTCTGTTAAGTATTACTAAGTAATACCGCCTGTTAGATAAAACAGTAAAGGTATTGCGAGCAAAAGCCTAATAAACTCAAGCAATTTAGACCATTTTTTAGCTTCAAATAGTGTGCCTATAGAAATAGTAGAAAGAATAATAAAGCATACCGACACTATTTCTTGATAGATATCAAATTTTTCAATACTGAATAAAAAGTAGGCAACAAATGCCAGCAGCGTTACAAATTGTGTGATGATATATACATGCATTTGCGGAAAAATATCTGCATCATATAATGCTCTGGAAGTATCAATTTCTTTAGGCACAATAGGGCCACCTAAATAATCGGGACGCCAGCCCGGTGCTTTTATCATTACAAGAAAAAAATCTTTTATGTTTTTTACTTTAGAGAGTTGACTTGCTACCCAACCATAATAGTCGAAATTAGCTACGGCGATATTCCAACTTTTCAGCTGCGAGGTAGTACCATAATATACTTTTTCTTCCTCTTGTTGAAATGTCCCAAAAATCCTATCATAAAAAATAAATGTACCGCCGTGGTTTTTATCTATATATTTTGGATTTACACCATGATGCACCCGATGATGTGATGGCGTATTAAAAACAAACTCAAACCATGTCGGCATCTTTTCGATAAAGCGGGTGTGTATCCAAAATTGATATAGCGTTTGTATTTGTGCAACAATGATAAAAGAAATAGGGTCGAATCCTATAAACGCTAACGGCAAATAAAACCAAAACGAACCAAATACTTGTGTAGCCGACTGGCGTAAGGCTACCGACAAATTATACTCTTCGCTTTGATGATGTACCACATGTGTACCCCACAAAATACTCACCTCGTGTGATAAACGATGGAACCAGTAATAAAAAAAATCTACGGCGAATAATAGAAGTATCCATGTGTACCATTTTTGAGGAACGGTAGCAATACGGTAGTTTTCATAAACCCAGATATAGATTCCAATATTCAGCAGTTTTAATAAAACACCGGTTACTTGCTGCACTATTCCAGTATTGATATTACTAATCGTATCGTTTAATCTGTAATAATTTGTTTTCTTTATTTTATCTACAATTACTTCTATTGCAATTAAAACTATAAACGCCGGTATAGAATATACGATTAATGATTTCATCCTTATAAGTGCTTAACGGTGATAGTAAATTTATTAAAATCTGTTTAAATGTCGCACTATAACCAAGTTCATATTTATTTTGATTCCGGAACAAAGATGTATAAATCCTCGCTGTCCCGTTTCATCCAATAATTTTCTCTAGCATATTTTTCCATTTTATCGATACCTGAAAATAGTTCTTGTTGTTCGTTCTTTATTCTGGAAATTTCATTGGTATAATAAGTTTCTTCTTTGTGAAGTTTATGCAATTGTAATGCTAATTTGATTTGGGAAGAAAGGGTATTTTGTGTAAAGAATAATAAATACACAAAATATCCTGCAAATAAGAGAAAGAATTTATTCCTTAGAATAGCAGGTATTTTTTCTTTTAGTTTCGGATCGATGATTGGCATTAGTGTAAAAATAGTAAGTATTTTGTAATTAGCTGAATAACTTTTTAAACGACTGTTTATACCGTTTTTGGACTTTCATTTGAAGAAAACTACTCTAAATAAATAAAGCACCTGACCGTTTTTGTCAAGTGCTTATTGTTTAATTTATTTTATTTTCTAAAAAAATCTATATCCATTTCCTGGATATAATGCTTCATCGCCTAATTCTTCTTCAATTCGTAGCAACTGATTATATTTTGCCATTCTATCACTACGAGATGCAGAGCCAGTTTTTATCTGTCCGCAATTTAAAGCAACGGCTAAGTCGGCAATGGTGCTGTCTTCCGTCTCGCCGCTACGGTGGCTCATTACAGAAGTATATTTATTTCTATGGGCTAAGTCAACGGCTTCAATGGTTTCTGTCAATGAGCCGATTTGATTTACTTTTACCAAAATAGAATTGGCAATATTGTTTTTAATTCCTTCGTTCAAACGTTTCACATTCGTTACAAACAAATCATCGCCTACTAGTTGGCATTTATTTCCAATGGCTTCTGTCAATAATTTCCAGCCTTTCCAATCGTCTTCCGCCAAGCCATCTTCGATTGAAACAATCGGGTATTTTTTCACCCATTTTGCCCAATATTCTACCATTTCTTCACTTGTCAGCGTTTTATTGTCTGATTTATGAAAAATGTATTTCTTTTTCTTTGCATCATAAAATTCTGATGCGGCTGCATCCATAGCAATTTTCACTTGATCGCCCGGTTTGTATCCTGCGCTTTCTATAGCTTTTAGCACTGTTTCTATGGCCTCTTCATTGCTTTTTATTTCGGGAGCAAAACCACCTTCATCGCCTACATTAGTGGAGTAGCCTTTTGCTTTCAATACTTTTTTCAAATTATGAAAAATTTCAACCCCCATTCTCAATCCATCAGAGAAAGTATCGGCACCCACAGGTACAATCATAAACTCCTGAAAATCGATTTTGTTATCGGCATGTGCACCACCGTTCAAAATATTCATTAATGGAATGGGTAAAGTACGCGCATTTGTTCCGCCAACATATCTATACAATGGCAATCCTGCTGCTTGCGCGCCGGCCTTTGCTGCTGCCATAGATACTGCTAAAATAGCATTTGCACCTAATTTTTTCTTATTTTCTGTTCCATCTAATTGCAATAAAATAGCATCTATTTCTCGTTGGTTCAAGACATTCTCGCCTACCAATGCTTCCGCGATATGTGTATTCACATTAGCAATTGCTTTAGTAACGCCTTTGCCCATATACAATTTTCCTCCATCTCGCAATTCTACGGCCTCATGTGTACCTGTAGATGCTCCCGATGGCACTGCGGCTCTACCTACAATACCGCTTTCTGTAATTACATCTGCCTCTACGGTTGGGTTGCCACGAGAATCTAAAATTTGTCGGGCATGAACGGAAATAATATGGCTCATAAAATAGTGTTAAGTTATAAGTATTAAATATTAAATAATTTGTTTTTTTTATTTCTTTAAATTTGACCTATATACAAAAATGTATCGTAGGCAAATGTAACCATTTCGTTTTGTTTATGGGAATTAAATAAATCAACGATGGCATTTCTTAGCTGTGGAAAATTTTCGTCTCCTTCGTTAGGCATATAGGAAGAAGAAGTAATACGACCAATCAACCCCTGTAAATCAAACTGTTGTTCGTAGTTCAATATAATTTCTTTAAATTTTTTAGGTTTATAAAATGCGGAAATAATTTCAGCGGAAATATTTCGGTGCGTCACCTCGTTATAATCTACAGCATATCGCTGAATAAGTTTTTCATAATCTTGTTGGAAGGTATCCTTCTTTTTTCTGTCGTTCCAAATCAAACATAAATGTGCATCATTTTTTGCTATACGATTAAATTCCAATTTTGCATGCGCTCTATCAAACCAATGAAAGGCTTGAGCGCAGACAATCAAATCAACGCTATTGTCATTTAAAGTAGTTTGCTCCGCACTGCCATGTATGCTAATAAATTTATCATACGCATTTAACCAACCCTCTGCTGCTTTTCGCATAGGTTCATTGGGTTCAATGCCATAAACAGTATTCCCATTTTCTAAAAATAACTTGGCAGATATTCCGGTGCCGCTGCCGATATCTGCAACTACATCCTCTTTTTTTAAATTAATTTCTTTTATTAATATCGGAATAATTTCTTCAGGATATCCTGGTCGATATTTTATATAATTTTCTACTCTCGATGAAAAGCGTTGCTTGTAATCCATACAGTAAATATATTTAAGTTTATGGCAATTAGTTCATTTTCGTATCTCGATGGAAATTTGTATTTTAGCAAACTTAAAAATTTCAACTTATGAATTTTCAACTTACAGAAGAACAATTACAGATACGAGAAATGGCGCGCAACTTCACCCAAAAGGTTTTAAAACCAGGTGTAATAGACCGCGACAGAGATATGATTCATCCCACCGAATTTTTAAAACAAATGGGAGAGCTTGGTTTTATGGGCATGATGGTAGATCCGAAATACGGCGGTGGCGGTATGGATACTATTTCGTATGCTATTGCTATGGAAGAAATCTCTAAGTTAGATTCTTCTTGCTCCGTAGCAATGTCGGTGAACAATTCATTAGTATGTTGGGGTTTGGAAAAATATGGCAATGAAACACAGAAACAAAAGTATTTAGTTCCTTTGGCAAAAGGAGAAAAACTAGGTGCTTTCGCACTAAGTGAGCCCGAAGCTGGAAGTGATGCAACATCACAAAAAACAATAGCAGAAGACAAAGGCGATTATTATTTATTAAATGGTACAAAAAACTGGATTACCAACGGTGGAAAAGCCGACACTTATTTGGTAATTGCGCAAACACATCCGGAGTTAAAGCATAAAGGTATCAACGTATTCATTGTAGAAAAAGGAATGCCGGGTTTTGCCATTGGAGCAAAAGAAGATAAATTGGGCATACGAGCTTCAGATACGCATTCTTTACTATTTACAGATGTAAAAGTGCCAAAAGAAAACAGAATTGGCGACGATGGATTTGGGTTTAAATTTGCCATGGAAACATTATCTGGTGGAAGAATTGGAATTGCGGCACAAGCATTAGGAATTGCTGCCGGTGCGTATGAGTTAGCGGTAGAATATGCTAAAGTGCGCAAGGCATTCGGCACCGAAATTGCTAACCATCAGATTATCCAGTTTAAGTTGGCAGATATGGCCACAGAAATAGAAGCGGCTAGGTTATTGGTATATAAAGCAGCTTGGTTAAAAGATACGCATCAGGATTATACTACGGCTTCAGCGATGGCCAAAGTATTTGCATCTGAAGTGGCTATGCGTGTTACAACAGAGGCTGTACAAGTACATGGCGGTTATGGATATGTAAAAGAATACCATGTAGAGCGCTTGATGCGCGATGCGAAAATTACTCAAATTTATGAAGGTACTTCAGAAGTACAACGCATTGTAATTTCAAGAGGAGTGCTTACCGGAAAAATGTAATTCTTTATACTGTTTCGGAGATATGCAAAACAGTAAAAAGTAGAAGAAATAAATTTTAATTTATTCATTTATACACAATAAAAGAATCCCCGACTAGTGTCGGGGATTCTTAGTATTTGGACTTAAAGAATTATTGTAATTTAAACGTTACAGGAAGCGTATAATATACCTTTACTGCTTTTCCACGTTGTGAGCCTGGAGTCCATTTAGGCATAGCTTTTACTACTCTTATTGCTTCATCTCCACAGCCTCCGCCTACACCATCTTTCAAAATAATCGGATCTTTAACCGACCCATCTGTATCGATATAAAATTTCACGATTACCTTCCCTTCTAATCCATTTTCGCGAGCTAATGACGGATAACGAATATTCTTTTGTAAGAATTTCATTAACTCGGGAACTCCACCCGGATATCCTGGCATTACCTCTGCTCTGTCGAATATTTCTGGTTCTTTAGGCGGTGGTGGTGGTGGTGCGGCAGTTACCGGACCGTCTCCCCCTTTTTCTTCTACCAATGCTTTTGCATCTTTATTACCCTCTACTGTTTTTTCAGAAATTTTGGTGTCTTTTATATCTTCTACTTTTGTTATTTGCTTTTCCTCTGGCACCTCTTCATCTTTTTTTGCTATCATCTCTACAAATTTGATAGTAGGACGTACGGGTGGTGGTGGTGGTGGTGCTGGTGGTGGTGGCGGTGCATCAACAGGTGGTGGAGTTTCTTCCAATTTCACATCTGTCATTTCTATGTTTACTGCTTTTTCTTTTTTATCAGTGAATGAAAAGATATTAAAACGCAATAACAACAGGAGGATGATAAATCCGGATAATGCAATTGCAAACCCTCTTAATGTATGTTTGTAAATTAGTTTACGCAATACATAAGCACCGTATTCTTTGTTTTTTCTATCAAAGATTATATCATCCCACGAGGCATTTTTGAAATCTAAATTATTGCTCATTTATATTTTTTTAGGATGTTTTATTATTGTGAAACACTAGCATTACCTCCATTCTTAATTGCTTCCAATTCTAATGGGTTCACGTCTTGAATAGCATAAATTTTGGTTTTGGTAATATCCATTTCATCTAAAATATCTACCATGTTTTTATAAGTTGCATCGTCGGTAAGTTTTATTAATACTACCATTTTGCTATCTCCTTTATCATCTAACCCCCATTTAGCTTTTACTTCAGCCTGTCTTTTAAGAATTACTTCACGAAGACCTTTTGCAGTATAATCTGTTTTTTTCAAACCAGCTACGACAACATCGGGATAGTACCATAGTGCATCATCTTTATCGGCAATGAGGTTTAGCACTTTTGATCCAGCCACCGGTTCTGGTTTTACAGTTTCATCTGTAGGTTTCTTAGGCATTGCTAAATCCATAGCTACTGATTTCGATAATTGTGTGGTTAACATAAAGAAAGAAATCAATAAGAAAGCCAAGTCAACCATTGGAGTTAAATCGACACGGGTAGATAATTTTTTGGAACGGACGCCTCCCTTGTGTTTGCCATGACCGCCGCCCGATGAGGTATCTATATCTGCCATTATTTTTTCATTTTAAGATTAATCAACTTTTCCTTCTAAAGAGGTGATAAGCTTGTACTTGTACACATCTTTTTCTTTAAATACATCTATCATACGTTTAACTCCTTTGATACTAGAAGTTCTATCCCCTTTAATAGCAATAGGAGGGTTATCAAGATTTTCGGTTTCAGCATATACATACCGAACGGCCATTACCCAGTCTCCTAATTGGTTGTTAGTGGAATCCATTGGGATACCCGACAATTGCCCATCTGCTCTCATTTGTGTAAGTTGATCTGTATTTTTAGTTACTACTTGTGGTAACATTTGAATAGGAACACCTACTAAATCTAATTTGGTAAAAAGCTTCTTGGTTTTATCGTCAATAACTCCGTATTTGTTTTGCGTAATCGAGATTAATTTTTCCAATATTTGTTCTCTTTTTTCCGGTTTGTCTATAGACATATATGCTTTACCGTCTTTGTCAATCGAGAATGTTACAATATCTTCTGCCACCGCATTTTCAGCACGTGAGGTCGGCGTTGTAATGGGTACGATTTCGGTAGGACGAAACTTTGCTGTTAGGATGAAAAAGGTTAACAGCAAAAATGAAACATCGCACATAGCGGTCATATCTACGAAAGTGCTCTGTCTCGGAACTTTTACTTTAGGCATACTATATTTATATTATAGTGTGAAACGGATTAGTGTTTACGTCCAGCGAATGTTTGAGAGATACTATATCCCATTTCATCGATGCTGTAAGTAAGTTTGTCAATTTTTTGTGTACATAAATTATAGAAGATAATCGCTATAGCAGAGGTAAAGATACCTAAAGCTGTATTTACTAACGCTTCAGATATACCTGATGCTAATTGGTCTGGGTTTGGATTTCCGTTTACTGCTAGCGCAGAGAATGCTTTAATCATACCAATTACAGTTCCTAATAAGGCGATTAATGTACCTACAGATGCAATGGTAGATAAAATCCACATGTTTTTTTCTAATGCGGGTAATTCTAAAGAAGTTGTCTCTTCAATTTCTTTTTGAATAGTTAATAATTTTTGCTCGCCGGTTAGTTCTGTATTTTTTTCCATATCAGAATAAACGTGCAAACCTGAACGAATTACACTAGCAACTGCACCTTGTTGTTTGTGACACTCTTGCATTGCTCCATTGATATCGTTATTAGTTAGGCTTGTTTTAATTTTTTGCAAGAAAACATCTAATGAGCCTGTACCCGCTGCTTTAGAGATAGTTAATAAACGTTCTATAGCAAAAGTGATACAAGTAATGAAGATAGCCATAAGGAAAGGTACAATTATGCCCCCTTTGTAAAATAAGCCGATAATGTTTTTCTCGTGTCCTTTTTCATCGATTTGTGATTTGAAAACGGTGTAGAACAAAATATTGCAAAGAATAATTGCAAATAGAACTACTAAACCGGCTCCTAATCCACCGGACTTCTTTTTTGTTTGTGCCTGAGCCATAAATGTCAATTTAAGTTTTAAATGATGTTTATTAAGATTTTAAGTTTAATAAGGCTGTAAAAATATACTATTTTTTTGTTTATCCTATGGGTAAGAACGAAAATTATGATGTTTTTATTGTGTGCGATAGCTGTATTCTGTTATTATTAGAATAACATCTAACCAAAAATAATGACGTACTACTTTCCGATACAAAAAGTAATTTGTATTGATAATTAATTAGTTACAGAGTTCGGGCAACAAATAGGCAACAAAATCTGTAAATTTGATGGCAAATAAGAGAAAATACCTTTGTTTTATTAGAACTTATCTACGTGCAAATATAATCCTTTTTTTCTTGTTTTAGCTCTCAAATTTAGTTCTTGATACTTTGGTAGTTCAGTGCAATAAAGTTTATCATAAGGCTTTGCAAAGCCGTTCTTGACCATTATTTCGTTTAAGGTGTTGCCGTTAGGCAATACGACATAAGCCAAGGTTCTACCGTATGGGTCTTTCTCGTTGCCTACTTCTTGAATTAATGTTATCTTTTTCCCAATCTTTGCTTTAGTTCTTAAAAATTCATAAGACTGGTGTGCAAGTTCCATCAGAAAACATCCTGATAGATGTGTTTCTCTTTCGTCCTGCTTTAGTTTTTTGCAAGGGGTTAATTCGGGTGCATCAATGCCATAAAAACGTATTTCTTCCTCTTTATTTGAGATTAAGTTCTTTGCGATTATACCATCGCCATCTACAACTTTTACTATTTCGTAGTTCGTTTTGATTATGGTCTGACCCTTTACATCTAATTGCTTCATATTGCACTATTTAAGTGATTGATTAACAGTTATTTATAGCGTAAATTTACAATAAATTTTTAACGTAAAATACATATAATTATGGCAAGACAGAAAGGACATATAAAATATGTCGGAACACTCGGAGAAGTTAGACACTTCAAAATTAAAGGCAACGATGGCTACTTTGCAGGTTTAAAAGGTGGTCCATCTTCAGAACAAATTGCATCAGATCCTGCCTTTGTTCGTACTCGTGAGAATATGAACGAATTTGGCGGAAGTGCAATTGCAGGTAAATCCCTTAGAACAAGTATTGCAAGTTTAATCCGTAATAATGGCGATAGCCAAGTTACTGGAAGGATAACCGCAATAATGAAAAGAATCAATCTTGAAGATGGTTCAGAGGCAAGAGGGCAAAGAGCAATTTTGGTAACCGTTGCTCCTCAGTACTTAGAAGGGTTTGAGTTTAACAAATTCAATTCTCTAAATGGTACTTTTAATGCTCCTTACACAATTACTCCAGCTGCTGCAAGAGATAGCTCAACATTGGATATTCCCTCATTTAATCCTTTGGATAGAATGTATATTCCTGCCGGTGCAACTCATTTTAAAATCATCAATGCTATTACAGTATTGTCTGATTTTGAATATAACAGTACAACTGGAACTTATGAGCCAAAGGATATTGCTACTAATGGATTGACAGATGTTCAAGATTCGGGATATTTACCTGTTAATGCTGTTACTTCTGCAATAAGCGTTGTTAGTACTTTGCCAGGTTCTCCAACTGTTTCAGCTGATGTGTCAGTGGTGAATTTGTTGGCAGTTGAATTTTATCAAGAAGTAAATTCAAATTACTACTTGTTTTCACAAGGTAATGCGATGAAAGTTGCAAAAATATTCTAATTCTTCATCAGTGAATTAGACGATTTCGGAAAATCGGGAAAGCCTGCTCTATTGAGTGGGCTTTTTTCTTTTGCACTTATTTTCCTATAATGGCGAATTATGGTTTAAATATGTATGCTTTAAGCATAAGATTAATATAAGAAAAGGACATTACCTTTTGCTTATATATCTGTAAAATATAGCTCTTTTCGCATCATTGATAAGCTGCAAAGTTTCTAAGTATTTTTTTTCTTGCTGCTCCAATAATTCTAAGGCTTTTACTGACTTATTGAAGCCTTTTAAATCGTTTTTGGCTTGCTCTAATCCGCTAATTATAGCCTGTTTGCAATCGCCAATGGTAATGAATGGAATAACAGAACCTTTTAAGAAATATTCAAAGGATTTTGCCTTCCATAATCCGAAACAAAGGGAGTATAAAAACTGCTTATCTTCTTCGGTTTTGGCAGTTAATACGAAGCAATTCGGGCAAGGCTCTGTAAGTGGTTTTCCGCTGTTATTTCCTTTGCATAGGATGTAGAAATGTGGCTCATTTATTTGAGCTTTTGGACTGTACGTTTTAAGTGAGAATTTTGCCATTTTGAGATGATTTTGTTTGCTTCCGAAATCCCCTCTGACAAAAATTTTTTGACAAAGAAAAAAACGAAAAAAAAAGAAAGCCATCTCAACAGGTGGTGGAGATTGGACAAGCAAGGTTTTTGAGAAAAAAATACTACCCGATAGGGTGGAGATTTTTTTTTCAAAACCCGAAGGGCTTGACCTTGATGGGCCAATTGTAACCACCTACTTTTGCTTCCTTTTTTATTCTTTTTTGGCAAAATATCTTTACATACTATATCTTATTTAAATTGATAGTTCTTCTTTGCAATTCCAATGGGGTAAACACTTCCAGAAAAAAAATAAACTATAGCGCTTCTGTGCGTTGGGTGGTGCGTGGCAAGTGTAGTAACTGAACGGAATGGAACGATTGCTTGGGAATGGAATGAAGCAATACTGTATGCTTTTGCAGGGTTGCAAACTTTGCAAACTTATCATATCTGCAAAGTTTATTGGGTTGGGGAAAGCATACGGATTGCGTAATGGAATAGTGCGTTGGGTATCGTGGAATGGAGAGAAGGCACTACTCTTGCTGGCAAATTAGGCTGTAGTGGGTGCTATGTAGAGAAACGGAATAGAACCTACTAAAAGCCGACACTAAACATCATAGTTTATTTTTTTTCTGACCGCTGAAAGTGTGGTGGGGAATTGTGGTTCTTAGGGTGGGTGCGGTTGGTTAAAACACGGCTACGATACCAAAAAATATTTGCGTTGGGGGATATTTTTTTGGTAGCGTCTATGGTGCTGGCTATTTTACATAATGTTATTATAGGACAGACTGTGCGTTTGGGTGCTTGCACAAGCAGGGGAAAAGGCTGTACTATAATGCCACATTATGTAACTTAGCTTCCGACATTTTTAATACTGGCATAAGAGGAACGGTGGTGGTGGTTGGAGTGAAGCGGCTTTTTGTTTGGGCTGTAGAGGGTTGGCAACAGCTCTTTGCTTTTTTAGTTTATACCGCTAAAAAATAAATGCTTTAAACATAAAAGCAATGTGCTGTATAGCGTTGGGAACAGCCCACACAAAAAGTATGACAGTTTAAAAATGGCGGCAGTACCATAGTATGCACTGAAGCGTTGGCATTGTGCGTTGGCAGTGCATAAGCCGTGTTTTGTGCGTTGGCTGGGTGGGATTAATAAACTCGTGGCTCTGCTACACCGCTTATTTTATTTAGTATAGCAATCTGCTAATAATTCTTGATAATCAGGCTCAATTATTTTAGCAAATTTTGCAATCATTGCTCTTGCTTCACCTGATAAGCGTCTGGAAATCTTCTTTTTTAGTTTGTCGTCTTGAACTTCATCCAAATAGCAATTGTAATCATTCAAATACCATTTGATTGAAAAGTGCCAATAATTCCAAAAAGTTGGAGTATGAACAATGGAGCAAATAGCTGTATATATTATTCCTGGTTTATCTCCAAAAGTATAAGTTACTGATTCTTTGAAAACTTTTTCAATTTGGATTGTCCAAAAACCTTTGTTTTCGTCAATATAAAAGTCTATTTCATACATAGGGACTTCAACTTCAGCATCTGGAGCACAATATTTTCCAAGTTTTGCTTTGCTTGCTTTTGATAATTCAATTTTATTATGCTCTAACGTAAATACACCTAATAAACTTGTTGAGAGGTCAGTAATGTTCTCGGCTGGAGAGCAAATGGTTTTTTGTTTTATATCTCCTGTAACTTCATCAATTAAATCTGATATTACCGAAGTAGGTGTTGATCGAATTAAATATTGGCTTTGAATTTCACAAGAAATAAGCTTCCGATTTTTGTTTGGAAGAATTTCAGTAGGATAATTCATTTAAAAAAGCCAAATTTAAGTTATGAGAAGTGTTATTTGAAATTTTTGATTCAATTGATGCAAGTATGTTGTTTATATCACCATTGATGCTATCAATTTTATTGTCACCTTTAAAAGATACTAATGTAGCATTAAATCCATCATCTTCCGTTTCAAAGTATTGTTGAATATAAAATGAGTAGCCGTCTTTTTTTAAAGTATAAAAAATTGATTCTTCATTAGTAAGCTCCAACGAGAATGCATCAGGAGAAAGAGATATTAATTCACTAATAATATTTGATGTAATGGATTTAATTTCAGCTAAACTAATGTTATTATAATACTCTGAAAAATTGTTGTACTGGTCATCCAGAGTTTTATTCAATTTAATGAACATTTTATTTGTTTCATTATGTTGAGTTCCAACATTTGCTAAGGAAAGGTTACAAAATTCTACACCTAACTTGCTATTAAAAAAAGATTCTTTCAAATCGTTAATATAAAACAAAGTGCTGCCAGTTGAATAACTACAAGTGTCATTGTAATTAAAGAACCATACGTTTTCTTGAGGTGCTTTATCTATGTTTACAGGTACAGGCATACTATTAATATTGAGGGTTTAATGACTTTAAGAAATCCTCTTGGAGTAGATTAAAAAAAGTAATCTTTTCAATATTGTGAACTTTATCGATTAAACTGTATAATGAATCTAAATCGAATATTTCAAAATTTTCACTGATTACATCAATATCAATTGATGAAATGGTTTTCTTTTGGGAATCTGTATTTAAAGTCGGTATTTTGCTTGACAAATTCAGTATTACTCTGTAAATATCTTTTTTATATTCTGAACGAAAGGAATAATTATCAGATGATATATCAGGCATACCAAATGAAAAACTAAATTTAGTGATTGATTTAATATCAGTTTCAGGATATTCACTTATATACCTTAGACCTATTCTATTGAAAGACATAATACATTTAGAAGTGTATATTTGATTTAATACATTCATAATTTCAGGGAAATACAAATCCCAAGTAATGTATTTATCAATACAATTAAAGATTATCGAACCGTTTTGAATTTCAAATTTAATTTTATCGTTGAAAAACAAAGAAAGTGGAGCACCAAAGGATAGTTTTAATTCACGAGGCACGTCAACTGGGAGCTGAATATTTTTTTGCCCTAATGCAGGTCTGTTAGTATATTTAAAAGTGTCGTCTAAAGATTGGTATATTTGACCAAGGTAAATCTCATAAGGCAATTGAGAAGTAAATTTTACTTCCACAATTGAATCCTTAATCCTATCTGGATCTATTTTTCTTGGCAATTTCATAGGTCAAATATAGGTATATTTTCCAAAACGGAGTGCAAAGGTAATGTAAAAACGTAAAACTTGCTCATTTGTTGCCTGTAACTGGTATAAAATACCTTGTGTGGATTACATCTTATTCCTGCTGCTATCATATATTAATTATGAGAAAATTGTTTTATAGCGTTCTGACCTTAATTGAAATGCTTTTTCACTTCCTTCCATTACATCACAAATTTCCTTCTTAATGGCACTATTTTCTACTGTTCCTGAATGAAGCACTTTTATATCCGTAGTTGTTGAATCCATTGAAAGAATGTACTCTGCATCACCATTTACTGGTATATTGGCATTATGGGTAACAACTATAATTTGTCTTTTTTCTTTTGCTTTCTTTAAACCTTTTACAACTAAGTCATAAACTAATCTATTATCAAGGTCATCTTCGGGTTGGTCAAGTAATAATGGAATATCGCCAAACGAAAGAAGAAAGGTTAAAATAGCTGCTGTTTTTTGACCTGCTGATGCAGTTGATAATGGCTTGAATCCTGCTGAACCTTCAGGTTTGTATTTTACGACAATCTCATCTTCGGGCATAAATAGCTCAATATTATCTATTTGACTTGGGCTTAATTTCCTTAGTGCATTTTTGAAATGACCGCCAAAATGTTCGGATGAAATATCACTGAAGTGAGCATCTAAAATTGCCTTTTTACAATCTTTTATTTTATTCTCAACTATGCCAGTAAAACATAAGGTTTTTAATTTTTCAATATCATCACCAAATGAAGAATCATTACTTATTATGGATCTTATCTGACTTTCAAAATCATCTTGATTTCTAAAACCTTTTATTTCTATTTTTATATTAGCGTCTGTAATATGGTCTGAAATGAATGTAGAACGAATTTCTGTTATTTCTTTACAAACATTAACATAGTCATTTAGGAGCTTTGTACATTGGATATTGATTTCAGTAATTTCTTTTTCAATATCTTCTATCACCTTTAATTCTTGCTGTTTAGCTATTACAACAAGTTTTAATTGCTGATACTTAGATAGTGCTTCTATTTCAGATTCGGATAGTACTTTTTTCTTTTCTTCTATTTCAGCAAGAAGTGAACTAAGTGCTTTCTGCCAGTCAGAATTTTGAATAGCTAAATCGAATGTTGATTTTACTTTGTCAACCTCTAAAATTATTTTATCTAATTCTTTTTCCTGATCAACTATCGATTGAGTAGCAATTTGTATTAAACTTTCAATTTCTTTTCTGTGTGATGCTTGAATATTTTCAGCATCAAAAGGTAGAATTGTAAAACTTGCCTTAACCTGCTCCAAAGCTAATTTTAGCTCATCAATTGATTCAGTGAATGATTTAATAGGTTTACGGTCTTCAACAAAAAAATCAGTGCTTTTAATGGTAGTAGTTATGCCTGATTTATCTATGGCTTTTAGAGTGTTGTTAATGTCCTCTAAGTCGGTTTTAATTTTAGTTTTCCCACCAATTGCACCTTGTTTTGTTCGTAGGCTCGTTCTTGCTTCTAAAAATTCATTAGCAATTTTACTCTTTCGCTCCAATACATCTTGTAACACAGGAATAGCGTTATCAATCCTTTCACGTAAAGCATTTGGGTTTTTGGCTATCTCATAAATTTGTTTTTGTGAATACTGCTCAAATTCAAATATTTCTAAAAGGTCCTTATCATCATCTTTTACTAAAGCCCAAGTACCATCAAGCCATTTAAAGACTTCTATTAATTGACTGGAAGCAGAATTAATTTTACTTGCTACGATTTTATAGAGAACTTCTTTACGGACTATTTCTATTTCAACAACAGATTTATCAGGGTCGAAAACACCTATCGTTTCCTTTTTGTGAGATGTATCTGCTTTTTTATAAAATGAATTTTGTTCTCTTAAAAGGTCATCAAAATCTGCAATATTTACTATCCTATTAAAAACACCTCTAATGAATCTTAAAATACTTGACTTTCCACTTCCCCTGCCACCAATAATTGTATTCAGCTGTGGGTTAAAGTCAATTTCTAAATCTTGTTTTGTGGTTAGATTTGTTCCTTTAACTTTAAGACTTTTAAACCAAATATCGGGTTGATTATTTGCGTCATTATCCTGAATGTCAAAATCATTTATTACTCTATGCTCGGGAAGTAGAAATGCTTGTCTTAAACCTTCTAATGAAGGTGTTTCATCCATTTTTATCCAAGTGAAACGAGAGCCAATGCCCCAAAGACCGTGTTTAGAATCGCCTGCCTTATGTGGGTTGTCTGAAAATGTTAGGATAGATATTTTTTTTTCTTTGGCTAAATCAACTGGTTTTTTCCAAGCAGTAACATCAATGGTACTTTTAGTATTACCGTAATAGCTAACTAATTGACTATGAAAATCGACAGGTACATCATTTTCATAAAAAGCCTTATGAACTACTTGAACTGCATTTATGTCTGACCTATCAAAGAATGTTTCCAAGTTTTGATGACTTAGACTATAAAGTCCTGAAAATTCATCAATATGTGCTGGAATTACTAACGCATTACATTTTTGGGTTGCAATATCAATAACTTCAAATACTGATTTAATTGTAGATGCATCTTGTTTCCCATAATTTGTATGTTCAATATCACATTTGCTTAGAAAACTTTTTATTTCCTCTTCACCTTTAGATGGATCAAATAGAATTAATAAATGAATTTTTGTTGTATCGCAAGTAATTTCAACACCAGGGAATATGGTAATCGGCTTGTCTTTTGCAGCTTCTTGAATTGCTTTTATACCTAAAGGTGTATTATGGTCTGTAACTGCTACACAATGTAAACCTTGTTCAATAGCTCTATCAACCCATTGTACGGGTGTAACTTCTCTATCAGCAAAACATTCACTTGCTGTAGTATGTAAATGTAGGTCGCATTTGTACCATTTTGAGCCTTTAAATTCTATCATACTTTACCCTTTAAACTTCGTTGCTAAATAATTCATAGAAACTGTTCTACTCACTTCGTTATGCGGTAAGATTAAATACTTCCATTCTTTACCTTGATTGGCTGCTGTGTATTCTGATGCGTATTTACAGAATCGTTCTGCTGCTACTTTTTTGGCTAAAACGGTTTCCTCTTCGGTTTGATCGGAACGCTTGACTTCAAGCATATAAATGGTGCTTTCTGTTTCTACAATAAAGTCGGGTTCATACCTTTTTGAATTGTTATCCCAATAAATTCTAAATTGGTTGGGTGCTGGTCTTAACCACTTGATTACTGTTGCATCATTTTCTAATACAAAGGCTAAATCTTGTTCGGCTTTACTATCAAACTTGTATTCAAAATGACAAGCTTTTTCAAAACCTCTGAATACGTATTTAGGAATCATATGGGTAGGACTTACAATATCTCGGTAGTCTTTGTAGCCTGCGTTAACCAATGATGAAAAACTCCATTGCTCTATGCGTATAAATGGAAATACTCTTGGGGCAACATAATCTGCTGAATGCAACTGAAAGTGCTGTTTCATTTGATTATAGACCTTTTCAGCTATGGCTGCTTTGAATTGGAAGATTGCCTGTGGCAATTCTTCTTCGTTGCTGATATTGGCTTTTATAGCTTCATAGGCTTGGGTGGCTAAATGATAAAGTAATTCTGCATTTTCATCATAATCAATTTCTGGGTAATCAATTAATTCTGCAATGATGAGTTTGATAGGATTACCATACGAACCGCTTGATTTTGCTTTGAGGGTTTCGACTTGCTTATCTTTTAAACCCATTCGGATAATCTCTTGCTCTAAGGCTTGAAAATTGAATCCTGTAATGTCTAAATCAAATTGTTTAAACTCGGCTCTTGTTTCGCCTTGTACCAAGTCCATACGTGGTATTTCAATGATGTTCTTTTTGTATTCAGTTACCATTGTGTCATAAATCACTTTGGCTTCTTCTACAATTTGAGCTGCAAACAAATTGCCTTGTCCTTCGGATAGGTTTTTTTCTACTTGCCTTATTACTTTACGCTTAACTTCTTCTTTACTTAAATCTTCTACTCGTCTTACTTCGGGTAAACTTCCAAAATCGGGCAGTACGTTGATAATTGCTTTTTTAGCATCAAGGTTATTCTGTGCCTTTTGTTTTTCTTGTGGATTGACAATAACATTGATTTTCTTCTGCTCCTTTACAAAGGTTTGCTCCATTACGGGCTGAGAGGTAACCACTATGGTTTTGGTAGATAAATCTTCTTCTGCTATTTCTACAAAACTCATTTTGTTTAATACCGAATTAGGGTCTTGGGCTGCTTCAATTACGGCATTAAAGTTTTCGTGAGCTACTACTGTTAATTTATCAATTTTATCAACGCCTGTTCGTTTGCCCTCATAAGGTAATCTTAATCCTCTACCAATGGTTTGTTCTACCAAAATACCTGCATTGGCGGCACGAAGTGGCACAATGGTATAGAGGTTGGTTACATCCCAACCCTCTTTAAGCATATTAACGTGGATAACAATTTCAATTTCATTATCTGGATTTTCTAAAGAAATAAACTGTTGCTCAATATCCTCTTCTTTTTTAGTTGATGAATCTATCTGTAACACTTTGCCTTTATATTGGCCATCATAAAAACCATCTGTATTGATGAGTTCGTGTATTTCTTTTGCGTGGGCTATGTCTTTACAAACTACTAATATGAACGGTTTTACCAATTTCACTTCGTTATTTCTGGAATAGATTTCCAATTCGTTTTTTGTATCTTGGTGTATACTTATGGCATCTTCTAACTTGATTATTTCTACCTCTCTATCGGATAAAGAGCTTTTTTGGAAATTCTTTCGAGTGGCAATAGCTGGGTTCTTTACATACTTACCATCTGACAAGGCTTGGGCTAAGGAATATTCAAACACTATGTTTTTGAATTGTTTGCCTTTTTCATCAAATGGGGTAGCTGTCATTTCTATGCCTAAAATGGGCTTTAGCTCATTGATGGCATTTTTAGAAGCATCTGCGTGGTAGCGGTGTGCTTCGTCCATTAGAATAACTAAATCTTCTAAACTTGACAAATATTCCCAATAGGATTGCCCTAAATACTCGGAAAGTCTTTTGATTTTTGGAGCTAAAGAAACACCACCTTGCTTTGTGCCTCTGTTGTCGGAATTGAACTTGGCAATATTGAAAATATTTATGCGAATTTCGGAATCTGAAAACAATGCACCTTGCTGTGTATAGTTGTCGCCTGTAATTACTACGGGTCTGTTGTGTACAAATTCTGAAATACCATTAAACACATATTTATGATAGGCAGGATTGCCGAAATCTTCTATCAGTTTATCATAAATAGTTAAGTTAGGTGCTAAAATGAAAAAGTTTTTTATGCCTTTTTGCAAGTATAAATAGGCTACAATAGCACCCATCAATCGGGTTTTACCTACACCTGTGGCAATTGAAAAAGCAATAGAAACAAAGTCTCTTTCAAAATCGGTGCAAGTTGGAAAATGAGCTTTTATTTTTTCTAACTCTGCTGCTAAATCAACTTCTTTTTTTAGCTCCAATGCTTGACAAAGTTGAGCTACAATATCGAGTGAATCTTGAAGCGGTTCACGAAGTGATAAGCGTTGTTTTATGTTGTTAGCTGTTGTGTTCATAATAAATTATTTCACGCAGAGTTCGCTAAGTTTAATCGCAAAGACTGCCAAGTTTTTATAAATTATTGACTATTCTATGTATTCCTTCTTTTACTGTTTTGGTATTGAAATTAATAAGCAAGCCTAATTTTAGTCCTGATAATTTTAAATAAGTGAGCGTTTGGGCAAAATGAACAGGCGCTAAATTCTCTATTGATTTTATTTCTACTATAACTTTGCTTTCAACTAATAAATCAATGCGATACCCAATATCCTGTTTAACTTCTTTGTAAATAAAGGGCATAGGTGCTTGTTGCTTTACGTCTAATCCGAGTTCTCTTAAATCATAAGCCAAAGCTGCTTCATAAGCACTTTCTAAAAGTCCTGCACCTATATTTTTATGAAGCTCAATGGCTGCTCCTATAATCTTATATGATATTTCGTTTTCTGTCATAGTTTTTATATTACATTTATCACGCTAAGATGCAAAGAATCGCGAAATACGCTAAGTGTTCTCTGCGAACTTTGCGTGTTTATTATTTTGTTTTCATTTTTTCATTCATTTATCACACTAAGTCGCTAAGAAGTGCGAAGTACGCTAAGTTTTCTTTGTGAGCTTTGCGTGCAATTTTTAATCAAATAATTTTTGTTGATTATTTTTTTTAACTTTTGCATTCTTATCTGCTAATTCTTGAACACTTACATCTTCAAAATCTTGTCCATCTTGAAAATCCTCTGAATCCTGTTCAGACGTTGGCATATTGATGATGTTTAAGCTATAATCTTCTTTACCATATTCGCATCTGCCCAAAAGCATTTGAGGAATTTTTTTGATGGTGATGTTGCCAAACTTGCCTTTGCATTCTTTTTGAAAGCTTTTACAACAAATCAACAAGGTTTCGCCCGGTTGCATTTCGTCTTTAATGCTGTCTAAGGCTTCTACGGTAAGGAATTGCGTAGTGGTAAAAATAAAATCTTGCTCACTGCTTTGCCCTTGTTTCCAATAGCTGCTTTCGTGGGGTTGGTATTTAAAGCCCTCTTGCTTTGCCATAGCTGCTGCCAACATATCAGCATTGTACTCTTGGCTTATAACCCAATTGCCAAACTTATCTTGCTTTAATAAACTCGGTGCAAGCGTATAAAACTTGAAACCGCCACCGCCTTGCCAGTTGACCGCCTTGCTGATGCCGCCTTGCTCACCATCTACAACTTGTTTTAAGCGTGGGTAACAATGCGTTTTGGCGTGTTCGCCCAATTCTACACCTATCCAACGCCTGCCCATTTTATGGGCTACCGCTGCGGTTGTTCCTGAACCGAGAAAGGAATCGAGGACAAGGTCGCCTTCGTTGCTGCCCAACATTAAAACTCTTTCGAGTAAGCGTTCGGGTTTTGGTGTGGCAAATATTGATTTTGAGTTAAATTTTTTGACTTCTGTTTTAGCTTCTTGGTTGTCTCCTACTTCAATTCTAAACCAAAGTGTTTTTGAAACTATCCCTTGTTTAACTTCTGATAAAAACCTTTTGACTTGTGGTCCAGTAGTTCCGGTCTTCCCGAAATAAATCCGATTATCAGCAATCATTTCTTCAAAAGCATCCTTACTAAATCTATAACAACTTCCTTTAGGTGGCCAAAATTCTTTTTTTGTATTAGGATTAATCACAGGAAATACACCCGATTCTGAAAAAGTCTTTACCAGAACATCGCCTGGCTTCCAATCACCTCTTGGGTCATTATCTGGATTTTTATAACGACTATTCATTTCTTTCGTTCGGGGTAATAAATTCGGTCTCCATATTTCTTTATTCTTTGCATATACCAAAATATGGTCGTGGCTGTCTGAAAGCCATTTTGCATCATTGGAGGGTGAATATTTCTTTTCCCATATTACATTATTGATAAAATTATTTCTTCCAAAAACCATATCACAAAGCACCTTTAGGTAGTGGCTTTCATCATCATCAATACTTATCCAAATAGAGCCATCATTACTTAAAAGATTCCTCAAAATATCTAAACGGGGTTTCATCAAACTCAACCAAAGCGAATGTTCTACGCCATCATCATAATGCTCAAAGGCGTTGCCTGTATTGTAGGGCGGGTCTATATAAATGCACTTTATTTTACCAGCATAGTCTTGTTCGAGGGCTTTAAGGGCAAGGAGGTTGTCACCGTGTATGAGCATATTCCCATTGTCAGAATCAGGATTTTCAGAATTTTTGGATTTTGCAGAATTAGGTTTATCCCACGGTGCGGGCTTACGTTCTTTGCCTTCCCAATAGGAGTACTCTGGGTTTTCTATTAAGATGCGAGGCTCTAATTTTGGTTCATCTCCCTTTCCAATCCAGGTTAATTCTAACTTCTGTAAATTATTTTTTGCCATAATTAAATCTTGTTCATCCATAAATCCTGTGCATCCTGTTTCAGACAGTTGCCAATCCAAGTGAGTTCGAGTTTTTGGAGTTGTTTTTTATTGCTCATTGTCAGTATTTTTTTTGCCTTTGAGATTTTTCTTAGCTATTTCCTTGTCTAAAGATTTCACCCTACGTTCTAATTTCTTAATATCTTCTTCTATGGGTAATTCTTCTGGTTTTATACCACTTTTTCCTAATAAACTCCTTACGTCTTTATTGTTTTTAACGTGTTCGTGAGTAATATTGCCTTCGCCTTTAAGGTCGTTTTTCTTTACATTGAAATTGGTAATTTCTGTTGCCAATTGTTTTGCTGTAATGGTAATGGTGGGTAAGAAATCGGCTAATGGGCGGTTTTCTTTAATGCCCAATTTTCGTTTCATATCGCTTGTGTTGTAGCCGCCAAACATTGCCCAGTCGCCCTTGCTTCTTATTCGGGCAAATCCTGAGTTGTCAACGCCTCTTTCGTAGATATTTTTAGAAAGTTCAGTTTCGGTGGCTGCTAATTTTTCACGAGCTTGCAGGCGTTCCATTAGCTGGATACGTTCTTCAAGCAGCTCCTGTTTACGGGTTTGAATAGCAAAATAACTTTGTGCAAAAGCAATTTGCTCTTTTTTGGGGTCTCCGTTTTGAGCAATTAGGTAGCAGGCATAGCGGGTAAGCATAATATCCTCTTGCTTTCGTTCTGCTCCTGAACCAATTTTGACCATTTTGGTGATGTCAACGAAATGGTCTGAAATGGTTTCACCTGTGGTTTCGCAGCTATCTTTAGCCTTATTGATAGCGTTCAGAAAATTACGCCAATCGGAATAACCTAAAAGTTCTTGCAACTCACGAGCTAACCAGTACTCAATGCCGTCTTGTTCGTAAGCATATTCCTCAAAACGCTTGTTTAATTTTATGATAGTATCTTTTTCCATTTTAATTATTATAAAGTGTTTATATTCAAATAGATAAACTCACAGAGGGAAATCGATTTCCTTCTGTGAAAAAAGGAATGGTTTATCATATCATTGACCATTTAATGGTGAATAATTCTGTAGTTTTTACTTCTTGTTTTAAGCGTCTTTCAATTTCGTCCAATAGGTTTTCCTTGCGGTCGTCTATGGTGTCTTGAGCTTCAAAAAGGTGTTGGCGTTTTTCGCTTCGTTTTTTTTCTAAATCTTTAATGGCTCTTTGTGATTTTACTTTGGCTTCGAGATTGAGCATTTTTTTAGCTTCCGATTTACGCAGTTTTATTTCTGCATCTAAGTCTTTAATTTCTTTATCTAAACTCAATTTCATATCATCTGCCCATTGGTCGAGCTTATCCATTTCAGTATCAAAAAAATCTTTGTTGCGATTAGCATTTTCTGAAATTACATTTTGAGTTTCGCTAAAAACAACTTCCTCTAAAGCCTTATTTATATCATCTGGTGCATAAATGGTCTGCTTTTCAGTAGCTTGAATAGAAAAGAAACGCTGTGCAATATCATTATCAATAGTTTCTCCATTATCAGTAATGCAAGCAGTAATTAAAAAATCTTCAAACTCAAAAGAATTGATTTCTAAATGACTAACTTGTAACCAACCCGATTGTCCTATGAATTTTTCGAGTGCAGTTACTTTAGTTGGGGTGTTGGTATAATCAAAGGTTAATTCCTTTGATGTAGTATTAAGTTTTTTACAAGCACCCAAAATGGCTTTGGCTAACTTATGACCCACACGATAAATATTGGTATCATCAGGCACATCAATATCCGATTTACGTTGCCCTTGCTTAGGCTTCAAAATCATATACGGACCTTGATGAATTGATTCATTAGGAAATGGATTTTTCTTTAAGGTAAAAGTATAGTTTTCATCATCAAATTGGGCAGAGCTATTGAGATAGAATTTTGTAGTATCCCATAATCGTTCTTCAAAACGATTGAGGTTTTCTGTACTTTCAAAAAGATTACTTTTTAGTTTTTCTCTAACTTCTTCGTCAAAATTTTCAATAAGTACTTTTCTCGTTTCTTGTACTTTTTCGGAAATATCGGGTTTGAGTTCTTGTTGCAGCTCGTCAAAAGCGGTTTGTATTTCTTCTGTAGTACGGCATTGCTGATAAATAAATGCAATTCTTTTTTCAAAATCAACACCGTTGCCAATACTACCCAAAACTTCATCAGAAGCCCCAAAAACACCATCAAACAAACGGAATTTTTGGTCTAATAATTCATAAACACGTTGGTCTGCTGCATTTGCTTTGTTAAGGAAATTAACCACTACAACATCAAATTTCTGACCGTAACGGTGGCATCTACCAATACGCTGTTCAATACGTTGTGGATTCCAAGGCAGGTCGAAATTGATAACCAAAGAACAAAACTGTAAGTTGATACCCTCTGCTGCTGCTTCTGTTGCTACCATTATAGTAGCTTCGTCTTTAAAATAATCAACAATAGCTGCTCTTTTATCGGCTGTTAATGATCCTGTTAAAACATCTGTTCCTTGATGCTTTTTTATGTAGGCTGAATAAATCTCTTTAGATTTTGCATCTGTATTGCTTCCATTGAATTTTACCACCTTGTCCGTATAACCTCTAGCTTCGAGTAGGTTACAAATAAAATCCTGTGTTCTTCTGGATTCAGTAAAAATTAGGGCTTTTTGATTAGCACCTAAAGATTCCAACGCTTTAAAACCTCTTTCTAAGGCTGTAAAAAGTTGTTCAGCTTTTGAGTTTTTTCTAATCCTCTGTGCTAAAGCTCTAAACTTTTCTAAATCTGCTAATTCTTTTTTAATATCTAAAATTTCATCTTCCGTATAAACTACTTCTTCAAAATTATCATCAATTTCTTTTTCTTCTTCGTCTTCACTTTCCCATTCTTCTTGAATCTCTTCATAGGTTTCAAAATCAATGGTAATTTCATCTTCTACTTCAATAGCATTGTGATTGGTAATTATATTTTCTAACCGTTTTACTAAGGCATCTAAAGTGCCATATATAGCATAAGTAGAAGATGCTAAAAGTTTACGAAGTATTAAGGTCATTAATTGCCTTTGACTAAAAGGCAAAGCATATAATTTTGGTCTTTGTAGATAGTCAGTAACCCAATTGTATAGGGTTGTTTCATCATCATCAGGAAAGTATTCCTGCACTAGAGGTTTACGCTCGGTGTATTTGATGTATTCTAAAACTTGTCGTCTTAAAGTACGCTTGCAAATGGGTTGTAAACGGTTTCTTAAATCAGTATAGTTTTCTTCATCTATATTTCTGCTAAACTGACTTTTGAAACTTTTTAAGTCGCCAAAAATGTAAGGGTCAATTAGACTTACTAAACCGTATAATTCTAAAATAGAGTTTTGCAAAGGCGTTGCGGTAAGCAACACTTTTTTGCAATGGTCTAAGGCATCTTTTATGCCGTTTCCTATTTTATTTGAGGGCTTGTAAACATTGCGTAAGCGATGTGCTTCGTCAATAATAACTAAATCCCAATTGATGTTTTTAAGGTATGGGGCTTTACTTTTAGCAAAATGGTACGAACAAATAATTATGTTATCCTCTTGATTGAATGGATTTAGGTTTCCATCTTTAATCTGGTTATTGAAGGATTTTGCTTCAAGGATAACAGAAGGCAAATAAAATTTATCTGCTAACTCCCTGTTCCATTGCTTTCGCAAGTTAGAGGGAGCAATGATTAATAATTTTCTTTTTCTTTCAGCCCATTGTTGGGACAAAATAATACCTGCCTCTATGGTTTTACCCAAACCTACTTCATCAGCCAAAACAGCTCCCTTAGATAATGGTGATTTAAAAGCAAAAAGGGCTGCTTCAACTTGATGTGGATTTAAATCAACCTGTGCATCTTGTAATGATGCAGTAAGTTTGCCAATATCATTGGCAGGTAACTGCCTTGTTAAATCATAGGCAAAATATTTAGCGTGGTATGGAGTAAGACTATTCACCTATAATGTTGTTTAATGCTATTCTTATTGCTTGTTCTGCTTGTGGTTCACTATCTACCAAATGAGCAACTTGGTCTGCTAACCATAGTGCAATTAGTTCATCTGAATTGATGTTGAATAATTGAGCAAGTGCCAAAACGTGTTCACGTTTTGCGGTCTTTTCTCCTCTTTCAATTTTACTTACAAGGGCGGTATCAACATCTAATTCAGCTGCAATGTGCCGAAGAAGCATTTCTTTTTCCTCCCTAGTATTTCTGATTAAATCTCCGAACTTGTTCATTACTTCGTTTGTTTGAAATCAATTTGTTGATTATTGACAAATGTACAACAAACAAAAGAAAAACATACTAAAACTTTGGATGACTTTTCAACATTAATTCACTTTTCGATAAAATCCTGTTTTTGGCTTTTCTAAAAGCATTGGTACTGAGTTGTTTAGAAAATCATCAACTGACCTTTCGGATAAGCCTAATTTTACACCAATGGCAACTGCTTCTTTGCGTTGGAACTCTTGCGGTAGCTGGTCCAGTAATTGTTTTTTGTTGTTTGGCATTTTATAAATGGTTGGCTCTTTTTGTTGTTCCAGATTGTTGAACATTAAAAGACTGTGTTGTAAATACACATCTGAAAGCATCAAAGATGCTTGAAAGTCAGCATCTGTGCAGGTTACATCTTTTGAGCAATCGCCATTTTCAAACTTCCGTAAGGAAGTGAAAATCATACAAAACCGGTACAGAATTAAACCCAAACGAAAAACAACACTTGCTGCATCTTCGCCTGTGAAAATCACTACATTTTTAAGCTTGTCGAAAAAAACTTGATTGAGTTTGTTCCATTGCCCTTGTGTTAAAAATACTTCTGTTGGATATTGGTTTAAGAAATCAACAATTATCAAAACTTGTTTTGATAATGCTTCAAAATGGTCGTTGTAAACAATACCGCCTGGTCTTGGTGATGGGTCTTGCCATACTATTTCGTTTTTGAAAGCATAGAAAATAAACCGACTAAATAAACCATCTTCTGCCGAAGCGATTAGCTTTGGCACTTGGGCAGGTGTGCCTGACAAGGCCACCGCCAATTGTGGGTGTTTTATTTCTAAAAGTTCACGGTTGGTTTTTCTTGCTGCTGATATTTTTTCGTGATGAAAAGCTGCTCTCATAATGTGTGAATAATTGCCCCAATCTTGCTTGTTTGCTCCACTCATTGCATCTGCTTCTGTTTCGCAAATAATACCTCTGCCGTCATTGTCCTGAAGAATTTGCATCATCATTGCTTGGCTACAATCGGCAGGAATGAATAATAATTTGAATACAGGCTCTTTTGGTTTTTCTGGAATTGGGTCGTCTTTTTTCCTTTTGCTCAATTGGGCTTTGTATTCTATCATTTCATTTTCGTGTTGGTCTTTGGCTTGCTTACTGCTGTCAACCATTCTTTCGTGGATTTTATCGCCTAATCTTTTGGCATTTTTTAAAACCCCTTTGCCACTTGCAGCTGGGGCAATTACAAAAGAAAATAAATGCGGATAAACTCTTTCTTGATGATATACGCCTTGAACATCAGGCAGGCAACCACTAATAATACACAAGGCACTGGTTAAAAAAACATCTCTTTTTCGTGGGTCGTTGTCAAAAGCTCTTGCACCTTCTCGGAACAAATCAGGCATTAAATTAATTGCTTCTATTGGAATGGTTGGCGTTGTTTTTAAATAATCTTCGGTAGTATCGCTTGCAATTTCTTTCTTTTGCGAACCTGCAAGGTTTGCAAACTTGCCAAACTCTGCGGCATTATTTTGAAAGGCACTTTCAATTGACTTGCGTATTTCGGTTTGGTTTTCGTGGTGGAAATTTGATGTAATCAAATTTTCTGCCTCTTGGTGTGGAATACCTCTGCGATTGCAATTACAAGCTAACTGATAAATGTAGTTGTTACGGTTGCCATTATTGTATGTCAGAATGTTGTTAGTGAAATTAACACATTCGTCAAAAATAGTATTAACTGAATTTTGAGCTTGCTCCTGCAAATCAATTTCAAAAGTGCTTGCACTTTCATTTAAAAAGGCGTTTGGGTCGTCAGACACAAAACATAGCCTTGTAATGTCTTTGCATTTGGGGTCAGCTTCAATATTTATTTCCTTTTCATAATAGGCTTGTACTTGTTTATATGCCGGCTCGTGTAGGTTTTCTAAAGTATTTATTTTGATGAATACTTTTAAGCCATCACCACTTGGGCTTGTGAAACAAGCATAAGTGAAAGGAATTTTGACCGCAAGGTCAAAAGCCTGTTGCAATTCTTCGGTTGTGAGTTTATCGAAATCGAGATGAACGAAACCGCTGTAAGCCGTGAGTAAATCTTTTTTTCTGCCGTCTTTAAAAGTAGCTGAAGGCGTGAACGCCAAAAGCTCTTTTTTTAAGTGGTCGGCTCTTTCGGGTTTGCCCATACCTTTGGCCATACGAATAGCATTTATGCTATCTTGATAAGTGCCAGTTTTAATTTTTGAAATGATTGAGGAAAGTGTAACGTCCTCAACAGGAATATTGAAGTTTTTAAATATCGTTACTCTTTCCATCAGTAGAAAATTTAAGGTTAGCTAAATGATTTGCAGGAATGGTGCTTCTGTCAAGAAGTGCTATAATATCAGAAAGGCGGTAGTAAATTTTATTACCCACTTGACAATAAGCAATTACATTTTCTGTACGCCAATAAGCTGCGGTACGCTTGCTTATATTCATAATCTGGAGGAACTCCTGATTATCATACCAAACTTGGTCGGGTTCGTTTCTTTGCTTTTGTTTTAAAGTCAAAGAAATATCATCTAAGCGTTTTAGGATGTCTTGAACATCTTCTTCGGAAAATCTATAAAAGCCCATAATTATTTACGTTTGTTTCTGATTAAATAATTAGCTGCTGCCGTTTCGATGTCCTCCGAAGTTTCCTGCTTGTTACGCATTAACCATTCATCTATCTCCTGTCGGTTGAAATAGAGTTTCTTACCCTGTGGGCAAAAATGAGGTATTTGCTTTTGAGAAGTTAGTTTGTACAAATGTGATGCACTGATGTCAAGATATTTACAAGCATCATTGAATGTGAGCACTTCTTTTTGAAGAAGGTTTTGCTCGTCAATTTTTTGTTCTAATTGACTTAGCTTTTCGAGAATTTGACTTACTTCCATCATTTAATATTTTTATGATTATGGAAGCAAAACAAGGCACAAAATGAGTGCTGGGGTAGTTGCATAGGGTTGTGCAACCCTGTGTTATATCTTTTATTATCAAATAGTTAGGTTGATTATTTTTCTTTATCTTTTTTTGCTCTATGCCCTAAGTGATAGAATTTTTCTTGCCAAAAGTCTATTGCATTGAAGTCTGGAACATCAAAAGCGTTCTTAATTGAATTTACACTAACATCTTCTTTTTGCTTGGATGAAAAGCTCTCAGCAATGAAATTGAAAATATCGGTTTTGTGTTTGGATTCAATAATACCTTCATCAAATAATGCTTTGAATAAATAGGCTATTTCTTTGACTGTTAGATTGGTTTTTAGCTTGTTTTTAGGCTCTTGCTGGGCTTGAATAGAGAAGTCAGCAAAAGAACCTAAATAGCCTTTTTTAAAGTCTTGTAATGCCTGTTCTGTGGCTTCTTGGAATAGGTGGAAGTGTTTCTCATACCATTTGAAAAC
The DNA here is from genome assembly GCA_964642875.1 of uncultured Chitinophagales bacterium. Lineage (GTDB taxonomy): Bacteria > Bacteroidota > Bacteroidia > Chitinophagales > JADIYW01 > JADJSS01. Next base: position 16,819 of record CAZXRF010000021.1, on the reverse strand, counting down.
GTGACCGAAATACTTACTTTCATACTCTGACATTTTAGAATAATGATCTGGTTCAGTATTAGGAAACCAATAATCTCTATAATACTGCTCTTTCATAGTTTCAAAGCGAAGTTTTGGACTATGGGTTTTAAACTGGCTCAATGATACCGTTAGGTATTTATTGATTTCATTATTGTTGAGGTGTTGGGTTCTTTTATAAATGGTTTGAACAAATTCACTCAATAATGGTCCTTCCATAAATCGGTTGAAATAATCAGGGTCGAATTTGTATTGCTCCCAAAGGTTGTCAAACTTGTGTTTGTACTCAACTGCTTCAATTGATATTCTCAATTCAAGTTCTTCTACTAAAAATATTTGCGGTGCTTCCATATTTATAATTTGATTTTGATTTTGGTGGCTGCTTCTACCTTTTTCTCGTTGATAACCTTTGCGTATATCTCGGTAGTAGATAGGTTTTTATGCCCTAATAGTTTTGAAACGGTGTAAATGTCTGTGCCTAAAGTCAACTGAAGCGTAGCGTAAGTATGACGAGCACAGTGGAAAGTGATGTGCTTATTGATGCCTGCATCAATTAACCAATCTTTTAAGTAGGTTTTATTCCAGTTGCCATATTTAAGCCCTGTAAAAACCTTTTCTTTTGGTTCTTTTTGTTCTCCCAATAATTCCCTTGCTTCTTCGGCAATTGGTAAGGTTTCAGCTCCGTTGGTTTTTTGCTGACGAAAACGGATAAAGTAGCCTAAGTTTTCTGAATGTTGAATTTCTGACCATTTTAGTTTCTCAATATCTGACCATCTTAGTCCTGTTAAACAAGAAAAAATGAACATACGCTTTAGCGTTTCATTTCGGCAATGGGTGTTGGCTAACTTTTGTAATTCTTCAAGGGTTAAAAATTCACGTTCTACATCATCCTGTGGAAATGGTTCTACTTGCTCCGCTGGATTGAATTTGATTAATCCCTCTTTTAATGCTTGTTTGAGTGCAGCTCTCAATTTGTTGAAATAGCTGTATTTTGTATTGAGTGAAATACCGTCACCAGTTTTGGTTTTAGCTTCATAGTCCAGGTAATCTTTAAAGCCTTCAACCCATTCTTTATCTAATCTCTCAAAGGTTACATCTTTAGGATTGTATTCTTTCACTAAAATACGGACTGCATTCCAATTGCCATAATTACCCAAACTGGCTTTTTTCTTTTCTGTAAGTGCATCAAAAAACTCAAAGAAACTGCCTTTCAATTTCTCTTTATCTCGGAAACCGTAAATACTGTTTTGAACTTCTAAATGTCTTTTACTTCGGATGCTCTCAGCCAATTCAAGGATTTTTTTATTCTCGTCTTTTTGGGCTTTGGTCAAACTTCCTTTGTCGGGTTCTGGTGTGAGGTATAAACCTAAATGCTCATACTCTCGCTTACCTTGGTCGTAATAGTCAAGGTAGAGGGTAATCTTGTTACCCTTTTTGCGTTGTCTTAATGCTATTTTCATTATTCATCAGTTAAAAAGATTATCAATTTCGGAACGTGGTATAATGGTTCGTCTACCCAGCTTGCCTGCTTTTAATTCTTCTCTTTGAATCATTCGTTGAATCGTCCATCTGCTTGCACCTAATAAAATGGCAGTTTCTTGAACGCTTAAAAACTCCTTATCTCTAAGGTTGATAAAATTGCCTGTTTTAATTGGCAGGCTTTGCAGACTTTGCAGGTTTTCAGAATTTGCAGAAGTAACGGATTTGATTTGGTCGGATAGAGTAGTTTGAACCTTCTCTTCTCGCTTTCTTTGTTTGTATGCTCTACTGGCACATTTATGACCACAAAAACGAGTTGTAGTGGTTTGGGCAACAAATGCCTGACCACAATGTTGGCAGAATTTCGGAATTTTAATTGTACTACTCATATGTTGCTTATTAGTGCCTGTTGTTGCTGTGTGGTGCTGATTGGTGCATCATTTCTCCACTACATACTAATTTGTGCCTTTGGGCAACAAATTTGTTGTTTGAACAACAACTGGGCAACAAAAATAAGCAATAAAGTGCAATTGGGCAACAAAAATGAGAAGAATGTTAGTTTTTAAACACAATAAAAACAAGTAGTTAGCAAATAAGAGAAGGATAACTACTTTCCGATACAAAACTTACTGAATATGTTATCTAACAAATCATCTGTGGTAATATCGCCTGTTATTTCTGATAAAGCATGAAGGGCGTATCTGATATCTTGCGCTAAAAAATCGCCGGTAACTCTACTGTGAAGTGCTGCGCTCACTTTATCTAAGGCATGGTTACAATTCGTCAAAGCCTCGAAGTGCCTGATATTCGTCACTAATGTATCGTCTTTTAAATAGGGATTAATCCCAATTGCTTCTACCAAATATTCTTTTAGTTCATCTATATTTTGTTTTTTTTCTGCACTTATTTCAAATATTGGGTAAATATTTTGTGTTAATTCATTTATTGAAAACTCCAACTTTCCCAAAGCGTCTTCTTTACAAAGATCACACTTATTGGCAACTAATATAATATTTAGGTTATTATTATTAAGTTTATATATATCTTCTAAAACTTGTAACTCCGACAAATCATTTGCATCAAAAATATACAAGAGTATTGCTGCATTTTTTATTTGTTCGTATGTTTTTTTTACGCCAATTGCTTCTATCGTGTCTGAAGCTTCTCTAATTCCAGCAGTGTCAATAAGCCGGAAAGTAGTTCCCGATATATTTATAGGCACTTCAATGGTATCGCGTGTGGTACCGGCTATATTACTTACTATTGCCCTTTCCTCATTTACAAGCGCATTTAGTAAAGTAGATTTTCCAGCATTGGGGCGGCCGGCTAGCACAACCGGTACGCCATTTTTTATCACATTCCCTACCCTAAAAGATTCAGTCATGAGGCGGATAGTGGTGTTTAATTCATTTATAATAACTTGCAGGTCCTCTCTATCTGCAAATGTCACATCTTCTTCCCCGAAATCTAATTCTAACTCTATTAATGACGCAAAATGTATCAGCCTTTCGCGGAGTTTCTTTATCTCGTCCGAAAAGCCTCCTTTCATTTGTGTTATCGCACTTCGATGAGAGGATTCACTGTCGGATGCAATCAAATCAGCCACTGCTTCTGCTTGCGATAAGTCAAATCTTCCGTTAATAAATGCTCTCAATGTAAATTCACCTGGCTTAGCAGTTCGTGCACCATTTTTCAGCAATACTTCTATTACTTTTTGTAAAATATATGGGGATCCATGGCAAGATATTTCTACTACATTCTCTTTAGTATAAGAATGTGGCGCTAGAAACAAACTTACTACCACTTCATCTAACACCTGCCCGCCCACTAATATTTTTCCAAAATGCAGTGTATGTGAGGCTTGTTGCAACAAATTTTTCCCTTTAAATATAGAATTTACGATTGCAACAGATTGCACGCCAGAAAGGCGAATCACACCTATCGCTCCCAATCCTGATGGAGTAGATAGTGCAACAATAGTATCTGAAAAGTCGGTGGGTAACATGTAATTCAATTAATAAAATCACAAAACTACATAATCAGCAGGACATTTTTTGACAAACACGTATATCGCTGAAAGATCAATTTATAAAAAACCATAACACTATTTAAGAAAATGTCAAAAATCATTAACAGAGATTTCTGTATATAATTAGAAGTTAGTTTATTACCTTTGTCCGTTCAACAACCCATTATAATGAAAAAAATTGCTACACTGTGCCTTTTTATATGCTCAGTCTTGTTTGTTTATCCACAAGGATTAGGAAATATCTCAGGTTCGCTTACCGGTTCATCTGTTACAACAGCCGCCGCTAATGCAGTGAGACAACTCCAAAGCATGGCTACCATGCCAGGTGCTGGCTCAGCAGCCGGAAATAGTATGTCACAACTCCAATTATTAGGCTTAGACCCTACTACAATACAAAAGTACCTAAAATCAAAAGCAGATGCCTCTGTTGCGCAACAAGACCAAGCTAATCCATTACAAGACATTCTACAAACAATCTTTAACATAAAAGCACAACAAGATTCAATACAAACAAAAGTAGATAGCTTATATAGATACAACCAACCCAATAATCAAGTAAAGCCCAGCGAAATCTTCGGGCATGATTTTTTCGGAACAGGAAGATTAGCCTTATTCTCTAAATCTTCAGATTCTAAAGCTCCAGATTCTTATGTGTTAGGCGTTGGTGACGAAATCAGCATTGCCGTTTGGGGGTATTCGGATTACAACAACAAATTTAAAGTTAACGATGATGGATATATCCAAATTCCTGAGTTTGGAAGAATTTATGTAAATGGATTAACCTTTGGCGCGGTAAAAGCACAAATTGGCAAACGCTTAGCGACTTTCATTAATCCATCAAATACAAAATATGAGATTACCTTAAACTACTCCAGAACCATTGATATCAATATCGTAGGTGAGGTAAATGCTCCAGGTACCTACCAAATCCCAGCTATCAACTCTGTATATAATGCTATTAATGCTGCAAACGGTATCACCGATATTGGTAGTGTGCGTGATATTCAAGTTCGCAGAAACGGAAAAACGATCAAACGTTTTGATGTATATGAATTCTTATTCAATCCACTTCTACAAGAAGATTTTTTCTTGCAAAAAGGAGATTTCATTTATGTATCTACACAACAAAGATTAATAAAAGTATCAGGCGCAGTACGTCGCCCGGCAAAATATGAATTGCTAAAAGGTGAAAACCTTAAAGAAGTAATCAAATTCGCCGGTGGCTTAGCACCAGATGCTTATTCAAAATCTATACAAGTTACCAGAACAAATAAAGATAAAGCAGAAATTATAGATGTTGATTACGAACAACTCGTAAATTCCAATTCCAATTTTGAATTAAAAGATGGTGATGCCATAAATGTTTCTACTATTCCTGGAGGCATCGAAAATGCTGTATCTATCAGTGGTCCTATTCGATATTCTGGAAAATATGAATTGAAAAACGGATATAGAATTTCTGATTTAATAAAAATTGCTGGCGGCATAAAATTAGATGCTTACTTAGATAGAGCATATATCCGAAGAAAATTGGATGACAATACACATGTAATTCAAAAATTTTCTTTAAAAAATATCTTATTAGATGAAAACTCCGCTGATAATTTATTGCTAAAACGCTCCGATGAAATACAACTTTTCTCTAAAGATGATTTTATTGAAAAATTTGCAGTAAGTATAGATGGTTCCGTACTAAGACCAACTAGTATGGAATATAGCGAAGGGCTTACCTTGAATGATTTATTATTCTATGCAGGCGGTTTAAAAAAAGAAGCCGCCAATTCCAAAATAGAAATATCTAGAGTAATGGATGTAGATACCTCTGCTGAAGCAGAAAAAAAATACACTCCACAACGCGTAGTAGTACAAACTGTAAATATAGGGGCAAATTTAGAAATCGACGATGCCTCTAAAGCATTTGCACTAGCACCTATGGATAGGATTTTTGTAAGAAAAGAATATGGCTTTGAAGACCAATCTGTAGTTGTAATTAAAGGTGAAGTAAAATACCCAGGCACATATCCTATTCTTAAAAAAGATGAAAAAGTTTTAGACCTCATCGAAAGAGCTGGTGGACTTACCCCGTATGCATTTGTAAGAAATGCACGCCTTACCAGACCAGACCGCAATTTAAACAAAACCATCTTCCAATTGAAAGATGCATTTGCAGATGCAGCCTCCAGAGCAAACTTAATCCTAAAACCTGGAGACACCATCGAAATTCCAACGGTAAACCAATTGATAAGCATAAAAGGTGCTATACGATACCCCAACTTAGATAGCAACCAGACTATAAACGGAAAATTTGTTCCCGGAAAAAGTGCCCGATGGTATATAAAACATTATGCCGGAGGTTTTAAAAAAGGAGCTTATAAAAAATCAACTATGGTCATTTATCCTAATAGAAAAGTAGAATACACACACTCTTTCATAGGTATAAAACGATATCCGATAGTAGATAATGAAGGCGCAGTTATCACCGTAGAGATGAAACAAAAAGCACCTAAACCACCGAAGGGACCGGAATCTGCTCTTAACTGGAACATTATACTACCAAGCGTAATTGCTGCTCTTACTTCGGTGGCATCAACCATAACCTTAATCTTTCTACTGAAAAAGTAACCTATATGCAACAACAACAGTTCGCAGAAGAAGATATACGATTAGTGGACGTCTTAGTATCCATTAAAAGCTATTTATTATTTCTTGTTAAAAAATGGTACATATCAATAGTCGGAGTAGCCGCATTTACGCTTGGAGGATTCTTCTTTGCTAAACTCTCTGCTCCAACATATATAGCAAATATTTCATTCAATGCACCCGACTCCAGAATGAGTGCCATGGGGGGTATGATGTCCATGATGGGTCTCTCTTTTGCTGGGGGCTCTACCAACGACGTACTAACCGGTATTTTTACCTCACGCAATGTATTCCTTAATTCTATGTTGACAGAGGTAGAAATAAATGGAAAAAAAGACAAACTTGCCAATTTCTATTTCCATGCCTTAAAATACGATGACGGGTTTGAGAAAGATCCTGCTTTAAAAAATTTCAAATTCCGAGCAGATAATATCAGCCAAATCAACAAACAAGAAATGGAGTTCTTCGGAATAATGTACGGAGATTACAATGATGGACTTTTAACTGCTGAATACGATATTCCCTCTGGATTAATACGTGCAGAATTAGAAACTCCCGATTATGATGTATCTAGGGTTACAGGTGCTACGGTGCTAGCAAATACCATTAAATTCTTCCAAAATAAACAATTGGACAATGCTAAAACATCCTTAAATAGTGCCTCTAAACGTTTAGACTCTATTAATAACGAAATAATTTCTAGACAAAGACTTATCGCAGAATCTCAAGATCAAAATATCTTTAATAAAAAAAGGATAGAAGTAGTAGAGCAACAAAAAATAATGCAGGAAATTGGTGTTTTATCGGCAATGTACAACGATGCCTCTACTACCAAAGAAAATGCAAAAGCAGGTTTAACTCCACAAAACAATATCGTTCGTATTATCGATGACCCGATGTTCTCTACTTCACCAAAACATAGAAGCAAATGGTTATTTGCAGCCATCGGGTTTGCAGCTAGCATTGTATTGATAATTATTCCGCTATTGATGCAAAAAGCAATCATCGACGGACGTGAAGAAGATCGTATCAAAGCGTTGAAAGCTCAAGAAGCATCTACTGTAGAAGCTCCTTAATCGCTGTACTTTTACTTTAAGTTTGTTTATCTTTACCATACATTAATGGTATAAATAAATATTTCAGTGATGCAAGAGACAGAGTCCTATAAGTTACATTTAGCAGATGCCCAGCAACAAATTGCCGAACTCAAAAAAAATATTGAAGAACTGCAAAAATTGCAACATGAACCTATTGCAATTATTGGAATGGCAATGCGCCTGCCAGGCAAAATAAAAAATGCTGCCGACCTATGGAATGTACTGGTAAATGGCATAGATTGTATTGAAGAAATCCCTGCTAATCGATGGGATAAAAATGCTCTATATAGCCCTGACCCTACTACACCCGGAAAGCTATATGTTAAAGAGGGTGGTTTCATCGAAGATATTGAATATCTCGATGGGCAATTCTTCAATATTTCACCCATAGAATTAGAAAGTACCGACCCGCAGCAACGTATTTTATTAGAAATTACACACGAGGCTTTTGAGAATGCAGGAATAGACGTAAATACACTTATTGGTTCGGATACCGGTGTATTTATTGGTATCGACAATGTTGATTACCAAATAAAACAAGTTCACTCATCAGACTTGAAATTAATTTCAGGATATTGCTATACAGGAACCGGGCCTACCGGAGCCTCAGGCAGAATTTCCTATACCATGGGCTTACGTGGCCCTTGTATGACAATAGACACTGCTTGCTCATCAGCACTTACTTGTACACATGTTGCCATTCAGGCATTACGCAATAACGATTGCAAAATAGCCGTTGTCGGTGCAGCTAGTATTATTTCAGAACCTGCACAATCTCTCAATTTCTGTCGCTTAGGCGCGCTATCGCCTGAAGCTCGATGCAAATCATTCGATGATGCCGCCAACGGATATATCCGCTCCGAAGGTGTATGCGTCATGATTATAAAAAAACTAGCAGATGCACAAAAAGATGGTGATAACATCTTAGCTATCATAAAAGGCTCTGCCGTTAATCAAGATGGAAAAAGCAAACGCTTAACAGCTCCAAGCACCGCCGCACAAGGCTTGATGCACAATGCCGCATTAAAAAATGCACAACTCCAACCTACAGATATAGACTATATCGAAGCACACGGAACCGGCACAAAAGTTGGCGACCCCGTAGAAGTAAATGGCATTTTATTAGCCTATAAAAATTTCAAAACAAAAGAAAAACCATTATATATTGGCTCAATAAAGTCAAATATTGGACACATGGAGTGCAATGCAGGTATGGCTAGTATGTTTAAAGTAATAGTAGGATTACAACACAATATTATTCCGAAATCTATTCATTTTCATACGCCAAATACATTGATTGATTGGGAAAATATTCCGATTAAAGTGGCAAAAGAAAATATAGAATGGCAAAAAGAAAAGGAAAAAACCCGATATGCTGGCGTCAGCGGTTTTGGGGCTACTGGCTCTAATGCACATATCATCATTGGTGATGCACCTAAAAATAGTAATACCATCAACAAACAACCTTTACGCAATGATATTTTCATATTACCTATTTCTGCAAAAAATGAACAAGCTCTTATTGACCTAACAAAAATTTATGCTGATTTCATTCTGCAAAGCGAGTATCCTTTAGAAGACATTTGTGCCATGGCAGCATTGCGTCGTGCACATTTTGAGATAAGGGAAACTTTCATTGCTTCTTCTAAAAATGAATTAATAGAAAAACTGAAAGACTTTGCTGCCGATAATTTTTATGAAAACAAAAAAAAGTTTGAAGCAAAAGAAAAAATAAAAACAATATTTATCTTCCCTGGGCAGGGTGCACAATGGATAAGTATGGGCAAGGCTTTATTGGCTACAGAGCCCGTTTTTAAGAGTGCGTTGGAAGAATGTGCTACCGTTTATTCTAATTATGTAGATTGGGATGTAGTAGAGGAAATAAATAAGCATGAAACGGAAAGTAGGCTAAACGAAATTGATATCATTCAGCCTGTATTAGTGGCAGTTGAAATTGCGTTAGCAAATTTATGGATGAGTAAAGGAATCTTTCCGGATGCCGTAATTGGGCACAGTATGGGAGAGGTAGCCGCAGCTTATGTCGCAGGAAATATTTCATTAAAAGATGCAGCAAAAATTATAATTACGCGCAGCAAATTGATGAAACAATTAAGCGGCAAAGGAGAAATGGGTTCAACCGATTTATCGGTTGAGGAAGCGAATGAACTGATTAAAGGATTTGAAAATAAGTTATCAATTGCAGTGATAAACAGCAAAAACTCATTAGTGATTTCCGGCGAGCCAGATGCATTAAACGATGTATTTGCAAAACTAGAAACTCAAGGACGTTTCAATAGAAAAATAAAAGTAGATGTGGCTTCGCATTCTCCACAAATGGATAGCATTATGCAAGATTTAGCAGATGTATTACAATCTATTCAACCGCAAAATTCAAACATCGAGTTTTATTCTAGTGCTTTAAATGAAATAGTTTCAGGCGAAAATTTAAATGCAATATATTGGACTAAAAATCTAAGAAATACGGTACAATTTAGCAATGCCGTTCAGCACGCTTTACAAGATTCGCAAGTGGCTTTTATAGAAATGAGTCCGCATCCCACATTGATTCATGCTATTAAAGAAAACATTCAAGATGCAAAAGCAGTAGCAATTCCATCCTTTGCGCGTGATAAAAACGAAGCAATAGAATTTTATACTAATCTCTCAGAATTATATGCAAGCGGCTATCCGATAGATTGGAAAAATGTATATCCAAATATAGCCACATTCGTGCAATTGCCTAATTATGCTTGGCAAAAAGAACGTTATTGGTTCGACCAAAAGCCAGAAATTAATGTATTAAACCATGAAAGCAAAATAGATGTTACTCCAAATCTATATCAATTTAATTGGCAAGAAACCATAGTAAATACTACTGCTCCAGCAAAAAATATTGTAATTATTGGCGACAATGAAACCAACAACAATATCCTAGAAAATATTTTAAAAGAGAAAGGCTGTCACGTTACAATACTTAGTTCCAATGCCTCTTTAGTTGGGATAAATGCTGATTTAATTATTCTTCATACGGCATTAACAAACGAGGTTTCTTTTGAAATAAATTTAGAACAAGGGGTTTTGCCTTTGCAAAAAATCATCCGATATTTAAACGAAACAAATCAACATCCAAAAATTTGTGTAGTTACTAACGGTGCTTTTATCTTACAGCAAAATACTTCTGTAAACCTCAATGCTGCTACTTTAATAGGAGTCTTGCGCACTTTAGAAAATGAACATGAAGAAATAAACTTTTTGCAAATTGATATTACAAAAGAATATACTCCCAAGGACATTACAAAAGTTGCCGAGTTAGTTTTTGCAGAAAATAATTTTAAAGAAATAGCAATAAGAAACAACTCCATTTTTACAAATGTTATAGAGAAAATAAAATCGCTGCCAGAGACAACAAAACGTATAAATTCCGATAAAACATATTTGGTCATCGGTGGTACAAGTGGATTAGGATTAACTACTGTTAAGTGGTTGGCAGAACATCATGCAAAAAACATCGCAGTTATTAGCAGAAGTGGTGCAAAGGAAGAAGCACTGCAATTATTTGAAAGCTACAAATCTTCAGGAATACAAATACAAGATATACGAGCAGATGTAAGTGATAAATCATCTTTGCAAAATGCACTTTCCGAAATAAAAAACTTGGGTGGAGTTTTCTATGCTGCCGGAATTTTAGACGATGGTACTTTTGAAAATTTAACTACGCAGCAATTTAACAAAATGCTATATATAAAAGGCGTTGGCGCTTGGTATATGCATGAATTAACACAACATGTAGCACTTGATTTCTTTGTGTTATACTCTTCTGCAGCAGGAATTGTTGGCTCTGCAGGACAATCGAATTACAATGCTGCCAATACTTTTATGGATGCATTAGCATATTTCAGAAAAGCAAATAACCTAGCAGCCTTATCGGTTGATTTCGGAACTATCTCCGATATAGGCTTAGCCGCTCGGCAAGAAAACCGTGCGGATAGGCTGGCAGAACAAGGAGTCACCGCAATTCTTTCTCAAAATTTGGCTGCCTATTTCGATGCCCTTTTCTTCAGTCAGGAAACACAAATTATGGCTATGCAAATCAATTTTTCAAAATGGGCGCAATTCAATTCTGCTGTTTTAAAAAACCATTTTTATAGCAAAGTAATCGCACAGCAAACAACAACGAATAGTACTACAAAAGAAGAACAGCGTTTTACATCGGCAGAAGAATATAGAAAACATATCAAAAACAGAATTAAACAACATATTTCCGCTGCTACAAAATTAAACCTATCGAAAATAAAAGAAGAAGAAACATTCAAGAGCTTGGGATTAGATTCTTTACATGCACTGCAACTAAAAAATAAATTGCAAGATGATTTTGATTTATCATTAAATGTAGCTGTGGTTTGGCAATATCCAACGGTACAAAAATTAACAGATTTTATAGCTTTAGAATTAAAAATAGAAGTGCTATTTAGTAGCAATCAAAATGAAGAAACTGTTGTTTCTAGTGCACCTTCGAAAGAAGCTACTAAAGATATTGAAACTGAAGTAAAAAATCTATCTTTAGAAGAATTAATGAAAGAATTGAGTAGCAAAGTAGATTAAACCCTAACAAACTTTGCGCCTTTGCGTGAATTAATAAAGAAAAAAATGAGCGAGCAAATACAACAAATGCAAGAGATACTTCAAAAGTCTCTTATCAAAATAAAAAAATTAGAAGTAGAATTAGCACAAGCTAAAGAAAATACAACTGCGCCTAAAGAAGCTATTGCCATTGTAGGAACGGGCGTTCGTTTAGCTGGCGGAATTACATCTACTAAAAAATTATGGCAACTTTTACAAGCTCAGAAATCTGTCATCACAAAAATACCAAAAGAACGATTTGAGGTCGATGAAATCTATAGTTCGGATACTTCAATTCCTGGAAAAACAGTTTCTCGTTATGGCGCATTTTTAAATAATGATGTTCGCGCATTCGATGCCGATTTTTTTGGTATTCCACCACGTGAAGCAAAATCTGTTGACCCATTGCAACGCATGATTTTAGAGGTAATTTATGAAGCATTAGAAAATGCAGGCATACCTTCAAATACTTTAAAAGGCAGTAATACCGGCGTTTTTATTGCTTTAGGAAATTCTGATTACATCCAAGCTCGATTTCGCAGTGGCAACCTCGAAACCGTAGATATATATGACACTACGGGTATTCCATTTGGTACAGCTTGTGGGCGTGTTTCTTATCTATATGATTTGAAAGGAACCAGCTTTGCCTTAGATGCTGCTTGTGCTTCATCTTTATTGGCAGTACATTTAGCCAACGAAGAATTAAATAAAAAAGTAATAAACACCGCCATTGTTGCCTCTGCGAATTTATTATTAACGCCAGAACCGTATGTAGGATTATCAAAATTAGGCTCGCTATCGCCCAACGAAACCTGCAATGCCTTTGCTAACGATGCAGAAGGCTATGTGCGTGGCGAAGGCTGTGGCGTAGTAATTTTAAAACGCTTGTCAGATGCGGAAAAAGCAAACGACAATATTGAAGCAATCATAAAAGGTTCTGCGGTGAAACACAACGGAAGAAGTAATGGATTTACCGCTCCCAACCCCGAAATACAAATTGAAACGATAAAAGAAGCACTGAAAAATGCAGATTTATCTGTGCATGACATTGACTATGTAGAAGCGCATGGTATAGGCAACCGATTTACAGATGCCTTGGAAATACAGGCAATTCACGAGGGATATAATGGGCGAACAACCCCGATTTATGTAGGCTCAGTAAAAGCGAATATCGGACATTTGGAAGCTGGAACAGGAATGCCGATGTTATTTAAAGTCATTGAAATTTTAAAACACAAAAAAATTCCGGCTCAAATAAATATTTCATCGCTAAATGAAGATGTAAATTGGGATAAAGTAAATACAAAAGTAAGCACAGAAGAAATAAATTGGAAAAATGAAAATGAAAAACCTTTGCGTGCAGCCATCAATCTTTCGGGATATAGCGGCACCAATGTACACATGATTTTTGAAGAAGCTCCTTCTAAAAAACAAAGTGATAAAATAGCTGCTCCTTATCATTTTGTGCTAAGTGCTAAGGATGTAACGGCATTAAAAAATACGGCACAAAAATATTTATCAGAAACAGACTGGCAGCAAAACAGCTTATCAGAAATTTGCTATACTTTGCAAACAGCAAGAAATAAATGGGAGCATCGATTAGCGATTGTAGTTAATTCTCCTCAAGATATCATTGACGGATTGAACGATTTTATCCAAGATATTCCATCTGAAAAGTATGCCATTTCCAATCCTGAAAGTGGTGCTGAAACGGCATTTTTATTTACCGGACAAGGCGCACAATACTACGGGATGTGCCAATCTATGTACGAGAATTTTGAAGTGTTTAAAAATGCAGTTGACGAATGTGAAATCGTTATCCAACAACAGGCGCAATATTCCATTAAAGAAATTTTATGGAATAATACTATCGACAAAAACCTTATTCACCAAACCAAATACACACAACCTGCATTGTTTGTAGTAGAATATGCTATGGCAAAACTATGGCAAAGTGTAGGTGTTCAGCCTGCTGCTTTAATCGGGCATAGCATTGGCGAAATTACTGCCTTAACTATTGCTGAAGCAATTGCATTACAAGATGCTTTAAAGTTGGTAATTGCGCGTGCTTCGTTAATGAATGTTTTACCATTGCAGGTAGGAAGCATGGCTTCTGTTTTCTGTAATGAAGAAACCTTAAAGCCATTTTTAGAAAATTCAACTATTGATTTAGCTGCGATAAATTCAAATAGAAACTGTACCATCTCGGGAAAAAAGGAAGACGTAGAAAGTTTTGTAGAGCAATTAAAAGAACATCAAATAAAAGCTGTTACGTTAAATGTTTCTCATGCCTTTCACTCCCGATTAATGGAGCCGATTTTGGATAAATTTATTTCTTTTACACAACAATTTTCTTTTCACAAACCAATAATTCCCGTTATCTCTAATCTCACCGGAAAAGAAATTACAAAAGAAGATTTGGGTGCGCAATATTTTGCCGATCACATTCGGAATGCGGTACAATTTTCTAAAGGAATAGAATATTTACAAAAGGAATTAAACATTGACAATTACTTAGAAGTTGGCCCAACACCCGTGTTGATTAATTTGGCAAAACAAACCAACCTCAATACTAACGCCACTTGGTTGTTTTCTGCAAAAAGAGAGGAAGATAACGTGCTGAATTTTCATAAAACATTAAGTCGCTTATATTGCGCCGGTACTGACATAAATTGGAGTACATTTTATATCGATAAAAAAATAAACCGTGTGGCATTGCCTACGTATGGCTGGAATTGGAAAGTATATTGGGAAAATCCGGTAAGGCAGCCATCCGTCCACAGTCCGCAGACGATAGATAATGACACACAAAATCAAAGCAGCAAAATTAATGAGTCAAAACCTAGTAAGCAACTTCCGAAAGCTACTCGCGAAACACTTTTGGCATACATGCAAATTGAAGCGGCAAAAGTATTGGGTTTAGAAGCTGGACAAAAAGTGGACATCAATAAAACGTATCGTGAGCAAGGGTTCGACAGCATGATGAGTGGTGAGTTTTTAGCGCTAATGGAAAAGCACATCGGCAGTGAGTTGAAAATGGAAATTATCCATTTATACAATACGCCTACAATTTTGCATCAATATTTGATAGACACTTATTTTGGTGGTGGCGAAGTGGATACCACACAAGCCGTTACGATGGCAGATATTATGTTCCAACAAGAAATGGAACTCACACACCATGGCGATTGGCATGAGATACAACCCGAAGACAGCATGTTGCTGCGTTGGTTTAAAAAATTAGATAAAAAATTACCCGCGGCAAAATAATGAAAGCTATTTTACTACATCATGCCGGCGGCGATAAATATGTTTTCAGGAATTTACAGCAAGCACTTTTACCCGAAATTGAAAGCATAGCGTATGAACTGCCAGGAAGGAGCGATCGCTTTTCTGAGCGTTTTGTAGCAAATTTAGAAGATGCTGTAAACGATATTTACAGCCATCTGATAAAAGAGCAAATACAGGATTTTTTTGTAGTAGGAAATAGCATGGGTGCCCTCCTTGCATTTTTGTTAGCGCATAAACTAAAACAAGAAAATAAACCGCTGCCGAAGCATCTATTTTTGGCTTCGCGATTAAGTCCGGATGCCTACAAAAACGAACCGAACATTATAGGCATCACTTCTGATGATTTTTGGAAAGTAGTGCAGCAGTATGATGGCGTACCCAAAGATTTATTGGGACATAAAGAATTGAAAGAATTTTATGAACCCATTTTGCGAAGCGATTTTGAATTGTTGCAACATTTTAATCAAACATTTGAACAGATAGAAACCATTGATGTTTCCGCATCTATTTTATTTGGCAATAAAGATATACGCAATGTAGATGAAGCTAAAATGCAAGGCTGGCGAAAGTTTTTTACTAGTGCTATTGAAATCAGTTCTTTTGAAGGCGGACATTTTTTCTTGTATGAAAATGAAGAAGTGCCAAAATATATAAAATCGAAAGTTTTTATTGCACAAAAGAATAATTGCATTTGAATATAAATTTTAGAGCTTTCATTTATTAGCAAAAAAATAGTTATTTACGGGTTAAGTTTATCCCACTTTTTTACTGAAATATTTATCAAGAATTTTATCCCTTAATTTTAAAAACGGCAATTCTATGTGTTTATAATTTAAGTGAGAGATATAATATACGGCAAGTACATACAGCACAAGAAATACGGCAACAGAAAAAGGATTAACACTTGCCACTGCCATAAAAATTAAAATTGCAATATTTAAGATAATCGTCATTTGCAATAAATACATAGAATAGGATATGATACTGGTATGTACAAAAAACTTGCGCAGCTTTTCATTTTTAAGTTGTATCGATTCTACCTTTGGCAGCATCAGCAATACTCCTATCCCATTAAATATAAAATTTAAGTTGGTGATATAAATATGGTGCACCGGTAAAAATTGGTTTAAAATACAAAACTGATAAATTGTATTTGCAGATAACAGTAGCAAACCTAGCCAAAAGAATGGAACGCAGTATTTCTTCCATATCGATTTATATTCAATGGAAAAATATGCCGCTAGTGTGCCATAAGCAATAGAATCTAAGCGAATGAAAGTAATCATTCTATAATCAAAAAAGCTTTTTGCATTTACAAATACAAAATCTTTTGCGTAAAAAAAACGGATAATTGGTGATGAGATAATTAGCAGCAAAATTATACCTAAAAACATATTTTTATCTAATCTTTTTTTATTGCCTAATGTAATCAGAAAAATAAAAAGTGGCACTATTACATAATACCATTCCTCTATACATAAGCTCCAAGTTTCGGCATAAAAATTATAAATTTTAGGCGACAGATTTTGTGTAAACGTAAGGTTGTAGATTCGAATAAAAAAATGACGTTTTCCCAGTACTTCTAAATAGAAATCTATAAATGTGAGAAAGTAATAATTCGGGAGTGTTCTAAACCAACGGCTCA
>CAZXRF010000020.1:0-54711 GCA_964642875.1 uncultured Chitinophagales bacterium | reverse complement strand
AGTTGTATTGCTCAAAAATTTCTCCGTAGTATTTTATTCTGAACTTTTTGTTGTTGGTTGAAGATTTAATCTGTCCTCTCCATTCAATATCAATTAAATCTTTAAAATAATTTTCGTTATCATAAGTTACGAAGTTCTCGTAATAAGTCGGTGGTAAATACTTTTGTTCTTTCATCTGTTAATTTTTTTTCTGTTCGTTCATTTTAGCACGGTCGTTACAATGACCGCTAACTCTCAAATATACGCAAGCAATATTACTTTTTGTATCTTATGTGTTACATTTATTTATCAACATACTACATTATACTTTAATCATTTATAGCATAAGATATCCAAAATACGCATACTTCGTATTTTGGATATCTTCTTTTGCTTGCGATTTCTGTTTTTTAGAATCATAAATGATCTAATGGACTGATGATTTTCTGAATACACTTGCTGCTTACTTGTGTATAAATTAGCGTCGTTTTTATATTATTATGACCCAACAATTCCTGGATATAACGAATATCTGTCCCTTGCTCCAATAAGTGTGTCGCAAAGCTATGACGCAAACTATGTATGCCTATAGGCTTGTTTATCTTCGCATTCTTCAAAGCTTTTTTAAAAATTGACTGTACGGAGCGTACTGAATAAGCACCACCATATTGACCTTCAAATAAATATCTCTTGGGTCGATAAGTTTTAAAATATAAACGCAATTGTTCTAAAATACTCTGTGGTAAATTTACATACCTATCTTTCTTTCCTTTCGCTCGCTCAATCAGCACTTGCATATTTTTACTATCTATGTTGCATATTTTTAAGTTTACGATTTCTGAAACACGCAATCCCATGCCGTAGCACAACTTCAGCATGGTATTATGTTTTAAGTTTACAGTTTCTTGTAATAGCAATTTTATATCATTTGTATTTATTACTTTGGGTAATATCGATGGTTTTTTCGGTCGTGGTATTTCAAAAAAAATTTTATCATTTTTCAGTACTTTCTCAAAATAAAATTTAATAGCATTCACTCTACTATGCATAGTATTTTCCGATAAGTGAAGTACATTTATACAATATAAAAAATAGCTTCTTATTTTTTCGGCTGTTAGTTCATCTACTCTATGGTTTTTTAATAAATACAACAATTGGGCAAATTCTACTCCATATGTTTTGATTGTATTTTTACTGTATCCTTTTAATTCTAATGTTTCAATATATCTTTTAAAAGGAGGTAGATTTACTTCATGAATTTGGGATAATACTAATTTACCTATAATTATCTTCTGGGGCAATCGAAATAGTGTACGGTAATGTTCCGTATCTAATACATACCATGCTTTCTCCGTTTGGCTCCATTTTACCCCTTCCAACTTTCGTACTCTTTGGATGGTTTCTTTATCGTAAGGGAACCGTATAAATATCACCGCTTTGCCTAAATGGGTTGCAGTTTCAAATGTTATATTTGCCGCCATATTGTTCTCTATTATATTGAGAGCCAAAAACAGGGCATTTTCCATAAAAAAATCCGATTTTATTTTAAAAAATCGATTTTAAGTTATTTTTGATGTGAAATTAGTTGTTACTCTTAAACTGTTGTTCTTTTTCAGATTCTTTATCAAATGCTTTTATTATATCTTTTACCAATCTGTGTCGCACCACATCTTCGCCAGATAAATGCACCATACCAATTCCTCTTACTCCTTCCAATATTTGCATGGTTCTTTTTAATCCTGATTGTTGATTTTTAGGTAAATCAATTTGTGTCATATCGCCAGTGATAATACATTGTGCTGATGGACCGATGCGCGTTAGAAACATTTTAAGTTGTAAGGTAGTTGCATTTTGTGCTTCGTCTAAAATCATAAATGCGTTATCTAAAGTTCGCCCACGCATGTAGGCTAATGGTGCTACTTCTATTATTCTGTTTTGCATATAATATGCTAATTTATCAGGCGGAATCATGTCGTCTAAAGCATCATATAAAGGACGTAAATACGGGTCAATTTTTTCTTTCAAATCGCCAGGTAAAAAACCGAGGCTCTCTCCAGCCTCTACCGCCGGGCGGGTTAAAATTATTTTTTTGACCGATTTATTTTTCAATGCTCGTACTGCCAGCGCTACAGCAGTGTAAGTTTTTCCCGTACCTGCCGGGCCGATGGCAAATAGAATATCATTATCTTCGGATGCTTCTACTAATTTTTGTTGGTTGGCGGTACGGGCACGAACTAATGTGCCATTATTGCCATACACCAATACATTATCCTGAAACTGCGGAAAGTCTGTTTCATACGGATTTCTCCCATGCAGAATTTCTTCTAAATGTTTATCGGAAATTTTTCCATATCGTTCTAAGTATTCTACCAATTGGTGCACTTTATTACTAAAAATTTCTAAATCCTCTTGAGAGCCGGCAACAATAATTTTATTGCCTCTTGCACTGATATTTAAGCGATTAAACTCCTTCTTTAGGATTTTTAGCTTGTTATTATTGAACCCGAAAAATTCAACGGGGTCAACAGTTTCTAATTTAATTGTTAGTTCGCTCAATTATTTTACTATTTTTGTTAACGGTTAAGTTTTTCAATTACAACTCAACCTGCAATCGATTATCAATTTGAAAATAACATAAAAAATTAAATGGCGGTAATAACGTTATTAACAGACTTTGGAGAAAAGGACTATTATGTGGGTTTATTTAAAGGCGATTTATATACTGCTAACCCATCTTCAAAAATTGTGGATATCTCACATTCCATTCCTCCGTATGATATTGTGACAGCTGCATTTTTCCTAAAAAACATATTCGAGCATTTTCCAAAAGGCACAATTCACATTGCTCGGGTGTACGAACAAGGAATAAATAAACAAAAATTATTAGCAGCAAAATATCGGAATTATTTTTTTATAGCACCGGATAACGGTTTACTATCCATGGTATTTGAGGAAAAACCAGATTTGATTATTGAGGTGGACATGAAACAGGCAAAACTACAAACATTGGAAGAGTATTATTGTCGGGTGGTAAAAGAAATCAGTTTCAATCACAATATTGGATCAATAGGAATTGCAACATCAAATTATGTGCAAAAACATGCATTGCTACCGATTATTCAAGAAAACAGTATAGTTGGAAATATCATGTATATTGATAATTTTGGAAATGCAATATCCAACATAAAAAAAATAGAAATCCAACGTTTCTCAAAATACAACCAATTACAAGTTTTTTATCGCAGAGGTGACTCCATCGACCGAATTGTAGAAAACTACATGGATGTACCTCGTACGTATAGTTTAGCCCGATTTAATTCACTCGGTTATTTAGAGCTATGCGTACACGGCGACAGCGCATCCAATTTATTAGGGCTTTCTATAGGCGATAACATACAAGTTGTTTTTGAATAAATAATTCTCTGTTTAAATAAAAAAAAATGATAGTTAGAATAGTAAAATTAACGATACGTGAAGAAGAAGTAGAAACGTTTAAAACTTATTTCAATACCGTATGCGATACCATTCGAGCACAAGAAGGCTGCCATTTATTACAGGCTTGGCATGATATACATCAATCAAGTATTTTTTTTACCTACAGCCTATGGGACGATGAAACATATCTAGATAAATATAGAGACTCCGCATTTTTCTTACAATTTTGGAAAACCGTAAAACAATGGTTCGGCGCAAAAGCAGAAGTATGGAGCTTTGATAAAATAGTAGATTTACCTTGATAGAGATATGAGATATGAGAGGTGATATATGAGATATGAAATATGATATGTGAGTGATAGTATTCAGAATATTTAAACTTTATATCATCATTTTACATGCAAAATTAAAACTAAAGAATGGAAACGATAGAGCTTTCAGATTATGAAATAATTTTTGACGACTCCTTACAGGCGGTAAGTCATTTTTTAAATTCTAACTCTTATTCTGCCGTTGGCATTATTGTGGATGAAAACACACAACAACATTGTTTGCCCGTATTGCAAGACTGTATTTCCAATTTTATTATCATTCAAACACAAAGTGGAGAGGAAAATAAAAACTTGACGACTTGTGAAAATATTTGGCAGCAACTTATCCAAAATAACTTCGACAGAAAGGCGTTAATCATCAACTTAGGTGGCGGCGTAATCGGCGACATGGGCGGCTTTGCAGCAAGCTGCTACAAAAGGGGTATCGACTTTATAAATATTCCCACTACCCTACTCTCGCAAGTAGATTCATCCATCGGCGGAAAATTGGGTATCGATTTTAAGTATGGGAAAAATTTAATTGGATTATTCAAAAACCCAAAGTGTGTGTTTATTTCTTCTCTGTTTTTCAAATCGCTCCCTCAGCGGCAATTTATAAACGGTTGGGCTGAAATATTTAAGCATGCACTTATCCAAAATAAAGCGCAATGGGATTTGTACCGCAATTTGGATATTTTAAATACCGATATGAATGCTATAGTTTATCCATCTTTATTGATAAAAAAGGCAGTAGTAAAAACAGATCCTTATGAAAAAGGATTACGCAAAATTTTAAATTTCGGCCATACCATCGGGCATGCCATCGAAGCGTATTCACTAGAACATGAGGAAAATTCATTACTACATGGAGAAGCGATTGCTATCGGAATGATTTGTGAGGCTTACTTGTCCACAAAAAAATGCGGACTAACGGATGCTGAATTACAGGACATACAAAATGTATTATTGCGGCATTTTCCAAAACACGACATAACCTCTTTTGACATGGAAAAAATATTGATTTCAATGAGCATGGATAAGAAAAATGAAGGCGCAACAATTATGGCTGCGCTATTAAGTAATATTGGAAATTCGGAATATGATATTCCATTAAACAAAGCAGAAATTATTGATAGTATAAATTATTACAATCAATTAGCTTAGTACTGTTTCTTGTTGCGTTTTTTCTACTGCACGCAACAATTTATCTTTAAATTCTTTTTGGGTGATACCTGATTTTGTATCAAAATTTTTATCAAATTCAGGAAGGCTAAAACTTGCTTTTATATTTCCTCCCATATATTTCCATCTGTCCATAGCAGAATTTAATACTGCAATACCTCCACGAGCACCATTCGAAGTGGCTAAGAGCAACAAGGGTTTTTCTTGGAATACTTTTCCTGTAATGCGCGATGCCCAATCAAAAATATTTTTAAATGCCGCTGAGTAAGTACCATTGTGCTCAGAAAGAGAAATCACTAATACATCTGCATTGGCTATTTTATGTAAAAATTGATGTGCATGAATAGGTATGCCACTTTTTTCTTCTCGTTCCAAACTGAAAATTGGCATTTCAACATCATTCAAATCCAATGTATCTACAGATGCCTCTTTAAACAAAGACGCAGCATACAATGCCAATTGTTGATTAATAGAATTTTTGTAATTACTTGTTCCAAATGCCAATATTTTCATGTCAAAATAGGTATTTATTTAGTTAATGCGTTATGCGATTTAATTTTTGTTTGTTTTTTTTATTCTATTGATTATTAAAATCAATCTTTTGTCATTTTTTTTTATTTTTAAAATATTTAAACCGTACAACGAGTTTAGTTAGTAAAAATACTAATGTTCTATGTTATTTTTCATTAAGCTAGATTAATAAATTGTCTTAACCTTTGTTATTCGTCAACAAAAAATTATTTTTTATGTTTATAGATGAATAAACATTTTCAACTATCCTAAAAATATCCAAATTATGGCAACAATAACATTCAAAGGCAATCCTATCCACACCAACGGCGATTTACCTCTCAAAGGTACTACCTTAAATAATTTTACGTTGGTAGCCTCAAATTTATCCGAAAAAAACCTAGCCGACTATCAAGGAAAGCGATTGGTTTTAAATATTTTTCCAAGCATAGACACCAGCGTATGTGCAGCCTCAGTACGCCATTTTAATGAAGCGGCATCTAATTTAAAAAATACAGTTGTGCTTTGCATTTCTAAAGATTTACCATTTGCGGCAAGTCGTTTTTGTGGCGCAGAGGGAATTACAAATGTAGAAACACTATCCGCATTTAGGAGTGCAGATTTTGACACCTTAAAAATAAATGATGGTCCTTTAAAAGGCTTATTCAGCAGATGTATTATAGTAATAGATGAGCATGGTAAAATAATACATACAGAGCAAGTAAGCGAAATTGGACAAGAGCCCAATTATGCTGCAGCCATCGATATTTTGAGCTAAAGAGAACTTACAATCAGATTATCTTATAGATTTCCATGATATTATTCAAAATAGCCACAAAGTCTATTTTTAAATCTATAATTTTTCCGGTTTGTACATCAAATATCCAACCGTGTACTTTAAGGTTTCTTTCTTTATACGCTTTTTGAATTGCAGCCGTTTTAATAAGATTAGTGCATTGTTCCAATACATTTAACTCTACTAACCTCTTGTAGCGCTGTTCTTCATCTGTAAATGCATCTAGTTCATCACGGTGCATGCGGTACACATCTCGGATATTACGAAGCCAAGGGTTTAAAATACCTAAATCTACGGGTTGCATGGCAGCTTTTACACCACCACACCCATAATGTCCGCAAACAATTACATGTTGTACTTTAAGCTGCTGAACGGAGAAATTTATCACCGACATAGCGTTTAAATCGATGGAAATAACCATATTGGCAATGTTGCGATGCACGAAAATTTCTCCAGGTCCAACTCCCATCAATTCTTCGGCAGCTACTCTACTATCTGAGCAACCGATATACAGAATTTCAGGAGATTGACCTTGTGCTAATTTTTTAAAATAATCTGCATCTAACAATAGTTTATCTGCTACCCATTGTTCGTTATTTTTAAAAATATTTTCAATTAAGTCCATTACATAATTTTATCAAATATACAGATTAAATATCACCTAATTGCGGTCTGATAATCAATTCCTCCACCACAGAATTTTTACTTATTTGAGTAATCGAATAAATTAAATCTGCAATATCCTCTGGCTTACTAAAACGGCTTTCTGGCAAATCAACACCTCCCCAAGAATCAGTCAAGGTAGCACCGGGCAGCACCGCAGTTACTTTAATATTATGCAGCTTTAACTCCTCGCGCAGTGATTTAGAAAATCCCAATAAAGCAAATTTAGATATGGAATAACTTCCTCCATTTCCATACGCCATAATACTTGCAACAGAACACATATTTATTATATATCCATTTCTTTGGGCAATAAATTTTGGGATTAATTTTTTGGTCAAATAATAGGCGCTAAATAAGTTGGTTTTTAGTGTTTGTTCCAAGATGTTATCATCTTCTTCAATAATCTTTCCGGGTAAAAAAACCCCTGCATTATTTACAAGAACATCTATTTTATCAAAAGTTTGGAGTACAAAATCTCCAAACCTGAGCACCTCCTCCTTTTTCGACATATCACATACGAAAGTAATAACGGACGGAAATTGTGCTTGCAATTCATTTAATTTATGCTCCTCTCTCGAACATACAATTACCGAATGTCCTTCCATAGCAAAACGTACAGCAACGGCCTTTCCAATTCCTCTGCTAGCACCTGTAATTACAATATTCATACTATATCCTTTTAAAAACAAAATAATAAGGTTTATTTATACCGTAAAAGTATAAATTCTTTTGGGTTTTAATTTTTTACTTTTTGTTATACTAAAAATAGCCTATTTTTACATCTTTTTAAGAGGATATAATTAAATGGCAGAATACGTACACGCAACAGGAGGACCTTTATTTCATATTGGAAGATACGTGATAATGGTAAAAAACAGCTTCAGTAAACCGGAGCGTGCAGCCATGTATTGGAAAGAAACACTTCGACAAATGTCTAATATTGGTGTGGGCTCCGTAATGATTATCATTCTTATTTCTTTCTTTATCGGTGCAGTATCAACTGTGCAATTTGCTTATAACTTATCCAATTCCTTAGTACCTATGTATTATGTGGGATATGTAGTAAAAGAGTCAATGATACTAGAGTTAGCCCCTACCATCTCTTGTTTAATCCTTGCAGGAAAAGTAGGCTCCAACCTCTCTTCAGAATTAGGAACTATGCGCCTCACAGAACAAATCGATGCTTTAGAAATCATGGGTGTAAATACAATTTCTTACCTTATCGGCCCTAAATTAGCTGCTGCAATTACCATGGTACCAATATTAGTAGTAATTTCTGCAATTACCGGAATTGGTGGCGGGATGATAGCAGGAGACCTAACCGGGTACGTTTCTGCTGATGATTTTACACAAGGAATATTAATGAACTTTGTAGCCAAAAATATCTTTATCATGCTTACCAAAGCAGCCGTCTTTGGCTTTTTACTTACATCTATATCTTGTTACCAAGGTTTTTATGCATTTGGCAGTTCTATAGAAATAGGAAAGGCAAGTACTAGAGCTGTAGTATTAAGTAGCGTTATGGTATTAATTGCAGATTTTGTATTAGCATGGTTATTATTAAATTAAACCAAAGAATAAATGATAGAAGTTAGGGATGTAAATAAATCATTTGGAACACAAGATGTGTTAAAAGGCATCTCTACCGTCTTTGAAGCCGGAAAAAATAACCTTATCATCGGAAAAAGTGGCTCTGGAAAAACGGTTTTACTAAAATGCATAGTAGGATTGTTAACTCCCACTGAAGGACAAGTACTGTTTGACAACAGAAACTATGTTGCAATGAATATTGAAGAGAAAAATAAAATCCGACGTGAGTTAGGTATGTTATTCCAAGGTGGTGCATTATTCGATTCTTTAACGGTTGAAGAAAATGTTCGTTTCCCATTGGATATGTTTACCAACATGACTATGTCTGAAAAAAAGGATAGAGTGAATGAAGTACTCAAACGTGTAAACTTACCTAATACCAATTCCAAATATCCATCTCAACTCTCGGGTGGCATGCAAAAACGTACCGGAATTGCGCGTGCCATAGTAATGAATCCTAAATATTTATTTTGTGATGAACCCAATTCCGGTCTTGATCCACAAACCTCGATAGTTATTGATGAGCTTATTATGGAAATAACAGAGGAATATAAAATTACCACTATAACAAACACACACGACATGAATAGTGTTATTACCAATGGTGATAAGATTTTATTTTTACACGAAGGGAAAAAACACTGGGAAGGAGATAAAATATCTTTATTTGATTCAGACAACAAAGAACTAATAGATTTTATATTTGCATCCGAATTCTTAAAAGAAGCACGCGATGCGCGTCATAATAAATTATTGAACAAATTAAGTAAGTAACATGAGCATACTTGTAAATAAACACTCAAAAGTAATTGTACAAGGATTTACCGGAAAAGAAGGTACATTCCATGCTTCTCAAATGATAGAATACGGCACCAACGTAGTAGGAGGAGTTACGCCTGGAAAAGAAGGCACTACCCATTTAGACAAACCTGTATTTAATACCGTTGAAAATGCAGTAAATACAACCGGTGCCAATGTCTCAATCATCTTTGTTCCACCGGCTTTTGCCGCAGATGCAATTATGGAAGCCGCAGATGCTGGTATCAAACTTATTGTAACTATTACTGAAGGTATTCCAGTGCAAGACATGATAAAAGCAAAAAAATATGTCACCTCAAAAGGAGTACGCATGATAGGCCCAAATTGTCCGGGTATCATCACTGCCGATGAAGCTAAAATTGGAATTATGCCAGGTTTTGTTTTCAAAAAAGGAAAAGTCGGCATCGTGTCCAAATCGGGAACGCTAACGTATGAGGCGGCTGACCAAGTGGTGAAAGCCGGCTATGGCGTTTCTACAGCTATCGGCATCGGCGGCGACCCAATTATCGGAACATCTACCAAAGAAGCCGTAGAGTTATTTATGAACGACCCCGACACAGATGCTATTGTAATGATTGGCGAAATTGGAGGAACGATGGAAGTAGATGCAGCACTTTGGATAAAAGATAATTTAAAAAAACCAGTTGTAGGTTTTATCGCCGGACAAACTGCGCCTAAAGGCAGACGTATGGGGCATGCCGGAGCCATTGTGGGCGGAGCAAACGACACCGCAGCAGCTAAAATGAAAATCATGGGCGAATGCGGTATTCACGTTGTGGACTCTCCCGCATTTATTGGAAAAACCGTAGCCGAAGTACTTTCTAAATAAATCATAGTATTAAAAATTTAAAAGCAGTTTGACTATTCAAACTGCTTTTTTAATTTATTTATTTGTATGCCACATTTCTTTACAGTATTTTGTGGCATTATCTTATACCTACGGAAGTAGCTACAATGAATACAACATTCATCTTTACATATCCTTGGTGGTTTCTGCTTTTTTGTCTCGCAGTAGGCGCACTATTTTCCTATTTACTCTATGGCAAAAAGAAATTTATTTTTACAGAAGAGGAGCATAAAGGCTGGAAATATGGCTTAGCAGCATTGCGATTTCTATCAACTTCATTGATTGCATTTTTACTTTTATCTTTATTAATTAAAACAAAACATACCGAAGAAGAAAAACCTGTAATTTTATTTTTGCAAGATAATACGGCATCATTAAACTCCTCTTTTGGAGATCTATCCAAAGCACAATATGCAAAAGAGGTTGATGTATTACAAACTAAACTAAAAGACAAATACGAAGTAATTGCGTATAATTTTGGAGCACAAATAAAACCGTTCCAAAATCCAAATTATACAGAGCAAGAAACAGATCTTTCTTCAGCTATTGATGAGTTATATATGCGGAATGGCTCACGTAATATTGGTGCAATAATCCTAGCTTCTGATGGTATTTACAACAAGGGTAATTCGCCATTATATAATAAGAATATTTTGGCTGCTCCAATTTATACTATTGCCTTAGGCGATACAACCATAAAGAAAGATGCTTTTATAAAAAGTGTCCGATATCCTGATATCGTGTATCTCGGTGATCAATTCACTATAAACATACAAATTGAGGCTAATCATTTGAAAGGACAAAATACAACACTGGAAGTAACAGCCTCAGACGGTAAAATATTACTACATAAAGTAATTACTATCAACGATGACCATTTTAATTTACAAACTGAAGTAATTGGAGATGCCAATAAATCGGGTGTGCTGCCATTCCATATTCGGTTAAAAGCAGTAAACGGAGAAACGATAACAGCAAACAATTATGATATAGCATACGTTGAAGTATTGGACGGGCGGCAAAAAATCACATTGCTTTATGATGCACCACATCCCGATATAAAAGCATTGAAAAATGCCATTGAGCAAAATAAAAATTATCAAATTGAAGTAGTAGATATCAAGAATAGTAATGTAAATTATAAAGACGCTGATTTAATTATTTTAGACGGATTGCCTTCCAATGGTGCAGCCGCAAAAACAAGTCTGTTGC
This sequence comes from uncultured Chitinophagales bacterium, assembly GCA_964642875.1. Taxonomy (GTDB): domain Bacteria; phylum Bacteroidota; class Bacteroidia; order Chitinophagales; family JADIYW01; genus JADJSS01. The sequence continues at coordinate 43,364 of CAZXRF010000020.1, read as the reverse complement.
AAGAAATCATAAACGCTACAACACCCCTATTATTTATTGTTTCAGCAAATGTAAATATTGCACAATTAAATTCACTACAAAAGATCATTCAATTCCAAACTACTTCTACAAATGGAAACGAAGTCACACCAATTTATACTTCTTCATTTTCAAAATTCACTTTATCAGAAAATGCACTAAAAACAATACCGAGCTTACCTCCACTTTTATCTCCATTTGGAAAATACCAAACTGCTGCAACTAGTGATATTTTATTTAAACAACAAATAGGAAATATACCAACTGATAATCCTCTAATTTTATTTAATGAAGTTAATGGCAAAAAAATAGGAATTATATGCGGCGAAGGAATTTGGCGCTGGCGAATGAATGAATTTGCACAAACTAAAAAAACAGAAGCCACCGATGAGCTTATCAATAAAAGCATACAATATTTAACGGTGAAGGGCGATAAACGCCGATTTAGAGTGCATACGCCAAAAACTATTTTTAATGCAAATGAACCGATTCAAATAAATGCAGAATTGTATAATGAAAGCTATGAATTGGTGAATGAGGTAGATGCAAATTGTATTCTAAAAGATGAAACTGGAAAAGAATATAAATATACTTTTGACAAAACAACCAATGCTTACACCTTAAATGCCGGAATTTTACCGGTAGGCAATTACACCATTTATGCTAAAGCAGAGTATAAAGGAAAAACAAATACGGCAGTGAGCAATTTTACGGTTCGGCAGGTAATGCTGGAAACGCTGCAACTACAAGCCAATCATCATTTATTGCAACAATTATCCAATCAAAGTGGCGGAAAATTATATTACCCACAAAACATGCAACAGCTTACTGATGATATAGAGAAAAATAATTCTATAAAAACTATTCTTTATCAAACCTTTAGCACACAACCTTTAATAGATAAAAAATGGTTGTTCTTTATCATTCTTTTATTATTAATTTCAGAATGGTTTATACGCAAATACAAGGGAAATATTTAATACCTTTACAGCGTAAATTTTAAAAAATGAACTTTTTATTGAGATTATCATTAGCCGTATTTTGCTTTGTATTTTTTTTAAATGCAAAAGCTGTGGAAAAAGGAGATTTCCATGCTACATTAACCACTAATTTAGGTCACCACAGTTTTATTCCTACATATGATTTAAAGGCATATAACCCTACCAAGGGTAAATTTGAGAAATTCGGATTTATTCCAGGAGTTACCTTAAATATGGACTATGCCGCTAGTCCCTATTTCAGTATTGGAGGATGGTTTACATTTTCGGGAAGAGCATATACTAAGGACAGCAGTAGTTTATTATTTAATTTAAAATATAGAAGTTTTGGTATTGGTGTTCGAGGTGTTTTTCATTTATATCAATTAATTTCAGAAAAAGGAAATGCAAAATTAGATGCAAATAAATTCGATGTTTATATTCCATTAGCTATAGGTGGCGGTTTTCGATTAAAGAGCAAACAAAATACATTACCGGAATATCAGAAAGTAAAGGGTGGCGCAATAGTTGGTTCCGGTATTGGGATGACGTATTATTTTGTAGAGCATATTGGCGCAAACTTAGAAGCAGGATACTGCGAAGGCTCTTACGCCAAAATTGGTTTGGCATTTAAGTTTTAATTACTACAATTCATAAAAAAGGCTTCTGAAATCAGAAGCCTTTTTTATACTATTTCTGTCAGGCGAGAATTGGCACAACCCTATAATCAACCTAAAATAAGTTTACCTTTTTAGCTAATAATTCTGATTCAAGTTTATTAATAAAAACCTGAATTCTAGTAATTCAAATGGATTAAAAAAAATGATTATTGCTGATATCGGTATAAATCATTTAGGTATAAACGTGACGAATATTATTTATTTTATCCAATTCATATATTTTCTGCAAAAAAAAGTAATTTTTCCATAGTCGTTTTCTTAATCACACGTATCCATTTTTTTTACAAAGCATAGTAGAAGGGTGTACGTCCAACGCATTTTTTATACATAAAAAAAGAGATACCTTTCGATATCTCTCTACTAGTAGCGGGAACAGGACTCGAACCTATGACCTTCGGGTTATGAGCCCGACGAGCTACCAACTGCTCCATCCCGCGATGTGGCTGCAAAGATACACTCTTTTATACATACTTCAACATTAATTTACAGTAAATAAAAAAAACTCTCCGAAGAGAGCTTTTTTATATAATGGTGATTTCTTTAAATTAAAATCTTTCTAATTGAGAGAAGAAGAAATCTCCTTCAATAGCCGCATTCTCATCAGAATCTGAGCCATGTACTGCATTTTCTCCGATAGATTTTGCAAAACGTTTACGGATAGTTCCGTCTTCAGCTTGTGCCGGATTGGTAGCTCCAATTAATTTACGAAATGTTTCTACTGCATTTTCTTTTTCTAAAATAGCAGCAACAATTGGCCCTCTGCTCATAAACTCTACTAACTCCCCGTAAAATGGACGTTCATTGTGTACTTCATAAAATTTACCTGCTTGTGCTTCAGATAATTTAGTGTATTTCATTGCTACTATTTTAAAACCTGCTTCTGTAATCATTGCTAAGATAGAACCGATATTGTTTGCTTCAACTGCATCAGGTTTTATCATTGTAAAAGTTCTGTTTGTTGCCATGTTATTTTTTTTGCAAAATTAATTATTACTTATAACTTATTGGTTATTAGTTTAAAGTTTTACTGTAAATTAATGTAACCTATATTACCTTATACTTTCGCATTCATATTTTGTATCTTTGAATAATGGAAAATAGCACCTCTTTAATTAATTTTTTACAAACTCCTCGAAATATTGTTATCACAACGCATCAAAAACCCGATGGCGATGCAATGGGTTCTTCGCTGGCATTGTATAATTTTTTACAACCGCTTGGGCATAATGTGCGGGTTATCTCTCCTACTGAATTTCCAACATATTTTAGTTATCTGCCAAACTATGAAGATGTATATAATTATTTGGAAAATCCGAGTTTGAGCCAAATAGCTATCGAAGCGGCAGAACTAATTTTCTGTTTAGATTTTAATGATCTAAATAGAATTGAACCATTAAATGAATATATTTTAAAAAATAACTCTACAAAACTAGCCTTAATTGACCATCATTTACACCCTAAAATAAATGCAGAATGGGTGTTGCACAATACTAAAGCATGTTCTACTTGTGAGTTAATTTATCAACTATTTTTATTATTAAACAACAACTATATTCCTACAAAAGAGGTAGCGGAATGTATTTACACCGGCATACTTACGGATACCGGGAGTTTTTCAAATGGGGCTACCAATAAAAATGCGTTGTTGATTACGGCACATTTATTGGACTGTGGCTTAGATATTATTTATGTTCAGGAGCAATTAAATCAAAATGGCAGAGAGGAAAAATTGCGGTTTCTAGGCAATGCTTTGTATCGTAATATGATTATTAGAGAGGATATAGGTATTGGTATAATTGTAGTAGATAAAAAAGATGCATATCGTTTTAATTTGCAAACTGGAGATACTGAAGGTTTAGTAAATTATCCATTGACAATAAAAAACGTAAAAGTAGCCATACTCATAAAACAAGAGCCAAAAATTATAAAACTATCTTTTAGAAGTAAAGGCGCATACTCCGTAGAGCGGATTTGCAGAGAAAATTTTGAAGGCGGCGGGCACCGAAATGCCTCCGGAGGTCGGTCTTTCCTTACTTTGGAACAAACTATTGACAAAATCATTGATATCTTCCAAAAGGAAGAAAATAAAATTACATTATGACGCGTTTATCTGTCAATTTGAATAAAGTTGCACTAATTAGAAATTCGAGAGGCAGCAATTATCCTGATTTAATTCAAGTAGCTAAAGATTGCGAGCGCTTCGGTGCGCAAGGAATTACAGTACATCCACGCCCCGATGAACGTCATTGCAAATTTTCAGATTTACCTTTATTAAAAGAAAATTGCACTACTGAATTTAATATTGAAGGCTATCCTGATAGGCATTTTTTAGAAGCAGTGATAAAAGTAAAACCCCATCAATGTACGCTGGTACCCGATGCACCGAACCAAATTACCTCTGATCACGGTTGGGATACGATAGCACAGAAAGATTTTCTGAAAGAAATTATTCAGGAATTGAAAAGTAATAAAATCCGTGTTTCATTATTTATAGATGCAGATACAAAACAGATAGAAGGTGCTGCAAACATTGGTGCAGACAGAATTGAATATTATACGGGCCCGTACGCCAAGCACTTTACTGTTCATCCGGAAAATGCGGTAAAAGCAATTAGGGAAACATGTAGCGTTGCCATAAAAAATGGATTGGGCATAAATGCCGGACATGATTTAAATTTGGAAAATTTGAAATACTTGAAAGACCAGCTTCCACAATTGGATGAAGTATCTATCGGTCATGCGCTAATTTGCGATGCCTTGTATATGGGCTTAGAAAATACGATACGGTTATACTTAAATCGGCTGGCTTAATTGTAATATTTTTGACTTTCTTAAAATTGATTTTTTCAAATTCATATTTATCTTTTGAAATATAGAATAAACTTAGTAGCCTCCTCGCTCGTAATTGGTGAATAATTTACGAGTCACTGCGTTACAAATATAACCTTACAACCACCACACCTCCTATTTCGTTTTATAAAACGTGTTGCGAGATTTGTCTCTCATTTTTACATTAGGAAGAATCTCAACCGTTTCTCAATCGTCTATTATATCATAAGAGGTCACTATTCGTTCATCAGGATGATGAGCTCTGTTGTTTTGGTGGATAAGGACAACCTCCAATAACTAAAAAATACACTGAAGTTATCAATTTGTAGATGATAGGTGACGCTTGTTTACCCGCATAGCCTCGATTTAGCTAAGCACCTACTCACGAGCGTATAGAATCAAAGGCGAGGTGCACTTGGGTAGTTCGTGAATTACTTTTTATTTTTTTTCAATAGAAAAAGGAGGTGGTGATGGTGATTTTTTAGACCATGTTCCTTGCCAATTTTTATACTTCCATACTCCGCTTTGCTTTACAAAAATTGCGGTATACAATATTTCAGCAACATACTTATTGTTGGAGAAAGCCTGAACTCGACCGTTAATAATAGCAACGTTATCATATACTTTTACTTTTTGGTCAAAAAATTTGAATTTTAAAGACTCAAGCATTTTCAGTCGCGCAGTGTCCACAAGTGTTTCTTCCATATTGGCAATTACTCCGTCTGCATCTATTGCTAAAAAATCGTCTGCAACATCAGTTTTCATATAACTAGCAAGGTTTGTCAAAGTAACATTCTCCCACATTCGTTTAAATGCACTATCCACTTCTTGCTTTGAAATATCAGTATTATCAACTGCTGTAGCAGGTTTTGACTTCTCAGTTTGTGAACACTCTGTAAATAGTAAGGATATAACAGAAGTGATTATGGCAATAGAAAATAGTTTTTTCATTTGCTTTCAATTTAATGTTTAATTGCCTACTCTTTTCGGTTTTCGGCATACCGATTTCATTTGTCTATATTTTGATTGGAATTTATGTCTATCTTCAATGCAGTCAACGTCAGCATATACGTTCTGTCCAATACGTTTATATTTTCCGATATCAATAGCATCAATTTGCTGTATGCTTTTTTCGAAAGCGGCAGACAGCTCAATGTCTTCATTCAAATTAATATAGCGATCAAAATACGGTGGAAGTTCTTTTATATCCGATTTTTTCATAGATAAATTTTATTGGAAAATAGAAACCAAAAAACGGCTACCACAACATTGGAAATCTCCGAGGATTCACTTCGTACATCATTTTGTTTATTACATGTACTACATCTTCTGCATTGGGCTTGCAAAAATAATCGCCATCGCTACCATACGCCCCACGATGGTTACGGGAAGTAATTGTTACGGGTTCGCTATCCAAATACCTAAATATATTTTGATGTTCTAATACTTGCTGCAACATATACGATGTAGCGCCTCCCGGATAATCTTCATCCATAAATACTACTCTGTTGGTTTTGCGGATAGAGTTTCCAATTACGCCATAAATATCAAAAGGCAACAGCGTTTGCACGTCTATTAATTCTACAGAAATTCCAAAATTTGTTAATTCGTTTATAGCATCTTGTGCTATGCGCACGCAAGAGCCATACGTTACCAAGGTTACCTCTTTGCCTTCGAGTAAAATTTCTGGGACTCCTAAAGGCACTGTAAATTCTCCCGGATTATTAGGCATTTTTTCTTTTAACCTATATCCATTCAAACATTCGATGACCAATGCTGGTTCATCGCCACGTAAAAGTAAATTATAAAATCCTGCGGCTTGTGTCATATTTCTAGGCACGCATACATGTATGCCACGCAGTGCGCCGAGTATCATTTGCAAGGGCGAGCCCGTGTGCCAAATCCCTTCTAATCTATGCCCTCTTGTGCGTACTATTAACGGTGCTTTTTGTCCACCTTTTGTTCTATAGCTCAAACAGGCTAAATCATCAGCCAAAGGTTGTAATCCAAAAAGCAGATAATCTAAATATTGAATTTCTGCAATCGGCCGCAATCCACGCATTGCCAACCCGATGCCCTCTCCCATTATACTCGCCTCACGAATGCCGGTATCATAAACTCTTTCGATCCCATACTTTGCCTGCAAGCCTGAAAATGCTTGATTTACATCTCCGATATGTCCTACATCTTCGCCGAAGGCTACGACTTTTGCATCGCGGGAAAAATTAGCATCAAAACATGCGTTTAATACTTGATAGCCACTTACAAGTTGTGGTTTATCTTCATATTTGGCTTTGATAATTGGTAATCTTAATGGCGAATCTGCAGAACCTGTGTGTTGATATGATGAGTAGCGATCCTCATTGATTTCTATTTGTTTGGTGCGCCATTTTTTTAGTTCATTGATAGCGTCATTTTGTTCGTCTTTTACCAATACTAATACGGCGGATATGGTTTCAAATATTTCTTTACGCAAAGGGTCAATAGCATATTTTAATATTTTATCTAACTCTTCTAGCCGTTCTTTGTGTTTAGATGTTGCAGCAATTTTATGAATAATGGCGGATACTTCGTGTAATTCTTCCATTACTGGCCCATGCAATTTTCCCCAACTAATTTTTTTTTGTACTGCAACATAACGTTTGGTATCTACTTCTATTGCCGTAAGTTCTTCATCCGTTGCCATTTTGTTTTGCAAAATCCACTTTCTAAATTGTACGTTACAGTCGTGCTCGCGTTCCCACTGCAATCGCTCTGCCGTTTTATATCGCTCGTGCGAGCCTGAGGTGGAGTGCCCTTGTGGTTGTGTTAATTCCTCCACGTGTATAAGTGCCGGAACAAATGTCTTACGGGTTTTATCGGCAGCAAGTTTGTAGGTGGCTACTAGTTGCGGATAATTCCAGCCTTTTACCACATAAATATCTATGCCGTTGCTGTTGCCGGTTTTCTGAAATCCTTTCAATATTTTGGAAATACTTTCTTTTGTAGTTTGGTATTTTTTGGGAACTGAAATTCCATATCCATCATCCCAAACGGAAATAACTAAAGGCACTTGCTGCACCCCTGCTGCATTTATAACTTCCCAAAATAAACCTTCAGAAGTTGAGGCATCTCCGATGGTAGCGAAGCATACTTCATTTCCTTTATTACTAAAGTCATTTTCTCCAATTTTATCTTGTAATTCTCTATATTTTTTTGATGCTAAAGCCAACCCTAATGAGCGTGGCATTTGCGCTGCAGTAGAAGATAAATCGGCGGAGGTATTTTTTTGGTATTTTAATGCCCTCCAACTTCCGTCTTTATTTAAACTACGAGTAGCAAAATGGTTATTCATTTGCCTACCGCCAGAGTGTGGGTCTTCTTCGGAAGATGGATTTGCATACAACTGTCCAAAAAGCTGCTCTACCGTTACAATTCCAGTTGCCAATGCAAATGTTTGGTCTCTGTAATATCCGGCCCTAAAGTCTCCGTTTTCAAATACTTTAGCTAGCGCTATTTGGGGCAATTCTTTTCCATCACCAAAGATTCCGAATTTTGCTTTTCCTGTGAGTACTTCTTTCCTTCCGGTCAAACTCATTTCTCTACTAATACATGCTAATTTATAGTCATTGATTACTTCGTCTTTGAATTCATCAAAAGAAACTTGTTGCCGTACACCCTTTGTGATTAATGGATTAGAAGAAGTTAAAGTCATATTTTGAAATTCTTTACAATTCTAAATTCGTCCGAAAATTACACTTATTAAATGAAATTAGCATAACTTTGTTCACAATTTGGTAAAGTTGTTAATACTCGTTAAAAAATATACACATTGCAGTAAATTGGTATATTTTTTGAGAAATTTACAGCATTCAACCAGAATAATTACAATAACGATTTTATGAAAACAATAGCAATAATTATACTTTCTCTATTTACAATAAATACGCTAACGAAAGCAGAACCACCTACTCCAAAAGTATCTTCACAAATTCATTTTACGGCTATTGAGCATGATTTTGGTAGTCAACCGGTGGGTAAGCCCGTAAGTTGGGATTTTGAATTTATCAATAACGGAAGTGAGCCACTTTTAATAGAAGACGTAAAAGCATCTTGCGGCTGCACCACCCCAACTTGGACTAAGGAGCCTGTATTACCTAGCAAAAAAGGGGTTATAAAAGCACAGTATAATATGGCCAGAGATGGCTCATTCAGAAAATCTATTACTGTAACCACAAAAAGCGGCGAAACTATTGTTTTATATATTTCGGGAAATGCTGTAGTGCAAGAACAAGGAATAAATAAAGCAAAAGGCAATATGTTGGGTGGCAGCGATGACTAAATAATACTCATTTTTTCAAAAATAATTGTTACCAATTAAAGACTCCATGCAAATAAACGTGGAGTTTTATATTTTTGTACTACTATTATGCCAAAGATATCCCAAAAAGGCTATTCAATGCCTGCCTCTCCTATTCGTAAATTAGCTCCTTTTGCAGAGCAAGCTAAAAAGAATGGAATTCATATTTACCACTTAAATATTGGGCAACCAGATATTGAAACACCGCATCAATTTTGGGAGGCTATAAAAAATATTGACAGAAAGGTATTGGAATATTCGCCATCAGACGGATTTGAAGATATTAGAAAAAAATATACTGCATTTTTTCAAACTCGTTATGGATTAAAACATTTACTACCCGAAGATATGTTGGTGACTACTGGCGGTTCGGAGGCTTTGTTATTTACATTATTTTCGATAATGGATGTAGGAGATGAAATCATTATTCCCGAACCATTATATGCTAACTATATTGGATTTTCGAGAAGCGGAAATATAAATGTAAAACCAATACCTACGACTTTTGAAAATGGCTTTGCTTTACCCTCCATTGATGAATTTGAAAAATGTATTACGGACAATACTAAAGCTATTTTAATTTGCAACCCCAATAATCCTACTGGATATGCGTATAGCCATGACGAATTGGTACGCTTAAAAGAAATTGCGTTGAAGCATGATTTATTTTTACTGAGTGATGAAGTATATCGAGATTTTATTTACGAAGGAAAAGACGACTACACCTCTATTTTAAGTTTCCCAGAATTAGCCCAACATGCGATTGTAATTGATTCGGTGTCCAAAAGATTTAGTGCTTGTGGCGCAAGAATTGGAATGATTGCAACTAAAAATAAAGCGGTATTACAAACTGCCTTAAAATTTGCACAGCAACGTTTAAGCCCACCTACAGTAGAACAAATTGGCGTAGCTGCCATGTTTGATGTGGAGCTAAGTTATTTCAACAAAGTAAATGCCGAATACAAAAAACGACGTGATGTATTAGTGGACGGATTAAACAACATAGAAGGCGTGAAATGCCATACTCCCGGAGGTGCGTTTTACTGCATTGTGCAATTACCGGTAAAAGATTCCGATGATTTTTGCCAATGGATGCTCAGCGACTTTGAGTACGAAGGGGCGACTGTAATGATGGCACCCGCAAGCGGATTTTATGCTACCAAAGGCATGGGAAAAAACGAAGTACGCATTGCTTATGTATTAAACTGCAACGACTTACAAAAAGCAATAAAATGCTTAGAAGAAGGGCTGAAGAGATACGAGAGGTGAGATACAAGATGCAAGATGTAAGATGTAAGATGTAAGATTTATAGACTTACCTACGAAATTGGAGAGTGTCCATTTCACCATTTACTTCCTTATTCGGAACTTTATGTTTAGTTTTGTGGTTTATTAAAATAGTTCTTTGGAAAGACACTTTGTCAAATCAAAAATCTGACTTTTAATTTATAAATAAATTGGGGTTGACAGGAATTGACGGCAGGATAGTGGATAAGTAAGCATGCCGAGCATTGTGCAATTTGGCTCGTTAAATTTAACGCACGAAAACTTTTTATATGGCGAGAATAATTTCGCGTTGGCTGCTTAATACAGGTTATTAAGCTTGGCCTTTGTACCTCAGAATAGTTTTTCCAATACTATCTGACTGTGCATAACCGAATTGGAATAGTGTTGCAATTGTTTCGCTTGCAATGCAAAATTCAGAAACTAAGTGTAGCATCGGTTGGTAAAAACGCCTATGTTATGCCGAAAATCAAGTTTATACTAAGCATGTAGAAAGCTTATTGACGTTTTGTCCGGACGCGAGTTCAAATCTCGCCAGCTCCACAAAAAAAATCCCGAACTTCAAAGGTTCGGGATTTTTTATTTTCTTTTCAAAAATTCTTACTGAACTACAATTTTTACATTATCAACTTCATAAGTACTCGTATTTCCAGATGCACCACTACCAGTATATTTGAATGCTACATAAATGGGTCCTGCATAAGAACTTAAATCTACAACTGATGGTGTAGAAGCCCCCCAATTACCTGATGTAGGCAAGGTTGGAGCTGTAAAAGGGACAGATGTCCACGTAACACCTGTAGCATTAGGATCTCCACTTCCACTATAATTTGTAGATACCAATACACTTAATGACGCTGAACCTACAGGAAATCCAATTATTGTACTAAATGATAATTTTTTAGTTGTATAACCCGTTAAATTAATTGACGGCGAAATCAACCATGCAATATTACTAACATCTGAAGAGCCATAAGCAGCACAAGCAACTAACTTATTTCCACTTGATGTTGCCGAATACCAATTTTTACTTCCAGCTTCTACATAATTCTGCCAAGATGAAGGAATGCCTGATGCAAAATCTTCAGTAAACAAAACCGACGGACAATTAGTAGTAGTATTTTGAACTTCAGAAAGGTCTCTAATCGCTAATTGTTTGGAAGAATTAAAAATGCTATAAATACCTACAATACTTAGCTTTTGAGAAGCGGCTGGCGTGTTTGCTGTAGCAAAATTAGAAAAATTGCTGGTTCTTACGGCTAATACATTTCCATCGCAATCGATAATATTTCTGCTAGAAGAAACCCCATTTACAACATCGGCATAAGGAACTCCGTCTGCACCTGCTTGGAAAGAAACCGGGTCTAATTTAACTAAAATAGATTGATTAGTCGTTAAGTTTAATTCGGCAAAGCTATGAATTACTTTAGGTTCTAATGGTGTTACTACTGGTCCTTTTACAATATACTTATCGGCTAATGCGCTGGCAATATTCCCTACGGAAGGCTGAGAGCCTGTATAATCCACATAGCCGCCTAATTGTAGGTTTTTACCGTATTGTCCCAATACTAAGTCTTTACATTTTACATATACTTTTCGTCCTATTGGATAGTCTGTGTATAAGCCCGATTTATTTACCAATACCGGAATCGCACCGGTAGAGTCTTGTATTACAAATTGTTTGTAAAAATTACCGCTTCGGTCGTCCGCAGTTACTACTCCACCTATAATTAAATCATCCGAAATAGTAATAGGATTACCACTTCCAAATAATGCTCTTACTTGCGCAATAGTGGCATTGGCAATTTGAGGGTCTGTTGTGTTATGAGGTGGCTGGTCAAATTTATCTTTCTTGCAAGATATCATTGTTACAGTAGCAAAAACTGCTATCCCCATCAATAATTTACTGAATCTTGTTATCATCGTTGTTTATTTATTTTTTTAAAATTTTATTTTTGTTAGTATCTAAAAGTAATGTTTAGGAAGAAATTAGTACCATACGCATACGAGAATTTAGTAGGGAATTTATTTGGATTTTTTTCCGCATAATCAAATCGCAGTTGCTCTCTTGCGTTTACAATAAATTTCTTATTGTTGGTAACATTACTAATACCCGCATTTAATACTAAGTAATATTTTCCTGCATTTTTGCCTTTCATATTTCTAAACGTAGATTTTAATCTCCAAGAATACCCACCAGATAAATCTAAAGTCCATTGTCCTTTTTTATTATAACGTTGTTGGTTTATTATGCTATTCCATTGGTCGGATTGATAAGGCACTAAATCAACGGCACGTTCGGTGCGGTGCGTAGGTGCATACTCTGTATAGAAGCGATCGAAGAAATTTACGTTAGCACCTACATACCAAAACTTTTTAGAACGATAGCTTAATCCTAACGTATAGGCTTGTTGCGGAATATTTGGCACATAGAAGTTTTTGCTATATACGGTTTCTTTTTGTAGTACATTGGGTTGGTTATCGATAGTAAGCATACCTTGCTGGCGGCTGGTATAGTAATATTTTCCGACAGAAGCGGCTAATGACACGCTGATACCTTTATACACTTGTACTTCCGTACCTAATTCACCTCCAAAATGTACTTTATTAATGTTGGTTAAAGTGTAACTTGCCAGTCCGAAATAATCATCATCAAAATACACTAATACATCTGAGCCATTTTGGAAATTAGTATAAAAACCGGTAGCACGTAATTTTACTTTTGGTGCGTTGTAAATATAGCCACCTTCAAATGAACCAATACGTTCGCTTCCAGGATTTTGAGCTAAATTTCGTATTCGTGGCGAAATAAAAATATTATCCCAATACGGCGCACGAGTTTCATAAGCACCATTGGCGTATAGGTAATTACGTCCGTCTATTTTATAGGTTAATCCTGCTTTTACAGAAAAATTATTATAGCTGAAAACCTTAGATTTTCCTTGAGAGCTGTTCGCATCTAGCCCATTTTTATAAATTCCATCTCTCCATTGCGTTGTATTGGAATAGCGAACTCCAGCAAACCAATCTATATGTTTTAAGTGATGGCTAACTTGTCCCCAAAGGGCCGTTTTATGTACCAAAGAGGAATAATTGTACCCATATTTATCACCTACTGTCACTACATGGTTGGGTTGATTCAAGTTGGGATAGGTAACGTTTGTATTAGTAATTACAGAATCTTGTGTAAAGCTATTTTGATCTAAATAAAAATCGCCGCCTAATAAATCTCGAACTCTTTTGTAGTTATTTACTTTTTGAAATTGATATTGCAAACCAGCTGTAATGTCAAATTCTTTTACCGTTACGTTATATACCGAATTAAAATTAAAACGATGGTAAAATTTCACATCATCGCCTAAAATATAAAGTGCATTTTTTCCTGTTTTTGAGTTACTAGAACCATCTACATTATTTACGGTCATATTAGGTTGACTTCTATTTGCATCGTAAATTTTATCCCAATTCACTTGCATTAAAGACGGATTTGCTTTCAACATATCGTAAAGTTCTTGTTGTATTCCGGCTTGTGCGCTGTCGCTGTAATAACTGGGTAAATGCTTATAATAATCAGGTCTTGGGTCGTCTATATTTTGGTTTCTATCAAACATAGATAGGCTTCTTTCTCCAAAAGAATATCCCGCCGCTGTCATCAAATTTGATTTATCAGTAGGTTGCCATTCATGCGTTAAAATAAAAGTGGGTTGATGTCTGTATTCTACTCTGGAGTTTCTTATTTTTCCCTCTTGGTATCCCCAATTTGGATTATAGTAATGGCTTCCAGCTAAGTCCATAGCTTCTTGTGTAGTAGAAGAAGCTTTGCCCTGTTTAGTAGGAGCACCAAAAACAGTTAAGGCTAACGATTGTTTTTTAAAGAATTTTTGAACGGATAAGAAATAAGAAACACTCTGCATAGAAGTACCTTTTACGTATCCGTTTTTCGCCCATCTTCCAAATAATGATGCTGCTACACTCCATCCTTTTTTTGTCAAACCGGTACCATACGTTATGCCGCCTCTCAAATCATACGTTCTGTTAGAAGTACCGATTGTTACGCTAAGTTGTTTGCGTTGTTTTCCTGCACGAGTATCTATGGCATACAAACCTCCGATATCACTAAATGCAAAAGAGGAAGGACGCAAACCCAATACATTTTCTCGGCTGCGGGTTACATCATTTAAGCCCGACCACAAAGTATATGCACCGTATCCATTGTCGATGTATTCTGTAGGAATACCATTCATGTATGTTTCAAAATAACTATTGTCATACCCTCTGATGCGAAAACGAGCGATGCTGAAATTAAATGAAGCAGCAGAGAAAAAAGCATCTCTACCAGCATTTAGCACCGGAGAAATAGCTTGGTCTGAAGAGCCTTCATCATTGGTTTCAACATCTTCTAAAGTTACTGTTGGGATGGCATCATATACATCACCGCCAGAATTAGAGGTGTCGCTCACGGTAACGTTTATCTGTGTTGTATCTTGTTCTACCTTTGCCTTTGCTTTTAATACAAAAGGCATTCCAAGGCAGCATACAACAATCAATGTGTTTTTAATCATAAAGTTTGGTATTGAATTTGATACTTTTATAAAAGTTGATTTTATTAAAATAGGACAACAAAGGTAAAGATAAATAACAAATTAATTACACAGTAGATATTCATATTTTCCACAACAAACAATCACAAATAATACGTATTTTTGGACATGAATAAGTTTATAATACTCTTACTATCACTATTTTCAGTGAGTTTTTCTTTTAGCCAGCAAAAACAATATAAGATTGCAGCTTTTGGATTTTACAACTTAGAAAACTTCTACGATACAATTAACCAACCGAATGTAGATGATGATGATTTTACACCAGAGGGCAGCTATCATTACAATGGGCATATATTTTTGGATAAGGTAGATCATTTGGCAGAGGTAATCTCTCAAATAGCAACCGATAAAACCCCAGATGGATTAGCATTTTTCGGATGTGCTGAAATTGAAAACCGTACCGTATTAGAAACTTTAGTAAATCATCCGAAATTAAAATCTAGAAATTACCGAATAGTACATTTCGACGGACCGGATTTGCGAGGCGTAGATTGTGGATTTATTTACAATCCAAAATATTTTAAAGTACTGGAAAGCAAATCTATACGGGTAAATCTAAAACAGATAGTTAAAGACTGGCGACCTACACGTGATGTGTTATATGTAAAAGGTGTTTTTGGCGGCACCGATACCATTCATGTATTTGTAAACCACTGGCCTTCCCGACGTGGTGGTGAAGAAGTAACTGCACCTTTAAGAGAATTTGCTGCCGGCGTAAGTAAGCATATCATTGACTCTTTAATGGCAATAAATCCCAATACTAAAGTGGTGGATATGGGCGATTTAAACGATAATCCTACTGACCCTTCTATGGTGAAAGTTTTGAAATGTGTGGATAAAAAAGAGGAATGCAAACCCAGCGGAATATTTAACCCTTGGGTAGATTTTTACAAAAAAGGAATAGGCACATTAGGGTATAATGATTCTTGGAGTTTATTTGACCAAATTGTGGTTTCTTACGGCTGGCTGCCTAAGGACCAATCGGGATATTTTTATCAAGGTGCACATATTTTCAAAAAGGATTTTATGTTGCAAAAAACAGGAAAATATAAAAATTATCCGAAACGTACTTGGGATTTTAATATTTACAATGCCGGCTATAGCGACCATTTTCCGACATACATTACGATTTTAAAGGAAGTAAAATAAATTAGATTTTATTGGAAAAACTTATTTCTTTCTCTTTACGATAAAGCCATTTTCAATTTTTTCAAATCCTAGTTTGGGGTAATATTCCATTGCCGTTGGAGCAGCAAGTAAAATAAGTGCCACTTGCTCGCCCAATATTTCTTTAGTTTGCTGAACCAACATCTTTCCTACGCCTAATTTCTGGTATTCTTTTTTTACGGCCAAATCGGACAGATAACAGCAATAACAAAAATCTGTCAAAGCACGTGAAATACCGATAAGTTGCCCCGCTTCCCACGCCGTTACAATAAGATTAGAATTAGCATACATTTGCTGTATCCGTGCTTTATCTTGCGTAGGGCGGTTTATACCCGAACTATCATATACTTCTATAATTTCTTCAACAGTGGGAGTTATATCACTTCTAAATTGAATCATATCTGCCGTTTGCTACATTGCAATATTTTCTTCAGTTGGCGTTTTGCTGTTTTTTACAGATAGATAATAAATAAAGAATGCAACACCAATAAACGGGAAGCTCAACCATTGCCCATGAGTTAGGGTAATGCCCATTAAGGTTAGCGGATTTTCATCTACTTTCCAATATTCTAAAAAGAAACGACCAACGAACATCATAAATAAAAATATAGCCATCAAGCTTCCCTCACGTGGGTGATAATCCTTTTTAATGTAAATCGTAATCAGCACTACAAATATCAACACATACAAAAATCCTTCAAACAATTGAATTGGCACACGAGGCATGGTTTCGCCCAATCTTTCAAATACAACTCCCCAACTTCCATCGGTATAATCGCCGACAATTTCAGAGTTGAAAAAATTACCAAAACGAACAAAAGAACCACCAATTGCTGTCGGGATTGCAACCCTATCAATAATCCATAAGAAATTATATTCTGGGTGTTTCTTTTTATATAAAATCAAGGCTATAGTAATGGCAATTGCAGCACCATGGCTGGCTAAGCCGCCTTTCCATATTTGAATAATCTCCAATAAATGGTCTTTGTAATAATACCATTGATAAAAAAACACATGCCCTAATCTTGCGCCAATTAGTACAGCAAAAAACATATACATCAATAATTGGTCAGCACCTTCGGTGTTTTTATTTTCTTTTTTAAATTCCCAAAATAAAATATTATACCCTAAAAAAAATGCTGCGCCATACAACAAACTATACCAACGAATACCAAAACTATCGGTAAACATTATTATTTCAGGATTTACGTTCCAATGAATTATAAAAGACAGCAAACTGCTCATAAATTTTAATTTGCGCCAAATTTAGTAATTTATTTATCAATCGACCAAAAAACAAAGCTGTTAGAAATCTGTTAATTAGTGCTAATAAATAAACACCACCAGTTTTTATTATCAATACCCATGTCCACTACTAAAAATATAACATTCAATTTACACGATAGGATTTATTTTTGTTAAATAGATTTTTGATTTTAAACCCATGTATGCAAGTTGAAAAAATCATCAGAAAAGTTTACTGTTCAGATTGCCGGTGAGGATCATATCCGCTTCGCCGATGAGTTATGCCATCTTTACGAAGAATCGGCAAAAAAACGTGGGACGGGTATTGCAAAGCGCGACCCGAAATACATAAAAGAAAAGATACTTCAAGAGAAAGCCATTATTGCGCTTACTTCACATCAGCAGCTTGCCGGTTTCTGCTACATAGAAACTTGGGAAGGAAAGAACTATGTAGCCAACTCAGGACTAATAGTTAGAGAGGAGTTTCGGCATCATGGCTTAGCCAAGCGTATCAAAAAATTTGTATTTGCACACACACGTAAAAAATACCCGAATGCGAAGATATTTGGCATTACTACAAGTTTAGCTGTAATGAAGCTCAATTCCGATTTAGGCTATAAGCCCGTTACATTTTCTGAACTTACGCAGGATGATGCTTTTTGGAGTGGCTGTAAGAGTTGCATCAACTATGATATACTAACACGTACAGGGCGCAAAAACTGCTTATGTACCGGTATGCTATATGACCCAAAAGAAGAAAAGAAAAAGGAATTTGCAAAAATTAAAAAGGTAGAGAAAAAAATTCCGCAAAAATTAAAAATACCAAAATCACAAAGGATAAAAGTGGTAAAAACTGCCGGGAAAAGCAAAGCCAATAAAACAAAAAAAGAAGATTAGCAAAAATAAATTCATCGCCATCAATACAAATTAATATCATGAACAAAAAAGTAGTTTTAGCCTATAGCGGAGGATTAGATACATCTTATTGTGTAAAATATTTAACTGAAGAAAAAGGATTAGAGGTGTATGCTATCACCGTAAATACTGGAGGTTTTAGCGAAGCGCAATTGAAAGGTATAGAGCAAAGAGCTAAAGAAATGGGTGTTAAATCTTTTATTGTACGCGATGTTATTAAAGATTATTACGACCAATGTATAAAATATCTGATATTTGGAAATGTATTAAAAAACAACACTTATCCGCTTTCTGTTTCGGCAGAGCGTGTTTTTCAGGCTATTGCAGTGGCAGAATATGCCAAAGAAATTGGTGCAGGACATATTGCGCACGGCAGCACAGGTGCGGGTAACGACCAAGTTCGGTTCGATATGGTGTTTAACATTGTAATGCCAGAAGCTGAAATCATTACACCAATACGCGACAATAAACTATCGAGAGAGGAAGAAATAGAATACCTAAAAAAACATGGTGTAGAAATAGATGCGCAAAAAGCGGCTTACTCTATCAATCAGGGAATTTGGGGAACAAGTGTAGGCGGAAAGGAAACGCTGACATCACGACACAGTTTGCCTGAAAGTGCCTACCCTACACCATTGAAAGATGCTATTGAACCTATTGAAATTAATATAGAATTTGAGCAAGGGGAACCGACGGCATTAAACGGAAAAAAATATGCGCATCCAACAGAAGTAATCAGTGCGCTAAATGCTTTAGCTGGGCAGTACGCCATCGGTAGAGATATCCATGTTGGCGATACAATTATAGGTATAAAAGGGCGAGTTGGATTTGAGGCGGCGGCTCCGTTAATACTTATAAAAGCGCATCATTTGTTGGAAAAACATACATTGACCAAGCAGCAATTATTTTGGAAAGATCAATTGAGCAATATATATGGCAGCAACTTACACGAGGGTTTATTTTACGAACCACTAATGCGCGATTTAGAAGCATTTTTATCCAATACGCAAGCACATGTTTCGGGTAAAGTATTTATTCGTTTAAAACCATATCATTTTGAATTAATCGGCATCGAATCTCCTTATGATTTAATGAGCAGTAAATTCGGCAGCTATGGCGAAATGAATAATGCTTGGACGGGAGATGATGTGAAAGGATTTGCAAAAATATTTTCTAACCAAATTATGATTTGGAAGAAAGTAAAAGAATCTAACCAAGCGTAATTACAGTATATTTCACCCGATTATTTTGCACGAATACGGCTAAGAGTTTCGGGAGTCATTCCGAGATAATTGGCAATATCTTTTAATGGGACACGATTTAAAATATCTCCATGCTGCTCAGAAAATGTCTGATAGCGCTCATCTGAGTTAAGAGATTTAAAGAAGTAAAGTCGTTCAACGTAACTATTATGAAAAGCTTCCATCATTATACGGTAAGCTCGCTCAATGGTATGTGAACGTTTGCACAAATCGTCTAAATCGCTGTATTTTATTTTCAGCATCGTAGTGCTCTCAATCGTTTCATACACATACTTTCCGGGCACGTTAGAAGATATATGCGTAAAGTTGCCACCAAACAAACCGCCTTCTTGCTCAAAGCGTTCAACCACCATTTTATCATTTTTGAAAAAATACACTTTTACCAATCCTTTGATGATGAAGTAAAAATATTCTGCAACTTGTCCTTCATTTATTACAATTTGATTTTTCTTGTAATGCACTAAGTCCATCAAATCAGTTACTTCGCTCAATTTAGCTGCATCTAAATTTGTAGTACTAGCAATTCTTTCTGTAAATAATTCTTTTGCTTTTTTCTCTAATAATATGTCGGAGTGCTTTGTCATGTTCTTTTAGGTTATAAAAATAAGCAAATCTCACTCTCAAAACATATTAGAAATTTGCCTTAAATCAAATAAATCAACATTTTTTTTGCTTTTTTAGTTCTTTTGCTCTAATTCTGCTTAAAGTTTCGGAAGTAATACCCAAATAGTCTGCAATGTATTTTAACGGAATCCGGGATACAAATTTTCCATAATTTTTTACAAATAAGCGGTATTTCTCTTCTGCAGGCAATCCTTTTAGTTGGTGAGAGCGCTCTACATACCGAACATAATATAATTCTATTAACTTCCGAGCCACACGCTCTATTTCGTGTGTATGAGAAAGCAGTTGTTCGATATCGGTATATTTTGCGCGCAATAGTTCCACCTCTTCTAAAGATTCGTAGATATCAAACCCGCTTTTCGTAATATAGCCATAAAGGTTACCAATGAATGTGCCTTCTTCTGCAAACCAATCTATTATTTGCCTTCCATCTGTGTTGTAATATACCCTTACTATACCCTTAACTACAAAATAACAGTAGGTTGGAATTTCATTATCTTTAAGAATTACTGCATCTTTATCAAAAGTTATAAACTCAAAATTGTTGATTATTTTTTGCAAGTTGGTAGGTGTTACCGGTGAAATTTGTTGAATAACATTTGACAACATTTCTTTAGCGGCTTTTTCTTGGTCTTTCATTTTAAGCATATTCTTCAAGAGTTTATGGTAATTGTTTGAGATAACAATTACAAAAGTATATTGTTTACAGAATATGAAAATGAATCTAATTCTTATTTATTTCTTTTGTTCTAAGTCGACTTAGTGTTTCTTGTGCTATACCTAAATAAGAAGCAATAAAACGGAGTGGAACTCTGCTTAGTAATTCTGTGTGGTTCCGAATAAAATTTGCATAGCGTTCTTCAGCAGAAAGAAATATAATATCATGTGTTTTTTTCATAAAGTTAGAATAATACTTTTGCACCAGCAATCTTCCAAGGTGCTCTAAGGAATGATATTTGACATATAGATTTTCCAATTCATGATATTCTATACAAAGCGTAATTGTATTTTCTAATGCCTCATAGTTATTAAAATTTTTTTCACCGGTAATTATAGAATATGCACCTGCAACAATTTCATTTTCTTTTACCAATGCGTTGGTTATTTCTTTATCTTCTTTAAAATAATAAATACGAACTAAGCCACTTACTATAAAATAGAACTTATCTGAAAATGAACCCGCTTCAATAAGTAAATCTTTTTTCTTAAATTTCTTTAGTGTAAATTTATCTGTTAAAATTTTTAATTCATCTGGAACAACCGTAGGACAAATATCAAGCAAATGCAGTTTCAATTTTTGTTTATATTCCAGTATGTCTATGTCTTTATTTTTCATTAAATACAACCTATTGTTTGGCACGCAATCTACTTAGGGTTTCTTGTGAAATACCTAAATATGAGGCAATATATTTCAGAGAAATCCTATTAAATAATTCTCTATGGTTTGTTACAAATGTATTATATCGTTCTTCCGCTGATAAGAACAGTACATCATACGTTTTTTTCATAAAGCTCGCGTAATATTGTTCTACTATAACTCTTCCTAAACGTTCAATAGAATGGTATTTTTTATACAACTCTTCTAATTCATAATTGCTGATATATAGTACTAATGTATATTCTAGTGCTTGATAATTACTAAAATTTCTACCTCCGGTAATATATGAGTAAGAGCCTGCAATTACATCACCTTCCGTCAAAAGAATGTTAGTAATTTCCTTACCTTCTTTCTCATAAAAGACACGAATCATTCCTTGTATAATAAAATAAACACTATCAGAATAGGAGTCTACTTTAATAAAAATTTCATTTTTAGCTATTTTCTTTAGTTTCGTTTTTTGAACCAATTCCTCTAATTCATTCAAATTTAAATTTGGACAAATTTTCAACAAGTCTTGCTTCAGTTGATTCCTAAATTTTTGTATATCCGATGCTGTGTTTGTCACGCAATTTTGTTTTTATATTTTAGCTCGTAACCTGCTCAGCGTTTCTTGGGTAATTCCTAAGTAAGAAGCAATATATCTCAATGGAACACGATTTAATAAATCTATATTGTCGCGTATAAACAAGTTATAACGCTCTTCTGCCGATAAAAACAATACATCAAAAGTTTTTTTCATAAAAGCACCGTAATAGGCTTCTATTAACTTTCGCCCCATGTGCTCCATACTATGATATTTTGCATAAAAAGATTCCAATACTGAATATTCAATTTGTAAAACAATTGTATCTTCCAATGCTTCATAGTTACTATAATTTGCACCACCGGTAAGTATGGAATAGGTAGGCGCAAACACCATATTTTCTTTAATAAACCAATTAGTGATTTCTTTACCTTCTTTTACATAATAAATCCGCACTAATCCTTCCGCCACAAAATAGGCTGTATTAGAAAATTCGCCAGCTGCTAAAATCATTTCTTTTTTAGAAAATCTATGCGGTATAAAATGCTTTACCAATTCATCCATTTCATCGGGATTTATTTTTTGTCCAATTTTAGACAAATAGAGGTTTAGGTTTGTTCTATAATTCTCTATATCCTTAAATCCCTTTTTCATGTTTGGTTTTGGTGTTAATTGTTTACGTTTTTTTACTTCTCATTCGGCTTAATGTCTCAGGGGCAATCCCTAAGTAGGAAGCTATATACTTTAATGGTACTTTATTTAATAATGATGCTCTCTCTCTCTGAAATACATCTAAACGTTCTTCGGCAGATAAAAATAGTTGATTATAATTAGATATCAAAAAATTTGCATAATGCAGTTCTACCATTTTTCTACCCATGTGTTCTACTTCGTGGTATTTTGCAGATAAGGCCTCTAACTCATCATAGTCTGCCGATAATACTACTGTAGGTGTCATCGATACATGATAATCAAAATTAGAAAGACCAGTATATAAGAAATATCCATTTAAAAAGAAAGTATTTTCTTCTTTTATATCGGAAGTAATTTCTTTTCCCTCAGCTTCATAATAAATACGTACTAATCCACTAACCAAAAAATAGAGCTTATTCTTTGTCGTTTTGGGATTAATAATAACGGAATTTTTAGGGTAAACTTCTAATTGGAACAAACTTAAAAATTCATTCATTTGTTCATCGGGGAGTACAGCAACATATTGCACAATTCTTCGTATTCGCTCTCTATACTCTGAAATATTATGTGCAGATCTCATTACCTTGAAATTTAGTTAAATTTACTAAAACTCTTGATATAAATCAAATTTTTCTAGGAAATCTGACATTTTCTTAACAAACAAGCCTCCTAATTGACCATCTACTACTCTATGGTCATAGGTATGCGACAAATACATCATGTGTCTGATGGCAATTACATCTTGACCATCTACCTCTATAACTACCGGTTTTTTAGTAATTGCCCCTACAGCCATAATCGCTACTTGTGGCTGATTAATAATAGGCGTACCAATAATATTTCCAAAAGAACCAATATTGGTTATAGTGTACGTTCCATCCATTACATCATCGGGTTGTAAGGTATTTGTACGTGCTCGCTGAATTAGTTCATTCATAGCGCGTGCAATACCCAATAGATTTTTCTGGTCGGTATTTTTTATTACAGGAACAATTAAATTTCCGGATGGCAATGCCGTAGCTACACCTATATTTATTGCTCTTTTTTTGATTATTCTATCGCCGTCCACACTACTATTTATCATCGGATATTCTTTAATGGTTTTAGCAATAGCTTCGATAAAAATAGGCATAAACGTTAATCCAAAGCCTTCGCGTTTTTGAAACGCAGCTTTGTTTTGCTCTCTCCATTTTACAATATGAGTCACATCACACTCTACAATAGAAGTAACATGAGGTGCTGTTTTTTTAGAATTTACCATGTGTTGCGCTATCAATTTACGCATTCTATCCATTTCAATAATTTCTATGCCGGCATCCGTAGCTATCGGTGTTTTTTCTTTTATCGGTTGCTGATGTTCGGGCTTAGCAACTGCAGCTGTAGTTGGAGAAAAAATTGGAGCCGTTGTATGCTTGGCATTTTGCTTTTTCTGTGCTATATATTCTAAAATATCTTCTTTCGTTACTCTTCCATCGATTCCACTACCTGACAAATCTTCTAATTCTTGCATGGAAATATTTTCTGCTTGTGCTATATTCATCACCAGCGGAGAATAATATTTATTAGGAGCTGAAGCTAGTGAAGCATGGAGCGTGGAGTATGGAGATTTATCTTGCATAATTTCTTCTTTCAGAGAAGAATCCTGAAGTTCATTTTTTACTTCAGTTTCTACTTTCGGAATTTCATTTTCTATTTTAATTGCTTCTATTTTCTCATCATTTGTTTGTTGAGTTTCAATCTCTATTTTTTTATTTTCAGGCACAAATTGTGCAGGTGTATCTCCTTCTACCTCAATAATAGCTAATGGTTCGCCTACACCTACAACTTCATTTTCTTTATGTAATATTTTAATTATTACACCATTTACCGGACTGGGTACTTCTGAATCTACTTTATCTGTGGCCACTTCCAAAATAATGTCATGCTCTTGTACAGTATCACCTTCATTTTTTTGCCAAGATAGAATTGTTGCTTCTATTACACTTTCGCCCATCTTAGGCATCAGTAATTTATATTCTGCCATTTTTAATTATTTTAATGATAAATCCATTTAAATACATATCGTAAATGTATCTGTTTTTATTGAAATTGGTTTAATAAAAATTTTCTAACCATTACTAATGCGCTTATAGCTGACAATTGGATATTTCGCTCTCTATTATTTGTAAATACCCACTTTTTAATTTCCTTTTTGTTTTTAGTGCCAACTCCTATAAATACAGTACCTACAGGTTTTTCAGTTGTGCCGCCATCAGGGCCTGCCACACCGGAAACAGCAACTGCAATATCTACTTTTAATTGCTGCAAGGCCCCCTCTAACATTTCGCTTACTGTTTGCTCGCTTACTGCACCATAGTGCTTTAAAGTTTCGTTTTTCACCTGCAAAACATTCTCTTTTACTTCATTGGAATAAGAAACTATACTTCCATTGAAATAGCGAGAACTACCGGCTACAGATGTAAGTAAATGCGCAATATATCCACCGGTACAACTTTCTGCCGTTCCAATTTTTAAGTTTTGCGACAATAATAACTCTCCTATTTTAGCTTCAAAAATATCCTCGTCATAGCCATAAATATATTCTCCGATACAAGATACAACTTCTGCTTTTGCGTGATTTATAAGATTTTCAAATTCTTGTTTATGTTCTCCTTTAACAGTCAATCGAAGTCTTACTTTTCCTACTGCTGGCAAGTATGCTAATTTTATTCTTGGGTCTTTATTTTTTTCAAAATCAATAAGTCTGTCTGCCAATTGTGTTTCGCCAACTCCGGCCGTTAAAATACTTCGATGAAAAATAAACGGCAATTGATATTTATTTTTCAAATACGGGATTACCTCATCCTCTACCATAGCCTTCATTTCGTATGGCACTCCCGGCATTGAAATAATAGTTTTATCTTTTTTAAAAAATATCATTCCTGCGGCAGTTCCATTTTTGTTTTGTATTACTTCGCATACATCCGGAAGATAGGCAACTTGCTTGGTGGTTTCATTTATCAGTCGCTTCCTTAAAGAAAAAATACGCTCAATATTTTGATACGCTGCTTCATTAAATATCAATTTCCCTCCAAAATATTCACATAAAACATCTTTGGTAATATCGTCTGATGTTGGGCCTAACCCGCCTGTAATTAGCACTACTGTTGATTGCAGTAAGGCATCTTCAAGACAAGTAAGAATATCGTTTTTATCATCGCTCAATGAAATATGATGAATTACATCAATCCCTATTTCATTCATTTTCTGCGACATCCAGTGTGCGTTGGTATTTAGGGTTTGTCCTATCAACAATTCATCCCCGATATTTAATATGGTACACTTCATTTGCATTTATTTATCTAATGTAAAGTTGTATATAACAAAGTTATTAAGACATTTTACTTAAAATTGTCTTTGGTATTAATTTTGCAATTTAATGTTTATCTTGACAAAATATTATACACTAAATTAAAAATTACAAATGAGAAAATTTTGGGGAATTCTTTTGATTTCATCTTTATTAATGGGTTGTACAGCTCAGCAAATACAAGAAACCGTTGGCGCAGTATTAGGCACAACCTATGGCAATCCAACAGAACAAGAAGCAGGACAAGGACTGAAAGATGCTCTAGGCATTGGCATCACCAAAGGCATGGGGTTGCTATCTCAAACTGACGGTTTTTTAGGCAACGATTTGGTGCGCATACCTTGGCCTGAGCAAGCAACTCAAGTAAAAGATGTGATGCAGAAATTGGGGATGCAAAAACAAGTGGATAATGTAACCACCTCTCTAAATCGGGCTGCAGAAAAAGCATCTGGTGTGGCTATCGATGTCTTTATACAATCTATAAAACAAATGACGGTTACAGATGCTTTACAAATTATTACAGGAGGCAATGGCGCAGGCACTGCCTATTTAAAGAAAACCACCACGCCGATTCTAACAGAAAAATTCAGACCTATTATCGATCAATCTTTAGGGCAAGTAAATGCAACTAAATATTGGTCAGATGCAACTTCTATATACAATAAAGTTCCGTTTGTAAAACCTGTAAACACCGATTTAACGGGATTTGTAACGGAGAAAGCATTAGAAGGCGTTTTTAAAATGGTAGAAAAAGAAGAAAATAATATTCGTGCAAATCCATTAGCACGAACTTCTGAGCTATTGAAAAAAGTATTTGGATTTGCTGATAACCACAAGAATTAAAATAAGAAAACATGTCAAGAAAACCACAACAAGGCCCCTTACAAGGTATCCGCATTTTAGATTTAAGCCGATTGCTTCCTGGACCTTTGGCTACTCAACTCATGGCCGATTTGGGTGCTGAAGTGATAAAAATCGAAGACCCTAAAGCTCCAGACTACACTCGATTTTTCCCTCCTTTGAAAGGTTCACAATCATTAAACTACCTCAGTATTAATAGAAGTAAATTATCCATTACTTTGGATTTAAAATCAGATGAAGGGAAACAAAAATTTTTCGATTTAGTAAAAACTGCTGATATCGTTGTGGATTCTTTTCGTCCAGGCGTGCTGCAAAAAATGGGTATTGATTACGATAATGCAAAACAACATAATGCGAAAATTATTTATGTAGCCGTAACAGGATACGGATATACTGGTGCATATAAAGATTTAGCCGGACACGACATGAATTATCTAGGCTACTCGGGCATTTTAGGATTATCTGGGAATGAAGAGCAACCGATGCTTGCAGCCTGTCAAATTGCAGATGTAGCCGGTGGTAGTTATCCGGCGGTGGTAGCGTGTTTATCTGCGTTATGGGCACGCGAGCGAACAGGGAAAGGACAGTTCGTAGATGTGGCAATGACAGACTGCGTGATGCCGTTACTTTCGATGCAGATGGGTGAATTTTTAAATACCGGCGTAAAACAAAAACGCGGTGAACCTATGCTAAGTGGAGGAATGGCTAACTATAATTTATATAAATGTAAAGATGAAAAATGGATAGCATTAGGCTCCTTAGAACCTAAATTTTGGCAGGGTGTTTGTGCCTTATTAAACAAACCAGATTGGATTCCTAGAATGTTGCCTGTACCAGAAATGGTAACCTCTTTAAAGAAAGATTTACAAGAAATATTCTTGACAAAAACAAGAGATGAATGGGTGGCTGCAGCAACACCATTAGATGTATGCCTCACTCCTATTCTAGATTTAGACGAAGTAGAAAAAGATATTCATCTCAACCAGAGAGAAATGTTTATTGAAGTAGAACACACTGATTATGGAAAATTAAAAGGCATCAACCAGCCGTTTAAATTTTCGGAAACGCCTGCGAAACCAAGTTGGGGCGCCCCCCTAATGGGTGAAGATAATTTATTACTAAATGAGATTTAATTTTGTATATTTGAGTATGCGTTTATTATTTATGAGTATTATATTGTTATCATTGATTTCTTGCAAGAAAGAAACAACAACAACTGGAATATCTTTAAGTAATACGAATTGGGAATTACATTTTAAAAATAATTCTACCTTTTCGTTTTACGCACAATCGCGATTGATTTTTGATGAAAATAACCATGTAAACAACTTTCGATTTTCGGATACACTAACGGGAGTTTGGAATTCTGAAGGAAATTCAGTAATCCTACAATTTTCCAATGGAGATATTTACAAGGGAAAAGCAATTACTGTAGATAGCTTATCTGGGACTTTAACGGCTTCAGGAAATTCAGGAATATGGTATGCCATTAAAAATTAACACTAAAATATGCACGATTGAACAAAGTTAAAAACTTCATCCATATTTTATTACTTGGGCAATCCCATATACGCTCCAATCATGATACCTATCCTACTGTTGGCAAACATTGGTCTTATGTAAAAAAAATTTGGAACAATGAATCCTATTATGACTTTGGCATTGAAAGAATAATGCGATTGTTATTAGCCCTTTTACTTTTTATATTTCCCGGCATATACGTTCGGCATATTTTAGGATTAATGGGACCTATAGGCAGAAAAATGGGCATAGAATTTTATGTCATACTCAAACTATTATTACCTATTGTTTTGTTAAAATTTCATTTAACCAATTATCTATTTATAGCAATATTTTCAGGGATAATGGCTTTCGAAACTATACTTTATTTAGCTTCACTTATTTACCTTTCCGATGAATATGCAAAACCTATTATTTACAGACGTTCAATCACCACATTTTTAATAAATTACATCCAAGTATGTTTCGACTATGCTGTTATTTATTCCTACTGTAATTTAAATCTATCCAACTTTTTCAAACAACAACTTACTTCAAATATACAAAGTGTCTATTTTAGTTTTGTCACTTCTACTACTGTAGGATATGGAGATATAACTGTCAATCATCCGATTGGGAGATTATTAGTAATAACTCAAGTAATTGTATTTTTAGTCTTTATAGCATTATACCTAAATTTCTTTGTGTCAAAAGCTCCAGGTACTGCAATTCATAATACAAAAATCTAAAAAAGTACCATTTTTGAACACATTGTCTAAATTCCACTCCTTTAAATAAAACAAAACGCATGTAATAGTTACATGCGTTTTGTTTTTGAAAACTATGAGGTGATCAACTTCAACTTAATGAAGCTCGTATAATTTAATTGTGCTTTACAAATCGTCGAACAGCACTTCCTTCTTTCGAATAAATTTGTACCATATAAGTTCCATCTACCAATCCTTCCGCATTTACATTCAACTCGTTTACGCCTTTTTCTAAATCATAAGAATCTTTTTTTACTAAATTTCCATCTAAGTTGAAGTATTTTACTTGTACATTTAATGGCACTGCACATCTAACGTTAATAATCGGTCTTTCCGAAGCAATATCAGACATTAGTTCACTTATCGTAATCTTTTCATTGGATTTGAATAATGAAGAAAGATTTGATGGTGCAACTACAGCATTGTCTGCTATTAATTCCGATTGTGCTTGAACTTTGCTACATACAATCATTAAAGTAACAAGTAGAAATAGGTTGGATAAATGTTTCATAAAAAAAGGTTTAAATGTTATCAAATGTATCAACCAATAAACACAGAATAATACAAACAGCCTGATAAAAATTAAGGGGAATAATTGATAGGGATAGGGTTTTTATCAGGTTGTTTCTAATTATTTAGGTTAAAATGGGTTTTACAATACAATATTACATAATAGTTATGTACTTGTCAAGTCAACTTTCTTATTTATTGAAATTATTGACATAAATCAAACTTTATACATAAAAAAGAATAGTGATTATAAATAAAATGGCATAGATATTGCCAATTATACATAAAAAAAATGCGCCATTTATTCTTTGTATTACTTTTTCTTAGCAGTTTTAATTCTATTTTCTCCATTTCCAATTACGCTTCTACAAATTGGAATAATGCAGGCATATCTACAGTTATTCCTACCTCAAAAACAATATCAATAATAGACTTTGGCGGTAAAGCGGATTACAATACAGACAATGCTCCAGCATTACAGGCAGCCATTAAATCGACAAATGGAACGCCTACCACCATACTTATTCCAGCAGGAAATTATATTTTCAAAAAAAGTATTTCTATCCCATCGGGTATAGTGCTTAAAGGAGAAGGCAGCGATAAAACAATTATAAGTTTTAATCTCAACGGCAGCGGAGATTTATTTTCTATACAAGGCAACGCAGATAAAAAAAGTACTACTGCTATTTTATCTGGAACAACTAAAGGAAACACAAAAATACAAGTGGACAATAGTAGCGCTTTTTCTGTAGGTGATTATATTCAAATACAACAAAATGCCAACGTATTATTAGCCTCGGATTGGGCGTATAATTATTTTTTTCAAATTGCGAAAATCACCAAAATAAACAATCGAGAAATTAGTTTTGAAAATCCGTTGCGCATGGATTTTCCGATTTCCAATAAACCTACCATTCAAAAAATAAATCCGATACAAAATGTTGGCATTGAATCTTTAAAAATAAAACGCAATGATGCAACCAGCAATCAAACGAGTAATTTATTTTTTAATTATGCGATAAATTGTTGGGTAAAAGGAGTAGAATCCGAGCAAACAAATTATGCACATATAACACTGCAAAGCTCCGCATTTAATACTATTTCGGGCAATTATCTCCACGATGCATTTGACTATGGCGGCGGAGGAAAAGGATACGGAGTAGTGCTGCAATTTGGGGCTAGCGATAATATAATTGAAGACAATATAGCCCAACATTTACGACATTCCTTTTTACTGCAAGCCGCTGCAAATGGTAATGTTATTGCTTATAATTATTCTTACAATCCGTATTGGAAAGAAGGATGGTTCCCCGCCAATGCTGCCGGAGATATAGTACTGCATGGAAATTATCCGTACTCCAATTTATTTGAAGGAAACATCGTGCAAAATTTAGTTATCGATAATTCGCATGGAATTAATGGTGCTGACAATATATTTTTCAGGAATAGAATAGAAAATTATGGCGTGGTGATGAATGGAAATTCGGGAGATAATATGTATTTCATAGCAAATGAAATTACGGGCAGTGGTTTGCTAAAGGGGTTATTTACAATAACTGGTAATCAAACTGAAATTGCTAACTATATAAAGGGAAATACACAAGCAGGAAGTGTGAACGAAAGCTCGTTAATCAGTAAAAATTATGTTGCAAAAATTGGATTACCCAACAAACCAAATAGCGGACAAAATGAGGCATTTACAAGGAATAACAAAACCCTAAAAACCAATTATAAAGTAAATAATAAGGTGGTTATTCTTCCAAAAGTAACAAACGACATAAAACAAAAATCGGATGTGACAGAGAATAAAGTTAAAGGCATTAAGCCAACAAAAAATAAAAAATGTTGTGTTTTAAAAAAGAAAAAGAAAAGCAAATAAGTTACAGTTTGCTGCTTCTATTTCTCAATAAGTGATCGGCAATTACTAAAGCAGCCATTGCTTCTACAATAGGAACGGCACGTGGCAGTACACATGGGTCATGTCGTCCACGACCAGTAACAACTGTTGCGCTTCCATCTTTATCTACAGACTCCTGTGCTTGTACAATAGTGGCTACCGGCTTAAAAGCGACATTGAAATAAATATCCATACCATTGCTGATGCCACCCTGTATGCCGCCAGAATGATTTGTTTTTGTTTTTATGATACCATTATCGTTATAGAAAGCATCGTTATGTTTCGAGCCTCGCAATGTCACCCCATCGAAGCCACTACCATATTCAAAGCCTTTGGCCGCATTAATACTCAGCATGGCTTTTCCTAAATCGGCATGTAGCCTATCAAATACCGGCTCGCCTAAGCCTACTGGCATTCCTTTTATCACACAACTTACCCAACCGCCAATGGTATCGCCCTCTTTTTTTACTTCTTTAATAAGGTTTATCATTTTCTCTGCTGTTACAGCATCGGGGCAGCGCACAATAGTATCTTCAATTTTTGAAAAATCTAACTCGGTATAATGTTTATTTACAGCCACCTCTCCTACACGAGAAACATACGCATTTATTTCTATACCATATTTTTTAAGTAATTGCTTTGCAATGGCCGCTGCGGCTACCCGTACTGCGGTTTCTCTTGCTGAGCTTCTACCGCCTCCACGATAATCGCGCACACCATATTTTTCATGGTAAGTATAATCGGCATGTGAAGGGCGAAAATTATCTTTTATATGTTCGTAATCTTTAGATTTCTGATCTTCATTTCTGATAATAATTCCGATTGGAGTTCCTTGTGTTACCCCTTCAAATATTCCAGATAAAATTTCAAATTCATCGGCTTCTTTACGCTGTGTTACTATGCTGGATTGTCCGGGCTTGCGTCTATCTAACTCCTGTTGTATAAAATTAGTATCAATTTTCAAACCAGCAGGACAGCCGTCTATAATAACCCCTAATGCCACTCCGTGACTTTCCCCAAAAGTAGTAATACGAAAAATATCTCCAAATGAATTTCCAGCCATGAAGCAAAGATAAGAATTTATAATTTATTCGTAAATTGTTGATGCAGTTTCGTGTATTTAAAGTGATTTTATATTTTTCAATATTAAAGAGTTCTACCTATTCCTTAACTTGCAAAAAAATACAAATGAAAAAACTCATTTCTGCTTTCTACTTTATATTGCTTTCTTTTTCATCATTTGCGCAAAAAAACACTTCAACTCAGGCCTTAAATGCTCGTCCAAAATTAGTGGTGGGAATTGTAATTGACCAAATGCGTTGGGATTTTTTATATCGATATTATGATCGCTATGCTAACGGAGGTTTTAAAAGATTGATGAATGATGGTTTTAATTGCGAAAATACGTTTATTCCCTATTGCCCTACGGTAACTGCCGCCGGACATGCTAGCATTTACACGGGGAGTATTCCAGCTGTTCATGGTATTGTAGGCAATGATTGGTTCGATAACGATGCGCAACGTAACAGGTATTGTACAGAAGACAAAAGCGTGCAATCAGTAGGTACAGATAATGACAAAGGCAAAATGAGTCCGAAAAATATGTTAGTTACCACTATTGGCGATGAGCTTAAATTAGCGACAAATTTCAGAGGTAAAGTAATTGGTATTTCATTAAAAGACAGAGGCTCTATATTGCCAGCAGGGCACAGTGCTGATGCAGCTTATTGGTATGATACTAAAACAGGAAATTTTATTTCTTCTACTTATTACCTAAAAGAATTACCTAAGTGGGTGAAAGATTTCAAAAGTCCAGATGTTGTTTTAGATTATTATCAAAAAAATTGGAACACGCTTTATCCTATTAACACCTATGCACAAAGTGACAGCGATACTAATACTTACGAGCATACAGAATTTGACAGCACACAAAAGGGTTTTCCGTACGACTTAAAGCGCTTTGCAGAAAAGAAAGATTATGATATGATTTTTAGCACTCCGTATGGTTGTTCTTTAACGTTTGATTTTGCAAAAGCAGCAATTAAAAATGAGCAATTGGGCAAAGACAGCATCACAGATTTGTTAGCAATATCTATCTCTCCGACGGATTATGTAGGACATAGTTTTGGACCAAACTCCATCGAAACTGAAGATACTTATTTACGTTTAGATAAAGATATAGAAGCATTTTTATTGTATTTAGACAAAGAAATTGGCAAAGGAAATTATACCGTATTTTTGAGTGCAGACCACGGCGTAGCGCATGTTCCGGGGTTTTTGAAAAAACATAATTTACCGAATGGAATTGTTTCGGGAAGCGAGGTAAAGAAAAAACTTAGTTCTTATTTGAAAGATAAATTTGGGTATGACAGTATCTGTATAGCTAAATTTAAAAATCAATATTACTTAAACAATACATTGATTGAAGAAAAAAAATTAGACAAAGAAAAAATTATTGAAAGCAGCATTGATTTTTTAAAAAATATAGATGGTATTGACCGTGTATTAGATTATACGGATATACAAGAATCAACATTACCCGTTGAAATAAAAGAGCAATTTATTAAAGGATATTACCCTCGCCGTTGTGGAGATATTTTAACGATTTTAAAGCCCGGATATATTGATTCTAAATATAGCGAAGGCACCGACCATAGTGCGTGGTACCCTTACGATGCGCATATTCCTTTGTTGTTTTATGGATTTGGCATCAATAAAGGCAAAACGTATTCAAAAACATTTATGACCGATATAGCTCCTACAATTACATCTTTATTGCATATACAAATGCCAAGTGGTTGCATTGGAAATACACTAAATGAAGTACTGAAAAAATAACTACTTAGTATGTTGCATTACCATCATCGTTAGGCGGGATATATTTAGAAGTTTATCATTTTTATCATAGATTTTTATTTCCCAAACTTGCGTTTTAGAGCCTAAGTGAATGGGCTTTGCAATACCGACAACATAGCCATCTTGCACTGCTCTTATGTGATTGGAATTAATATCCAAACCTAGGGCATACTCTTTGGTTACATCTAAACATAAATTAGCTGCCATACTGCCTATGGATTCCGCTAGTACTACATGTGCGCCTCCATGCAACAAGCCCATTGGCTGCCGCGTGCGATGATCTACAGGCATACGAGCTTTAATAAAATCGTCGCCGATTTCTATACATTCTATTCCCAAATACTCCATCATAGTGCCTTTGTTTCGGGCTGCCAGAGCTTCCAATGTTATGTTGTCAAATTTCCAGATTGCCATTATTTAAAAATTTAATTTCCAATATACTCTATTTATTTATCTTTCCAATATTACAAAAAAATATGCTCCATAATATTCGAAAGTTTCTTTAACTTTAACAAAAGCGTAAACATTCCCCTATGAAAAAGACTTTGGCAAATCATTTTTTTTTGCTCTTATTTTTTTGTCACACTCAAGTAAGTGCACAAAAAATGGTTGATATTTCAGTGCCATTTGGTGGTGAATATATTTATTCCAAAAACACAGCTACAAATCCTTGTATTTCCGAAGCAGAATATAATGAGATAGAAAATGAAATTGCGCACAACAATCGTATGTTAGGAATTTCTAATAATACCCAACATCGTATAATGACAACCCTATTTAATTGGCCATTAAAAGCAGCAACTGGTTTTAAAGATTGTGGTTTTTATTTTATTGGTGCATTTGTTGATCAAAATGTAGCAACATCCTCAATTTCAGATTTTAGCTGTGGTACTAATACTTATGATGGACATCGAGGAACAGATATTGCAATTTTCCCTTATGGTTTTTATAAAATGGATAATAATCAGGTAGAAGTAGTGGCAGCAGCAGCGGGTACCATTATTGCGAAATCCGATGGGAATTTCGATAAAAATTGTTCTATGAATAGTTTAACAGCAAATTCTATAATAATACAACATGCTGATGGTTCTGAAGCGTTATACTGGCACATGAAAAAAAATTCAGTGACGAATAAAACAATAGGACAAACGGTGGCTGCTGGAGAATATTTAGGAATAGTTGGAAGCTCCGGAAGCTCTACAGGACCACATCTTCATTTTGAAGTTTGGGCAGGAAACACAAATACAACTCGGCAAGATCCGTATTCGGGGGCATGTAATACATTAAATGCAAACACTTGGTGGAATGCTCAGAAACCGGCAATTGACCCTGCTGTATTGAAAGTATCTACAAACACTACTGATTTGATAATGCCGGGCTGCCCTACTACAGAAACACCAAATGAGAGTACTACATTTACTATTCCATTTCAAGGAGCGGGTTTACCCGCAGGGTATGCAAAATTTTATATCTTTTTAAGAGATGCAACTGTTGGTTCTACTGTCGATTTGAAAATATTAAACCCAAACGGCTCTACATTTAGTAGCTGGACCTATAGCCCATCTACCTTATATAAAGCAAGTTATTGGGGTTGGTCAAAATTATTACCTACGATTGCCGGAACATATAAATTTCAGGCAACGTATAATGGTACTACTTGTTTCCAAAATTTTAATATATTAACATCATCTACAGCAACGGCAAATTTCACCTCTAGTGATACAGTCGTATGCTTGGGGAGTTCTTTAACATTTACAAATACATCAACGGCATCGAGCGGCACACCAGATTCAGTTCGATGGACTATAGGTGGTGGCATGCCAAGTACATCAAATTCGATGACAACTATTACGCCAACATTTAATGTAGCTGGTAATTTCATAATAAGCTTAATAGCATACAAAGGCGGCACACCAAGTACTGCAATATCCAAATCGATACGTGTAAAAACGTTACCTGTAGTTACTGTAAATTCTCCTACCATTTGTTCAGGCAATTCCACTATCCTAAGTGCGAGCGGTGCAACGAACTATACTTGGTCTGGTGGATTAGCTGCGGTTTCAAATCCAACTACGCCAATACTTTCTACCACAAAATCTTACACTGTAACCGGAACTGTAGGAAATTGCAGCAATTCAGCTATTGCAACAGTAACTGTAAATCCATTACCCGCAACACCAACAATAACACAAAATACGGCAAGCGACACATTATATTGTTCCTATAATATAGTTGGAGCATCTTATGAGTGGTATAAAGGTGGCCTATTGATATCAACTACTACAATTCCATATTACAAAATAAATTCAAATGGAATTTATTCTGTAAAAGTAATTAGCAATGGATGTCGTTCAATAGTATCTGCAAATTACACAGCAATTTATACTTCTACAACGATAAATTCTAGTGTCAAAAATATATTTGAACTGTACCCAAATCCAACAAATGGAATATTAACAATCAAAGGTTCAGGAATTGAAAATGGAAACTACAAGTTAGTGCTATTAGATGTAATCGGGCAAATTTTATTAACTGATGAAATAAAAGTAACTAATCGCAATTTAGAAAAAACCATTTCTATTTCGCATTTAGCAAACAATATTTATTTTCTTATCATCGAGGATGGTAATGGTGTAATAAATAAAAAGATTTTAAAACAAGATTAGGAAAGCTATTTATTTTTTTCAAATGCTTTTAAAAATTCTGCTCTGTCGTTTATTTCAGTTTTAAAGTTGGTTTCTATCTTCAAGCCTTCTTCTAGTGTAGTATAAAATCCGGCATTGTATAAATGTTTTAAAGCGGCAATTGTTTGGGCAGAATTTTGCAAAATATCATTTGCCAATTCCAAAACCGTTTTATCTAATTCATCTAAAGGCACTGCATAATTTACCAAACCAATTCGCACCGCTTCTTTTCCTGAGATAGGCTTGCAAGTAAACGAAAGTTCTTTAGCCTTATTTAACCCTACCAAGCGAGCCAAACGCTGCGTCATTCCCCAGGTTGGCATTATTCCCCATTTCGCATGTGTATCTCCAATTTTTGCATCTTCGGCTACCACTATTAAATCGAAATACATCATCAGTTCAGTTGCGCCGGTATAGCAATGACCGTGTACTTGAGCAATAGCTGGCTGTGGCATCTTTCTAATGATTTGCTCTAATTCATTGCCATCTTCAATAATTTGATTTTGCGTAAACTGCCCTCCTACCAGCGATTCATTCATCGCTTTTAAATCTACTCCAGCAGAAAATGCCCGCCCCGAGCCTTTTAAAATCACCACTTTACAAGCGGTATCTTTTGCTATTACAGAAAACGCATGTTTAAGTTCGCTCAACATCAATGGTGTTAAAGCGTTTAGCGATGCGCTTCTATTGAGTGTAATAATATTTACTGCTTCTTGTTTTTCTAAAAAAATATGTTGGTACTCCATTTAAAATTTATTGATTAAAAAATTTAACCTTCGGTATAAAAATCTTGCAAAGCCCCAAAATATTGGTCATTCCATCCTTCTACAATATCTTTAAAATCTTCATCGGGAATATTGGTATGTCTTAACTCTACGGATGTGCCTTGTTTGTGTTCATGCAAAATAATAGTAACGATAGATGGCTCTTGTTGTTCGCCAAAAAACCACTCTTGTACAATTTTTTTGTTCTCTTCAAATTCCAAATTTTTACCACAAATATTTCCTTCCCACAAAGAAAATTCGCTATTCGGGATGGTGGACATTTCGGCATCATCTCCCGACCAAAGTTTGATAATGGTGGGATTGGTTAATGCCAAATACAGCATATCTGGTGTAGTATGCACAATGTAATATTTTTTTAGATCTTTCATATTATTTTGTAAAAGTAAAAAAGAACAACAACAAATCAAATAAACGACAGATAAGCTATTGCATGCTTATTTCTAATTTGTACACTGCCCAATCAAATAAATTTAAAGATTCAAATTTCTTTGTAATAGATTTTGATAAGTCAAATTTATCTCCTGATATTCTAAACATTCCCAATACATCATCCTCATCAAAGTAAGAGAAAAAATGCTGCGTTCCATTTTTTTGATAATTTGCATACAATTCATTCAAGTACAATCTACATACTGGTTCTATTCCTTTTATTTGTTTGTTGGAGTCTTGCTCTAATAATATAAATGTGAGTGTATCAGTAGGTAAAATCTTTTCTGTTGTAATTTTAAACAACTGCTCTTTCTTTGCCGTATCTAATTTGAAAAAACTGGAGAATATATTTTGAGGAAGGCACTTTCCATTTTGTTTATACATAAAAAAGAAAACTTCATCATTCATAGTAGCTCCTGGCACACCGTCCTCGCTCAAATCTATGGCTTTCACTTTTATTTTTATCCGAATGGAGTCCTCCATTTTAATAGGTAAAACGGTAAGAGAATCTGCATAAGAAATGCTATAAACAAAATACATTAAAAAAAGCAATATAAATGTTTTCATAATTTATTTTTATATTTCAGTAATGTAAAATACATTATATAAATTCAAATGGCAATTTACATTTTAAAAAAAATACATTTTTAACTATTTTGCACAAAGAAAAAAACAATGGCAGAATTACATCATATAACTACACAAAAAACGGCACGCATATTCACTTTCGGAAATCTAACTCCAAAAACTAAAAATATATGGTTAGTTGCGCATGGCTATGGTTTTTCGGCGGAGTATTTCATCAAAAAATTTGAAGAATTAGACCCTAATACGAATTTTGTAATCGTACCGGAGGCATTAAATAGATTTTATTTAAAGGATTTAAATGGACGTGTAGGGGCATGTTGGATGACTACCGTAGAACGTGAGAACGAAATCGAAGACTACATTTCATACCTAGATAAAGTTTATGAAACATTAATTTTACAAACAAAGGCAAAAATCATAGCTTTGGGATTCTCACAAGGTGCTGCAACTATAGGTAGATGGGCAATGAAAACACCTAACAGGCTGAATAACATAGTGTTTTGGGGTGGAAGCATTCCAGATGAGTGTTTAGCAGATATTTCGAAGTTAAATGCATTACATCCTTATTTATTGGTAGGCGATGAAGATGAGTTTATTACTTCCGAGAAACGGGAAATGTTTATGAAAACTTTAGCTAACAATAACGTAATATTTTCACATTTTTTTTACAAAGGCGGTCATGCTATTTTAACTGAACCTTTAATGCAACTCTCTCGCGAGTTAACAGAGCCATAAAAAAGTATTTCTATCTTTGCATCAAGCTTTTAGGGCAAATATTGTTCACTTAAACCAAGAATTGCCATGAAAAAGATGATTGTACTTTTATTTATTGTATTTTACATTGGAGCCGTAATGGCTGCTAAAATTGAGTATGGTACTGCCTCTCATTATGGTGGTGGATTTAATGGCAGACCAACCGCAAGCGGTGAAATTTATTCTGACAAAAAACTTACCGCTGCCCACAAAACACTTCCTTTAGGAACAGTACTTAAAGTGACAAATCTACATAACAATAAATCTGTTTATGTAAAAATAAACGATAGAGGTCCTTATATAAAAGGTAGAATTTTGGATTTATCTACAAAAGCTGCTGACTTGTTGGGCTACAGAAACAAAGGAACAACAAAGGTGAAATATGAAGTTATTACCGAAGAAAACGTTCCATCTGATTTAATAGCGGCTAGCAATAACATCGCAAGCCAAAATGGAATTAAAGCAATAGATTCTACTAATACAGAAGCAAGCATTGCTATACCAATTGGTAAAAAAACAACTACTTCCGAAGAAACTTCAACTGCTAAAGAAAAGCAACCTCAACCACAGCCATGTACCGAAATTAAAGATTCAAATTCAAATGGTATTACCAACAGAAATACGTATGCTATAATTACCAGAGTTGACAAAAGCAAAAAAGGATTTTATGGTTTACAAATAGGTGTATTTTCTGACATGAATTCCATCTTTACATTAATCAATGAATTAGAAAGTAAATACGGACAATCGCTATTGGTAGAACAATCTGAGCTAAACGGCAAATCTGTATTTAAAGTTTTTATCGGTAAATATCAAAATAGAGCTTATGCAGATGCTTTGAAATCTAGCCTGTCAGATAAATATGCAGAGGCATTTGTGGTAAAATATGAATAATAAAAACGAAAGCAACTAATAAAAAACGGATACTTAATTGAGTATCCGTTTTTTATTTAGAAAAGGAAAAATTACTGCGTCAATTTAACAAAAGTGCCGACTGCTTTTTTTTCTCCATTTTCAATGGCAATAAAATAACCTCCGTTGGGAAGTGTACTAATATCTATTTTGTTTCCTATTTGAACTAATTTTTCATACGCAATGGATTGTACAATTGCGCCTTGAGTATTAAAAATATGAACGACAGATTTTTTTGTTTTCCAATCTACGCTATTCAAATCTATAGTAATTTCGGTAGTTGCCGGATTAGGAAAAACAACCATAGACTGCTGTACCGCAATATCATTTTTTACGCTAGAAATTATTTCTATTGAATCATAATAAATATCCAAATACGGTCCCTCAAATTCGGTAGTATCACCGTTATAAAATGTAATAAGGTTATCGTCGGAAATACCCAATCTAAATTGAGTAATGCCGGTTTTATTGATATACTTTAATGCATCTGGATGAATATCGGCGCGTAATGTATATTCGTTTCCACTCAATCTGCCTGCGAAGCAAGCTACATCAGTAGCGGAAGGCATTTCACTATAATCACTTTGTTCTATTCCGTTATTTCCGAATGATCCATTTTTTATATCCAATATAAAATTTTGTGGAAATGAATTACCTAAAGGATAAGGTTTTTCCAACGTTTTTTCTTTAAAAAAAACGGTTGCTTTTTTAATGTTTTTATTATCCGGAATTGACGCTGTATTAAAACTAAATATTCCTTTGGTATCGACGTTATTTCGTTTTCCTACTAACACTTTCCCTGTTCCGGTAATGCCATTTGCATCCACCCATCCATCTTCTGTTTGCCCAGCGGAGCGATAAGTAGTATCCCTATTTTTACGAAGGTAATTACTGATAAACTTACGCATATAAAACTCTGCCAAATACGTAAATCCTTGCGGGTTGAGATGATAAGTATCAATTCCCCAAAGCCCCATAGCAGGATGTGGCGAAGGATAATTTATATTCCCTCCGGGCATTGGCACAGTGCGCGGCGGATAAGTACCAAAGGGAGCAAAACGAAGCGGTGTTGTTTGCCCAAAATACCATTGCATTAAACCTAGGGCATTATAAAAATGCATGTATGGTTTTTGATATGCAGTAATCACTGAATCTTGATAATTAGAAATATAGCCTAAAAACCGATTAATTTCAAATGGTGTAGGATAATCATGGCTACGCCATAAATCGCAATAAGGATCCCAAGGAAAGTCTATGCACGGATCGTTGAAATTGGGATAATCATAGCTTTGCCAAATTATTTGTCCGTTTGGATATTTTTGATGCAGAAAATCAAAAATACTATCCATAAATAATTTCGCTGTATAAAGAGAATTATCTAATACATTTAGCGAATCGCCATGTTTAATTTTAAATGCAACATCATTTCCACCCAAAGAAACCATAACTATATCAATTGGTCTTACGGCATCCGTATTTATTGCTGTTTCCAATGCCACTCTTGCTAAAGGAAATTGCCACCAAGTTTCTGCGGTCATACTTATTAAAACGCTACCATCTGATACGGTGAAGTAGTCCGGAAAGCCATATTTTGCCAAAGCGGAATCATATACCTGATAGATTGCAGGGAAATGTGCCCAGCTATCTCCTACCAATCGAATATGAGCCGAGCTACGAGCTAAACAAGCATCTTGCGCTGAAGCATGTTGATTAAAATTACTGCATATTAAAAATAAGAAAACTACCTGTAACAACCATTTCATAGTATCCATAATTTAGGTGTAGAATAGTACTGTTCAAGAACTTATGATTAAATGTAAAAAATAATATTTAATTTCCAAAATAACTTCAACGATTTTTCGTTACATCTTAAATTTGACTATGAAACGGTTACTTTCATTTTTATTTATAGCGTTTGTTATACAACAATTTATTTTTGCAATGCCAATTCATTTGACGGATGCTATAAAATCTAAAGCTGTATCGGCAGTGATACGCTACAACCCAACAGGTACACATTACACAGAACCTTTGTTATTAGAACTAACAAACAATAGTAATTCTACAGTAAATATTTCCATAGAAAACGGAGATATTTTTATTCCTAATGAAACCGTAAGACAAAATATTGTTGCAACTAATGCCTATTTATTTACCTTATTGCCAGCACAAAAAAAAACATCTAAAATAAAAGGAATGTGTATTGAGCAAGATGATGCCGCAGGTGCAGCCTCAACTATATATACAATAACAAAAGGAAAAAATGATACGCTAAAAAAATTGGCAGGATTTATTTCCGAAAAAAAATATCAAACATCTGCTGCACAATTTGCAGTATGGACATTTATAAATAGAAATGATGTAAACAATATTTACTCTTCAGATAGTGTTGAAGAGAATGATTTGAAGGAATTTATTGCTAAACTTACTGGAAAATCTTACGAAATTAAATCGAATGATTATACCACCAATTATTATGCACCGCCAAAAGAAAAAGTGGGTGGAAATTTTGAATATAATTTCTCCAAAACTTCAGATGTGCAAATTGCTATGTTTAATAAAAACGGAATTTTAGTGCGAGAGCTATTCAACCAAAAACAAGTACAGCCCGGAATACATAAATTTAATTTTGCATATGATGCTTCGGTATATACTGATGATATTTACTATTTTAAATTAATTACAAACAACGAAGTTTTTATGAGTCAAAAATGGAATGCGGGCGAAATGCGGGAACGATTTAAACAACGAGTGCTACAACGATTAGAAAATAAAAATTAAGCCTTATTTTTTATCTTTGCGTATAAATTTGCCGACATGAATTATTGGTTGATGAAATCTGAGCCTGATGTATTTTCGTATGAGGATTTGGTAAGGAAGAAGCGGGAGCATTGGGATGGCGTACGAAATTACACCGCACGTAATAATATGC
>CAZXRF010000019.1:0-55582 GCA_964642875.1 uncultured Chitinophagales bacterium | reverse complement strand
ACTATTACAAATCCAATACGCAGTTATTAACACAAAGCGGGAAATACTTAATAGCAGCAGCATTTGCATTAGAAGGCGATAAAAAGAAATTTTATCAAATGCTCCCGAAAGGCTATGTAAGTGAAAAGACAGACCCAGCATTTAGTGGAAACTTTTACTCCGATTTTAGAGATATGGCTCTTGTATTAAATACTTTATTGGAAGTAGATCCACAAAACACACAAATAAACTACATGGCTAAGCAAGTAGCGCAAGCCTTGCTCACCCGAAATTATTTGAATACCCAAGAAAATGTATTCGGATTTTTAGCAATGGGGAAAATTGCTAAAGCAGCAAATAAAGGAAATGCAACAGCAACCATAACATCTAACGGAAAAACGATTGCTAATTTTGATGGAAAAAACAACCTTGTAGTTTCCAGCAAACAACTTGCTGGAAACGGTACCTCAATAAATACATCCGGCAGCGGAAAGATATTTTATTTCTGGGAGGCAGAAGGTATTCCTACGCAAAGTACCAAC
This sequence comes from uncultured Chitinophagales bacterium, assembly GCA_964642875.1. Taxonomy (GTDB): domain Bacteria; phylum Bacteroidota; class Bacteroidia; order Chitinophagales; family JADIYW01; genus JADJSS01. The sequence goes on along the minus strand of CAZXRF010000019.1, from coordinate 55,061 downwards.
AAGCCTGAAGACAGTTATTTGGAAGTACGCAAAGTCTATCGCGACAGATATGGAAAACCTTACAACAATGCATTTTATCAAAATGATTTAGTGGTAGTGGAAATCAGCATACGAAGCACCAATGGCATTACCGTACCCAATGTAGCAATTACCGATTTGCTGCCTGCAGGTTTTGAAATTGAAAATGCAAGAATTACTGAAATCCCTCAATTAGAATGGCTTAAAAACAGTTCCACTCCAGAGTTTAAAGACATTCGAGATGATAGGATAAACCTGATTGTAACAGCAACTCCGAAAATAACTAAATACTATTACCTATGCCGTGCTGTTTCATTAGGAACGTATAACGTAGGGGCGATTGGTGCTGATGCTATGTACAGAGGAGAATATCATTCTTATAGTGGCGCAGGGAAAATTACGATAAGTAAAAAAGTAAATAAAGCAATTTAATTCTGCGACTTTTTTGCAGCGTAATGATTTAAGAAATGAGTAGTATTTCACTAAAAATGCTACTCATTTAATTTTAAAAGTTGAATGGCATTTGCGCAGGCATTTTGTTCTGCTTCTTTTTTATTTTTACCAATTCCTGTTGCACGTTCTTCTCCATCTATTTTCAATAAAACGCTAAACAAGCCAATATCTGCTGGAGCAGACAGATGTACAAAAACAAGCTGTTTTTTTTGTGATTGAATCCACTCTATCAAATAGCTTTTAGCATCTAGAATCTGCTTATGAAAATTTGCAGCATCAAAATCTTTCAACAATAAATTATCCATCATAATCCTTACTGTATCCATTCCATAGTCTAAAAAATAGGCCCCAATCAATGCCTCGAAAGCATTGCCAATCATATCTGGAGCTTCATCGATATGTTTGGAGTGCAACTTGTGTCTGAGGTATTTTGCAATACCGATTTCTAAGCCTATTTTATTTAGGTTTTTTCTATTTACTATTGATGATCTTGCTTTCGTAAGTGTTCCTTCATCTTTATCTTGCATTTTAAAATATAAAGCTTCTGCTACACAAAAATTTATAACAGCATCTCCCAAAAACTCCAATCGTTCATTTTTTTCTTGTAATTTTTTTGTGTAGGAAGAATGGGTAAGCGCACGTATATAATTATCTTCCGAAGCTAAAGGAAACAGTTGTAAATTTTCATAAATTTCTTTAAAAAGAAAATCAATTTTTATTGTTTTGGGTTTATTGGTAAAAAATTGCTTTAGAAAGGAAAACATAGGCAAATTTAAAACATTATTCGGTATATCTTTTGAAAACTATGGACGCATTATGTCCGCCGAAGCCAAAATTATTAGACAAAACCGTATCTACCTTGCGTTGTTGTGTTTTATTAAATGTATAATTTAAAGACGCATCAAATATAGGGTCTGTAGTAAAATGGTTGATGGTTGGAGGTATTTTATTTTCTTGAATGGCTATTACCGAAGCGATGGCTTCTACAATTCCTGCTGCCCCCATTAAATGCCCGGTCATAGATTTTGTAGAGCTAATATTTAATTTCTGTGCATGTTCGCCAAATAATTTTTGTATCGCATTAATTTCTGCAATATCCCCCAATGGCGTAGAAGTACCATGTACATTGATATAATCAACTGTAGATAAATCTTGTTCTGCTTCTTCCAATGCCTCATGCATTACTTGTACCACCGATTCACCGTCGGGATTAGGTGCTGTGATGTGGTAGGCATCGGCATTTGTACTGCCTCCTGCAAGTTCGGCATATATTTTTGCACCTCGGCGTTGTGCATGTTCTAAGCTTTCCAATACCATACAACCTGCTCCTTCTCCCATCACAAAACCATCCCGATGTAAATCAAAAGGACGTGAAGCGGTTGCAGGTTCTTCGTTTCGTTCCGACAGTGCTTTCATAGCACTAAATGCACCTATTGCTACTTCGGTGACTGCTGCCTCTGAACCGCCAACAATCAGCACATCTGCCTTACCAAGTCGTATGTAATTCATTGCATTTATTAATGCAATGGTAGAACTTGCACATGCTGCAACCACCGAAAAATTCATTCCTTTAAATCCGTATTTGATGGAGATTACTCCTCCTGCTAAATCTAGCAAAGTTCGTGGTACAAAAAAAGGGCTAAAGTATCGAGGATTTTTTTCACTTTTATAGTACGACAAAAGCTCTTGTTCGAAAGTTTGCACACCACCGAAGCCAGAGGTAAAAAGAATGCCTACTTTATTTTTATTTAAAAGAGCATATTCTAATAATGCAGCATCTTGTATTGCTTCATCTGCAGCTATTAAAGCATATTGAGCAAAAGTATCTAACTTTTTTAGTTCTTTTTTATCGAAAAAGTTTTCAGGAATATATCCTTTTACTTCGCAAGCAATTTTAGTACGAAAATGGGAAGTATCAAATTTAGAAATAGAAGTACAACCACTTGTCCCCAACATTAGTTGTCGAGAAAACTCTATAACTGTATTCCCTAAAGGCGTAATGGCGCCCACACCTGTTACCACTACACGATTTAGTTTCATAAAATGTATTTATACTAAAATACAAAAAGTAAATTTTATAGGTATGTTTATAAAAAAAAGATAAAGGCTTAAACGTTTGCTTCCAAATAAGCGATAGCTTCGCCTACCGTTTTAATTTTATCCGCTTGTTCATCAGGAATAATGATATTGAATTCTTTTTCAAATTCCATAATCAATTCAACTGTTTCTAATGAGTCTGCTTTTAAATCATTTTCAAAACTTGCTTCTGGGGTTACTTCGTTTTCCTCTACATTTAGTTTTTCAACGATTATCTTTCTTACGCGTTCTGCAATAGTTGACATGTTTGTTTTTTTAATAGCTGTGCAAAATTAGAGTAATTTTTGAAATTATCTATATTCTAAGGTTAAAAATAATATACCACAACACATTGAATACCAACTATATTCAGATTTATTTTAATAATTGTTGAAAAACATTCTTCCAAAACATTATTTCCTTACTTATTTTGTAACTGTAAATGGCAAAGAAAACAATAATAGATTTTAGTTTTGATTTCAATATTTGGGGTATAAATTCGAGTATGGAAAATTATCGCTTATGTCAATTTCTTAATCAACACATGAAATGGAAATTGAAACGTACTTTAGATATAGAATTTTACAATCATTCGATAAAAAAATTAGAACATTTCAATACCTATAAATACACTAATGAAATTGACCTATATACCGTTGAATTAATTCAAAATAAAAATTTTGGTTTTACACTTCTTCCTGAATTAAAAAATATAGATTTTTTATTTTTATTAAAAGGTGAAGAAGATTATTTCAATGAAGAAACATTTTTAGAATCCTTATCTTCAACACCTGGCATACAATCTGTTTTATCCATAGATGTACTGTCTTTAAAATCGAAACACAACTTATTAATCAGCCATTTTAATGAATCCATCAAAAAGAAAAACTAAGATAATTGCCACTATTGGTCCAGCAAGCAGCAGTTATGAAAAATTGGTAGAACTTTACCAGAGTGGTGTTAATGTTTTTCGATTAAATTTCTCACACGGGAAACATGATGACCATGAACAAGTGATACAAAGAATTGTACAATTAAACAATAACTATAAAGCTCACGTAAGTATTTTAGCAGATTTGCAAGGCCCAAAACTTCGCACTGGATTAATGCAAAATAATGGGATTGAACTTATTGAAGGCAACAGTATAAATGTAACTTGCGAAGAAGTAATCGGGACAAACGAATTAATTTCTGTAACGTATGAACATCTATCTAAAGATTTAAAAATAGGTGAATCCATTTTGATAGATGATGGAAAACTTGAATTGCAAGTATCCGAAATAATTAGTGAAAAAATTATCCGGTGCACTGTAATTTCTGGGGGAATATTATCCTCAAAAAAAGGATTTAATTTACCCAATACCAATATCTCGTTACCCTGTTTAACAGAAAAAGATAAGTCGGATTTAGCTTTTATTTTAACGCAGCCTGTCAATTGGATCGCCCTTTCGTTTGTTCGTTCAGCTAATGATATTGATGAATTAAAAGCAATTTTACGCCAACATAAATCTCCACTGAAAGTAGTGGCAAAGATAGAAAAGCCCGAAGCTGTACAAAATATTGACAGTATCATAAAAAGCACAGATGGCGTAATGGTGGCACGGGGTGATTTGGGTGTAGAAGTAGCCATGGAGGAAATGCCACTAATACAAAAAAATATCATTGAAAAATGTATCCAATGTTCTACGCCTGTTATTTTAGCAACACAAGTAATGGAATCGATGATTGAAATGTCGAGGCCAACGCGTGCAGAAATAACCGATGTGGCAAATGGCGTTTTAGATGGAGCAGATGCGATTATGCTAAGTGGGGAAACCTCAGTAGGGAAAAACCCTGCTAAAGTAGTACAAACGATAAATAAAATTATATTGCGCACAGAGCAAGAAGATGAAATTTATCACAAACATTTACTGCCCAACAAATCATCAAAAACATTTTTATCAGATGCTATTTGCTTTAATGCATGCACTATTGCCGCTGAGGTAGATGCAAAAGCCATTAACGGGATGACCTACTCTGGGTATACGGCGTTTATGCTGGCTAGTAATCGCCCGAAAGCCGACATTCATATTTTCACCAGTAACAAAACCTTATTAAATACATTGGGATTAATTTGGGGCGTTGATGTATTTTATTACAATAAATTTGTCAGTACAGACCAATCGGTAGAAGATATAATAGAAATTTTGAAAAGTAAGGCATTGGTAGAGAAAGGCGACATTGTAGTAAGTACAGCTAGTATGCCTATAACCGGACGAGGGCGAACAAATATGCTAAAAATTAGTCCTGTGGTATAGAAAAAAGAGCTTTACAAATTTAATTTCTGCCGTTTCACTTCGTACAAAGCCATTGCAGTAGCCACCGATACGTTATAGGATTCTAATGCGCTACTCATCGGTAGTTTTGCCAATTCATCCATTTGTCGGATTACGGCATTGGAAATACCTTCATCTTCCGAACCCGCAATTAATGCTAATGGCATTCGAGCATCTATCTCGTAAAAATACTTTTGGGCTGTACCATCTAATCCTACTAATTTTATCCCATTATTTTTGATGTCTTTGATGGTAGCAATAATATTATCTACCCTACAGATTGGAATTTTCAATAATGCACCTGCCGAAATTTTCACAGCTACGTCATTTACCGCTGCACTTTCTTTTTTGGGGAAAATAATTGCATGCACACCCAATCCTAATGCCGTTCGGGCAAGAGCACCCAAGTTGCGTATATCTGTTACATTTTCCAAAATTAACAATAAAGGCTCCTCTCCTTTTGCAAATACAAAATCAATAATTTGCTGTACTTCTTGATACTCAATTAATGCGGTAAACGCCAACACCCCTTGATGATTAGCTTTTGATAGTGAATTAATTTTAATTTCCGGAACAAATTGATAATACACTCCTTTGACTCTACAAATTTGGATTATCTGTTTTACCACATCGCCTGAGGCATTCTTAGATAATAATACTTTTTCAACTTCATTATCTGATTGAAGTAATTCTAAAACGGGATTTCGTCCGGCTATAAGTTGTTGTTTCGACATGTAATTGAGGGGCAAGATACAAAACATTCAGCATCTATAAAAAAAAGCTGCCCCTTACGAGGCAGCCAAGATAGTTCTAGACTAATTGGGGTATCTTTTACTTCTTCAATAAATCTCTAATTTCAGCAAGTAACTTTTCCTGAGCTGTAGGTTCTGGAGCAGGTGCTGGAGCCGCTTCTTCTTTTTTCTTCGCTGCATTCATTCCTTTTATTATCATAAATAATACAAATGCAATAATTACAAAATTGATAACTGCAGCTAAAAAATTACCATATTTTACTGTTCCAAAAATCGTCAACTCTTCCAACTTACTTAGATGTGCAGCATCTAATGCAGGTTTTAGTAATAAAGGCGTAATTACATCATCTATAAATGAGCTGATAATTTTACCAAAAGCACCACCTATGATAACTGCAACGGCTAAATCCACTACATTGCCTTTCATGGCAAAATCTTTAAATTCTTTAAACATTCCCATATTTTATTATTTATATTTTGACAAATGTACAAAAAAGTTTGATATATGTCAAGTTATCTAAAAGTTTGTTGCGGTACTTGTTGTTGAGCATCCAAAGTAGCCGTAGCAACTAAGGTAGGAAATGCCGCATTTAATTGCTTTTTAAATTCAGCATCTTTATACATAATCGATAACATTTCCATACGTTTTACCAATTCTTCTGCCGATTTTTTTTCGTTGGAATATAATGCTGCAAAATCATCATTTGGTAAATTATAGAATCTCAAACAATCTTTTAAATCCTTAATAAACAACTCTTTAATCTTCTTTGCTTTTTCTGGTGTACCGGCTCTGTAATATAAATCTATCCATTGCACACTTTGAATATTAAAAAATCTGTTGTTGGGTGTATAGTAAGGTGCATTTACATATTGGAATTCTTTTTGTGCCCGATCCAATACTTTCACAGCATCTGCTTGCCGATTATTGCGAATTAAATCGTCTGCAACACTAAAGTGAACGCTTTTCAAAGTATTCATTATGCGTCCTGAATTTTCATCAACAAACATTTCTCTATCACCTAAGCCACCATATTTGAATTTATTCATTACAATATCAAAACTTTTCTGTGTATTAGTAGCTGTATAGCCTCGTTGATTTTCTTCAAAACGGCAAGGTACAAAGCGCAATATTTCACCTTCTTGCACTAAATATTTGTTCAATCCATTATAATAAGCATCATCTACAGTATTAGAAAAACAAATAGGGCGGCTCCAATCGCCAGCTGCCACCATTGCCAATAAAGCTAAATCGTATTTTATCACTCTATTTTTACCTAAATCCCAAGTAATTTCATCTACTTCTTTATCTTTAAATTGGTCAGGAACTACATGATATTTATCAACAGCAGCTTTATCTACCTTTAACTTGAATTTCGTAGTTGGCAAATAGTTAACAGTTTCACCTCTTCCGGTTTGTGCTTTCATCTGTGGATCATCACTTAATATAAATGCCATAATATTTTGAATATCATAGTAGTTATTAGGGTCAGCAAAATTAGATTGGTCATTATATTGAATATAATCCCTATTGTTTCCTCTATATTTTTCAGTAGTAAAATCTTTATAAAAAGGAACCGGTGCCGACTTATTTGAAGCACGGTGTAAGAAATCAATATACCAATCTACGCCTAACAAACTTAAGTTTACAATTCTTACATCAGTACGTATTCCTTCTACTTCTTGTGCATACCATAATGGGTAAGTATCGTTATCTCCTTGAGTAAATAAAATGGCATTTTGCGGACAACTTTCTAAATAGTTTGCAGCAAAATCGCGCGCCATAAATCTGCCATGTCTATTGTGAGAAGCCCAACCTGCTTTTCCCATAATAAATGGTACTGTAAGACAGAATAGCGTAATCACCGCAGCTAAAGGTACTGTAGGTATTTTTATTTTATTTTTTAGATATTCGTAAATGGCTAACACTGAGAGTCCAAGCCAAATACAAAAAGTATAAAACGACCCGACCGATACATAATCTCGCTCACGAGGTTCGCGTGGTGGTTGGTTCATGTAAATAATTAATGCAATACCAGTAACGAAGAATAATAAACCAAATACTAGCGTATATTCTTTGTTTTTAGAATACATATACCACAATCCTATAATACCAAGAATTAAAGGCAATAAGTAAAATTTGGTACGTGCTTTTTCTCTTAGTATTTGGTAGGGCAATCCATCTTGGCTGCCTAAATGTAAATTATCAACAATTGGAACACCACTTAGCCAATCCCCATTCATTTTTTCATTACCCGGAGTTCCTTGTAAGTCATCTTGTCGTCCTGCAAAATTCCACAAGAAATATCGCCAATACATATAGCGTAATTGATAATGGAAAAAATACTTTAAGTTATCTGCAAAAGTTGGCGAACCAGAATATCCTGTCCAATATTGATACAATGCTGCTGCACTTTCGCCATCGTTGGTAGGACCCATACGCGGAAACAACATTTCATCTTCAGCATTATAAGTATATTCAATTTTCTCTCCTTTTACTTCATAGCGTTTGGTTTTAGTATCTGGATAATAATCCTTTCCTGTTGTTTTATATCCCGTAGGTTGTGCATCAAATAACGGTCCTTTTACTAAAGGGCGCGTGCCATATTGCTCGCGATTTAAATAAGACAATAAGCTAAATGCATCTTTAGGTGCATTCATATTTATCGGTGGGTTTGCTGCCGCACGGACAGGCACCATAATATAGGACGAGAAACCAATAAATATTACCAATAGACATACCGCTGCAAGTTGTAAATCAGCATGTTTTATTTTATTGGCATAATATATTCCTGAAACTAAAATGACAAGTAATAATATCCACGCAAAGACAAAACCGATATTAAACGGCATCCCTAAGACATTTACAAAGAAAAGTTCTATTTGTCCAGCAATTTGTAATGCACTAATTACAACGCCGATTTGTACAATTCCTAAAATTACAAAGCCAATAAAAAAGGCAATACAAAAACCTAAAAATGTAGGTTTGAATTTTTTGAAATAATAAATTAAAACGGCGCATGGAATAACCAAAAGAGATAATAAGTGCACTCCTAAAGAAACGCCTATCATATAAGAAGCGAAAACTAACCAACGATTTCCGTGTGGTTTATCGGCTTCTTCATCCCATTTTACAACTGCCCATAATACAATTGATATAAAAAACATAGAAGAAGCATATACCTCAGCTTCTACTCCAGAAAACCACATGGTGTCCGAAAAAGAACAAGCCAATGCACCTACTGCCGCTGAACCTACAATGGCTATGGTATCTCCCATTGACACTTCTTCTTCTTGACTTTTAGAAATCAATCGTTTTGCTACCATTGCAATTACAAAATAGAGAAACAACACACAGCCTGCAGACATCAATCCCGACATGAAGTTAATCATAATTACAGGGTTGCTCGGATTTAGCATTGTAAAAAGTCTGCCTAATAACATAAAAAATGGAGCCCCTGGAGGGTGGGCTACTTGCAATTTATCTACGCAAGAAGCAAACTCGCCACAGTCCCATAAACTACCTGCTGATTCTAACGTAGAAGTGTATTGCCAAAGGGAGATTGCAAAAACAATAAAGCCAACTATGGCATTTATTCGTTTATATTGTTTGGTCATTAAAAAGAATTTGGGACAAAAATAAAAAAATAAGGCATTTATGCAGTATATAAGGTGTGAATAAATGCAAATGTTGATAAAGTATAGCGAACATCCTTAATAATTTATATAACAAATGGCATAAAATCGTTTTTTACGGTAAAATGATTTTATGATTTTGGAATACCTTGCAACATAAAGATTTTTTAAAAAGAGAGAAAAAAAATTGTTTGTTTTTGAAAAAATTTATTTTAACTTTGCACCTCGTTAATGACCGATGGTGTAACGGTAGCACAGAAGTTTTTGGTGCTTTTAGTTGAGGTTCGAATCCTTGTCGGTCAACAAGTCCTGATATTTTCAGGACTTTTTTATTTTACAAAAAAACAATAAACAATCCAATTTGATTTTTAAAAACAGCATCTTTAAAAACCTATAAAGCTATATTTTTGTTTTTTTAAATACATATACTAAACTCGAATATTCTCCAGTTTTTCGAGCTGACCAATTACTTAAAAATCCATTTTTCACTGCACGTAAAATAGAAATAATCAAATTAGATTTTTTCAGCCACTCGCTATGCAATGAAATATAATAAGCATCGAAAGGTAGTGCATGTTTTCCTGCTAATGTAAATCCTAATCGATTTAATAATACCGAAATAGTTGCAGTATTAAAATGATAAATATGGCGTGGCACATCATAAGCTGCCCAGTAATTGCTATATATTTTTCTATCTAGGCTATTGATATTAGGAACTGCAATTACTAAAACACCTTCTTCATTTAATACCTTATGAAACAACGAGATAACCTCATCGGCATTGTGTATATGTTCTAAAACATGCCAAAGGGTAATAACATCTAATGAATTTTGTGGTAGCAAACTTAATTCTTCCGGAGTTTGTAATTGTATTCCATGAATTTCATCTGCTGCTTTTCTACAAGAGGCATCTTGTTCTATTCCTATAGTTTTTTCTATATTTTGCGATTTACAATATGCTAAAAAATCGCCGGATGCTGCACCATAATCCAATAAAGAAACCTTTTGCCAAGGTTTTTTAAAATAAGTACGGATATAATTCATTTTTTTACCGAACATATAATCTCTTATCAAACGATAAAGACGGTGAAAAAATGAAGTATTGGAAGAATGATGCGAGATATAATTTTCAGTTTGATAATATTTTCCAATTTCTGTAATATCCGGACGTGGATTGGTAAATACAAACCCGCAATCTACACATTTACTTAAATGAAAAGATTCGTTTGTCAGAAAGAAGTCCGAAACAACCCCATCGGGCTTTAATTGTTTACTATGACAACAAGGACATTGTTCTAATTGCTCCACAAAAATTTATTATTAATGCTAAAAATAATTATGAACATCAAAGATACAAATAATGTTATAAAACCTTTGCAATACTATATATCGATATTCTTAATGCTCATTTGCAAATCCTAAATAAAACGAGTAAATTTAAGCCTTAAATAAAGATTATGTCTTCAGCCCAATCAGAAATAAAACGCGTAACTACTCAAAAATTACGCGAGATGAAAAATCGTGGAGAAAAAATATCCATGCTTACTGCATACGATTATTCGATGGCAAAAATTTTAGATGATGCGGGTATTGATATATTATTAGTGGGTGATTCAGCGTCTAACGTAATGGCGGGGCACGAAACAACATTACCCATTACCTTAGACCAAATGATATACCATGCACAAAGTGTAGTGAGAGCAGTAAAAAGATGCTTTGTGGTAGTGGACTTGCCGTTTGGTTCTTATCAAGGAAACTCACGAGAAGCATTAAATGCTTCCATCCGAATTATGAAAGAAACGGGAGGGCATGGTGTAAAATTAGAAGGAGGCAAAGAAGTGGGCGAATCAGTAATTCGTATTCTTACTGCCGGAATTCCGGTGATGGGGCATTTAGGATTAACGCCACAATCGATTTATAAATTTGGAACATACACCGTTCGGGCGAAAGAAGAGGAAGAAGCAGATCGTTTAATTGAAGATGCAAAATATCTAGAAAGTATTGGCTGCTTTGCATTGGTGTTAGAAAAAATTCCGGCAGCATTAGCGAAAAAAGTTTCAGAAAGCATTTCAATTCCTGTAATTGGAATCGGTGCCGGAAAATATGTAGATGGGCAAGTGCTGGTAACACATGATATGCTAGGAATTACGCATGAATTTAAACCTCGTTTCTTACGACAATATTTACATTTATACGAAGATATAAAACACGCTACACAACAATATATCGCAGATATAAAAAGCAAAGATTTCCCTAATGACAAGGAACAATATTAAGCATACTGAAACGAAACAAAGGAAGGATTATTAGTGTACTAAATCGTGTTTAGCATTATATTTATTTAAAAATTCGCATGCAATAATGTCAGCAGATTCTCTACCTGAACGCAAAGCGGACTCCATGCTTCCAACCGACAAGCTATCTCCACAAGCGTAAATATTCGAGGAAATTTTCTTTGTAAATTCTATTTCATCGACAATTGGTTTGAATGGCATTGCGTATTTAATATGGTAAGTTTTCAGATGCTTCCAATCCATTACTTTTAAACCAAACCATTCCGACAATTCTGTTAAGCATTTTGCTTCCAACTCTTCATCATCTAAGTCATGCTCTTTTACCACACTTACCGCTACTAAATGTTTTCCACTCGGAGCATATTCCGAATGTAGCAAAGTAGGTACAAATACATGATTAACTAATGTTGTACCATTATCACCATTTAACATTACCACCGGTTTGCTTAGTGGTGCTTGTTCTGTAGAAAAATACAAAGTAGATACGTGCGAGCATTCTGCGGGCATTTCATTTTTTCCTATTATCGCATTTGCATGAATTGCATTTGTAGCAATCAATACAAACTTGGATTCCATAAATTCTCCATTCAAAAGCTCAACGCCATTATCTGTAATGCGTTTTACTTTTGATTTATAAAGCACCGTATTTTCATCTAATTGCTCTACTATTTTTTCGGCAATACTGCCAATTCCATTTTTAGGCAATGCCACATGGTCTTGAAATAAAGACTTCAGATACAACTTAGAAAAACGAGAGGAAGATTGTAAATTATAATCAAAAATATTTGCTGCCAGCATAGGGCGGAAAAATGAATCTATCAATTTTTTGCTAAATCCATTTTTAGAGAAATATTCAAAAGTAGAAGACTCTGGTTCTTTTACAAGTTTATTGTAAGTTGCTGTTTTTAATTTAGCATATAATCCGAATAAACGGAGCTTGTCAGAGAATGTAGCATTTTTTGCTAAAGCCGTAGATACCGTATCTAAGGTTTGATATAGCGGATTAGTAAATAAATTAAATGTTCCTTGATAACGCAACAAATAACCGGGATAAGTATTTTTTAACCCTAATGAATTAATATTGATAATTTTGGATAATTCTGTAGTAGAATTATGATAAAAATGTACTCCTCTATCTAATGTAAAGCCTTCCATTTTATCAGAACGCGCTCTTCCACCAGAATGGGAAGTTGCCTCCAATACCTTTACCTGCAACCCTTTGCGTTGCAAATAATAAGCAGCAGATAATCCAGAAAATCCGGCTCCAATAATTATAACATCTAAGGGTTGCATATTGCGTAAAAGCAAAATTAGAGCAAATACTGTACTACAACTGTTTTTTACAGATTATATAAGCATTAAGCGAAGTTTATCTTTATAAATTCCTATTGGTAATGAATTACTTAAGGTAATTTAACAACAATTGGAGGGGTAGTAATTACGTTGCTTTGGTGGGTTGCTCTATCGGTAACATACATTTTAAAAGTAAATGTATCGATGGAAATACCTTTGGCTATAAAATAAGCCTCATACGAGTTAAATAAAGCAGCGGAAAGTTTCATCTCAATAGTGCCGCTAATGGCTTTAGTTGTTCCTTTTTGAGGAATTACTGGAATTACATAATATCTGTCTCTATTAAAAAAAGTAGTATCTCGCTGGTTGCGGTACCACAAACGGGAGGAGGAATCTGCATTATTTAATTTTCCCATGTCGCCATCGCCATCTGTAAAGCTCAACACTAAATTCCCTGTATCTCCTAAGGTAAAAACAGAATTGGGCTTAGTAAAAGTTTCAAATTTTAATGTTGGAGTAATGGGATATTGAGGCGTTTTGTAACAAGCTACAAATCCCAACATTGTAATACATATTATGGCAATACGATTTAACTTCATAAAATTATATACCTTTGTTTCGTGCAAGATATGGTTTCAAAAATACAAGAAAAAATCTTTTCAGACGAAAAATTTAATTTTGAAGAAATTGCGCTTTCACTTTTTGAATTTCAATATTTCAACAATCCCATTTATCGGCAATTTACAGATTATCTGCATATCGATTTCAAAAAGGTTCAATCTATATCGCAAATTCCATTTTTACCCATTGATTTTTTTAAAACCCATTCTGTAATTACCCAAAACGCCTCCATAGAAAAAATATTTGAAAGCAGCGGCACTACCGGTCAAATAACCAGCAAACATTTGGTTGCCGATGTATCGCTGTATGAACAAAGTTTTATAAATGGATTTGATTTGTTTTATGGAAAAGCAACTGATTGGATAATACTCGCCTTACTACCCTCCTATTTAGAAAGAAATACTTCTTCGTTGGTGTATATGGTAGATGATTTAATAAAAAAAACAAATAGTGAACATTCTGGATTTTATTTGAATAATTTGCAAGAATTAGCAGAAAAAATTGTGTATTTAAAAGAAAATAGAAACAATAAAAAAATACTGCTTATTGGTGTTACGTTTGCATTATTGGACTTTGCCGAACAATTTCCTATGAATTTATCGGAAGTAGTGATAATGGAAACCGGCGGAATGAAAGGAAGACGCAAAGAGATGATGCGAGAGGAAGTACATGCTATTTTAAAACAGAATTTCAATGTATTCCATATACATTCCGAATATGGCATGACAGAACTTTTATCTCAAGGATATTCCGCTGGAGAAGGGATTTTTAAAACACCTCCGTGGTTGAAAATCCTAAAACGAGATATTTACAATCCGTTGCAAGTATCTGCAAATATTGGGCGCGGAGCATTAAACGTAATTGACTTAGCAAATATTTATTCTTGTGCTTTTATAGCCACACAAGATTTGGTAAATATCATTTCTGATTCTACGTTTGAAATAATCGGCAGAACAGATAATTCCGATATCAGAGGTTGTAATTTGATGGTGGCTTTATAAGTAAAAAATGTATTTTTCTGCAAAAAAATATAACTACCAATTTTGTATTTCTTGTAGCACTCTACGAATAGGTAATCCCATTACGTTTTCAAATTCACCTTCGATTCTATCAATTCCACAATATTCCTGAATATTATAAGCACCTGCTTTATCTAAGGTTTGGTGCGTGTGGATATAGTGCCAAATTTCTTCATCAGACAACTTTTTGAAATACACTTTTGCCATTGCTGCGAAAGAAATTTGCTTGCCGACATAGCGTATAGAAACGCCGGTAATAACGTCGTGTTGCTTTCCGTTCATGTTTTTTAAAAAAGTAAATGACTGATTATCGTCTGTAGGTTTACCAATTAATTGTTGATTAAAAATAACTACGGTATCTGCACAAATAATAAATTTATCATCGGTAGTGATTGTATTGGAAATTTCTTGCATTTTCAAATTTGCTAAAAACTCGGGCACATCATAAATAGAAATTTCAGAAGGAAACTCTTCATCAATATTTGGAGAAACAACTTGAACAGAAAATCCTGCACGTGTAAGTATTTCTAAGCGCCTCGGCGACTGTGAGCCTAAAATAATACTATCAGGTATTGGCATATTAATTAGAGTAATTTTTCTATAAAATTTGCAAATTGCATAAATATATATGGTCCTATTCCGCCTTTAAAATAAAGCATAGTCGAAATACCAAGAAGCATAAATAATTTTATCAGATTGCTAGCATACTGGTATTGTTTTGCAGATTTAGCAACAACAATAAATACGGAGATTAACAATAATGGGAGCAACAATCCAAAGGCAATAAAATACGCTACATATTTTACTTGTATAGATGGAAAAAACCATACAAACAATGTCAATTGAATAAACAAAATAATGGAAATAAAAATAGCTATCCCTTTGGCACTTTTTATTCCTAAAACAATAGGAATAGTTTTGCAATTACCTTGTATATCACCGTTTACATCTTCCATATCTTTTACCAATTCTCTCAAGAAAGTGCTCAAGAAAGCAAATAGACCATAAACAATACCTGCAATGGCTATTCCGCTTTGTATTTCTAGTTGCATATCACTGTCATCAACTTTACCACCAATTTCAAATAAAGTAGGCAGCAGCACCACAAAACCCGTGGATAGAGCTATCATAAAATTTCCCACAAAAAATTGTTTCTTGAATGTATGTGCATAAAAATTAAGGATTAACATTATAATTAATGGCAACATTGACAAACGAAGATTGCGCGTTAAAAACGCTAAAACCAAAGTACATAACACCCCTAAAACACACAATATTTTATAAAAATTATACGCCTCTGTTTCGGAAATATGCTTACCAATAATTTGTTTTTCCGGTCGGTTTACAGCATCTATTTCTATATCATAAATATCGTTTACAACATAGCCTCCAGCAGCGATAAGTACTGTAGCCAACATCATAAACATATAAGCAATAGTGCTTACTTCAGGTTGTATATAAAATATTTTGTACGGAGATGCCGCTATAATACATATTCGAAATAAAACCATTGTAAATACAATCATTAATAGATTTAGTGGTCTGATAAGTTTTAAATAATGCATATTTTAAAAAATTTCATTTAAAAGTAAACCAATTATTTTGAGATTTTAATACCATTTCAATCACCTCACGCACACACGCATCGCCGCCCTTATTCCTACATACATAATCTGCAATATTTATTATTTCAGGTACTGCATCATTTGGACAGCATTTTATTCCACAATAGTTCATCGCATGGTAATCGAGAATATCATCTCCAATATATAATACATTTTCAGGCTGTAAATTCTCTAACTCTAAAAACGACTTTAAAACGATAAGTTTATCGCTCACCCGAAAGTAATTATGCTTTACGCCTAACATCTCAAATCTTTTGTGAACGGCAGCCGAAGAACCACCAGTAATGATGCATACTTTATAGTCTTTTTCAATAGTGGTTTTAAGGGCAAAGCCATCTTTAGCATTAAACGTTCTAACTAGGTCGCCGGACTCCAAAGCTATAAGCTGATTATTGGTAAAAACGCCATCTACATCAAAAACAAATGCTTTAATATGATGAAGTTTTTTTAAGTAAGATTCCGTTGGCATTGCGCAAAGATACATTTTGAATATGTATTGAACAACTATACCATCATTTGGGTATTTACTTCATCGATTTTTATGTTAATTTTATAAGATAAAAATAAATTATGAAAAACCTATTCTTATTACTAACTACAATTATTGTTTTCTCCGTTACTGCACATGCACAAAACGGCAGAGTAGTGCTATGCGAAGACTACAACAAGACAGACGGTACACCATCAGGAATAAACAAGAACTGGGATATAGACTCCGCAAAAGGAAGTTATGTATATATTATTTATTCGCAAGATAATATAATAAAAGACAATCTAATGTTATACGTTGACCGAAAAAATAAGAATGGGGAATATGTAGCAGATGACACTCAAGACATTGACACAAAGTCAAATTCTGAAAAGAAAAAATGGGCATTGGTAGATTATCTATTTTTAAAATCAGGAGATTATAAAATTTCTATTATTGGCAAAGATGAAAAAGTGCTTGCAACTACCTATACGAATATTGGATACATGAAAAACAAAAGTTCATCGACTACAACTACTACCAATGATGACGGTGGCGTTGAGGATACCTATTATTATTCAGACTCTAAGATAGAATTTGGTGAAGGAAATAATTCTGATGGAACTATAAAAGGTGAGGCAACAGAATTTAGATTAATCAATGGTAAAAGAGATATCACCTGTTTATTAATTGGTGATAAAGCTTTGAAATTAAAAAGTGTTGTTCTATCCGTTTTCACTGGCGATAAATACAATGAAAAAGTTTCAGAGAAAGAATACACAGTAAAATCTAGGGATTGGGATTGGATAAGTTTTCCAATTACTGTAACTAAAGTAGGAAAATATGTCGTTGATATTTATAACGAACTAGATACTTATGTAAATTCTGCTTATTTTGAAATAAAAAAATAACTCAATATCAAACAAAAAAATCATTAGCAATTATTGGTGTAATGCTATTTTAAATAAATTCTTTAAAGCTCTAATTTTCAATATTCTTTTCTGGGGTTTTAATTTATAATGTTTGGGAATAAATCCGTTTTTAACATCATAAGTACAAATGCTATTTCCATATTTATCTATAACAGCTAATGTAATATAATTATCGCCGTGTATGGTTACTTTTCCATAAGCATCATTAAAATTTTTATTACCTATACCCTGCCCTCCTTGATTCCATAAATTCAAACGTAAATTATTTTTTATAATAGCCGCTAGTTTGGAATTTTTTTGAGCCAATCCTCCCGCCATTAATTCGGGAAACCCTGCATTTTTACCATTATCAATTGCAGCAGTATGTGCATCTCCACTAAGTACAATCACGTTTTTAATGTTATTATCCCTACAAAAATTCAGCAATTTTATTTGAGTTTCAGGAAATGCAAACCACATAGAAGCTAGCGATGCCGCTACATAAGCACCATTCATACCATTAGGTAAAATTCTTTTTTGTGCACGTAACGCTATGTCTAATACTTTTTTATAAGATTGATTAAATGTAACGCCGCTGACAATAAATTTCCATGTTGATTTAGAATTTTTTAATCCTTGCAGCAACCAATTCATTTGTATAGAATCCAAAATGGCATGCCCTTTCGGTACATTGTATTTCCATCTACCAGATTTTGCAAAATGAAAACTCTCTGTATTCGGAGAACGAGTGGAGCGAGTGTCTAAGAAGAAAATTTCTGCATTTCCACAAACAAAAGAATGGTATGCTTGATTTTTATTTGTTGGATAACTCGGAAAAAAAGTATGCAAACCTTCTATTGCAATTTTCCGCAAAGAGTCGGGATAAGGAATTTCTTGTATAGAGGTTTTGCTGCCCGACATTTTCAATTCGCTATAGGTTTTTTTAGAAAAATCATCATAAACACCATCTTCATCATCAAAAATAAAATCCATCGGAGTAGTATGTAGCATATTTTTCAGGTTCGGCATTTCATATCTTTTCCTATATAATTCTCTTTGATGATTTATATTTTCTACATAATAGAAAGGTCGTTCATTAAAATTATTGGCATACAGCCAATCACCTAAATGCAAGAAAAACAAAGGCTGTTGCTTGGATATTTCTACAAATATAGAATCGTTGTAATGTTGTTCTGTGCAAGAACCTAACGTAAAAGAAAACGCCGTTGTATCATGCTGTGAAGGAAATGTTTTAAATGAACCACTTACGAGAAATGTACTGGAATCAAGCTTTGATTTTTCGAAAATGGAATATCTATACTGGCTATTGGAATTAAGAGCATCTAATTGAGCAACAAATGTTCCATTTGTATTTTTAAATTCATAAACAAACGTATTTTCACTTTCATTTTTTAAACTAATAAAAAAAATTGCATCTTGTTTTTCAGAAAGGAATAATACTATTGCAGAATTATTTGTAACTGCACCTACAACAGGATTTATAGAAAAATGCTGCGCATGGCTAACATTTACAAGCCAACAAAAAAACAAAATTGTTATTACACTTTTATTCGACATTCTAAATTCATCTATTTTTCAAATGTAGAAAATTAATAGGAATTTACCTTCTAAACGATACCTACTTATTTACATTACTTCTTAAATGTTTACTATCATTTTAATGCTAAAATTTCTTCCCATATTAAAAACTCCGGCACGTTTTGTTGCAAGATTTTCAGGCGCATATTTCAACCGGCTTAAATGATTCTGATAGGCGATATTTGCCAAATTTTCTGTATTGAAAAAAATACTAAGAAAGTCTTTATGTTTTTCAGTCGTAATACTCAACCCCATACCTGCACTTAACAGCGTATATCCCGGCGTTTTCGATTCTGTACCGTAAGCACTGTAAATTTTATTTTGTGCAAAATAATAATCCACATTAAACCTTACAAAAAAATCAGAAATATATTTACTTAGATTTTTGAATTGCGCTTTCACGCTACTGCGGTAATGCGGTGCAGGAATAAAAGGCAAATATTTAGTGCTATCTGATTGATGTTTTTGCATTCCTAAAACATAAGAAAAAGAATTTTCGACATGCAGCCAATCTAAAGGATGCGGATGAAAATCAAAATATATTTCACCACCTGTAAGTATAGCATTTCCATCGGTATATTTAAACGCAGGTGAAGAATCATTGGCGTTTAAGAAAATTGAATTACCCAAACTATCTTTTTGCTTTTCAAGAAAAATATAATTGCTAATAAAATTCACAAACGGGTTAATCTCAAAAGTGATATGTTCTGAATTTAAAGCATAAGCAATATCAATTTGATGACTAAATTCCGGTTTCAATTTGGTATTTCCTATTTCATATCGGAATGTACCTTCGTGCTTCCCGTTAGAGGATAATTCTGCAATATTCGGAGCTCGAAATCCATTAGAAAAATTAAGTTTTAATGTAGAATTTTTTGTTACTTGATAAGTAAAACCAATACTACCTGAAGCACCAAAATAATTTCTATGATTAGCAGCAAACTTCAAAGTAGAATTAGAGTCTGCAATAGTAATCGGTTGTTCAGTTGAATCTAATAGTAGTTGTTGAGTATTCAGATGAATAATATCCAATCGCAAACCACCAGCAATTGTTAGCTTCTTTATCGTTTTTTGTGTAAATGCAAAAACACCCAAATCAAGTAAATTATAATTTGGTATTAAAAATTCAATTCCTTTATTTGTATTAAACTGAAGGGTTCCACTTGTACCTACTGTAGTTTCCCACCCTTTTTTATTTTCTAAATTGTAACGTAAATTATAATTCAGCGTATTTAGCGACAGAAATAATCCTGTAGTATTTGGATGTTCAACATCAGAAAATTCACGGCGTAGATTATTCTGAAAACTAAACTCCGCATTCAGTGTCCCTTTCTTCAATACTATAAAATTATTAACCGCAACACTTTGATGATTCACCCATTGATAGGGTACATTAATTTTATATCCTCTCAATTTATTTTTATCCGCAATAATTATTTCATTTTGCGAATTAATATAAACGAAATTACCTAGGCTATCTCTTTCGCCTTCTATAATTCCTAAGTTTGCATTATAAGAATTAAAAGAAATTTGTGCGTGTCCCCATTTTTTTAATATTCCTAAAGAGGCATTACCATTGTATTCTTTAAATCCCGAATTATACACAATGCCATCGAATTTATTTTTATAGTTTCCGATAAATTTATTGGTAAATCCTACCATCCATTGAAACCCATTTTTATTTCCTGTATTAGAAATGGAATATGCAATTTGGTTATTGTTACTTTGATAGTTCGTCAGCAGTTGTGTTTTTACAATTCCAAGTTCCGGCGGTTTGGGAGGTAAAAAATTCAACACCCCGGCTATACCATCAGAACCATACAGCAAACTACCCGGGCCTTTTACAATTTCAGCTCTGTTAATGGCGTATTCATCAATTTCAATTCCGTGCTCGTCACCCCATTGTTGCCCTTCTTGTTTTATGCCATTATTAAGTGTAATTATCCGATTATATCCTAAACCCCTGATGATAGGTTTTGAAATATTTGGGCCTGTTGTAATTTGGCTGACGCCAGGTATTTCTTTCAATGCATCAATCAGATTGGAAGCACTACTTTGACGAAAACTTACCCCATCCATAATAGATATAACAACAGGATTTCGTTTCAATTCTGTTACGCGCGTCACGCCTGTCACCACCACTTCGCTTAGCTCTGTTGAAGTGGGCTCTAAAAAAAACGAAATTGCAGTATCATTATCCATTACTAGCTTTTCAGATATGGTTTTATACCCGGCATAACTTAATTCTATAATATATTCACTGCTCCTTAAATTTTGAATTATAAAATTACCATCCAAATTTGAAGAAGAACCAACTTTTAATTCCGGCAAATAAACCGAAACACCAATTAATGGTTCTTTGGTCATAAGGTCTTTCACATGGCCTGATAAGCTATATTGCGAATAAAGATGCATTCCTAAAAAAAAGAAAACTATAGTAAGAATATATTTTATAAAACTCATTTTTATAAACATTAAGTAATACTTTAATTAAAAGTCAAGATATTAAATAAAATGCAACTAAGTTGCAAATATAGTATTTTTTAATGAAAACCTGTAGAAATGATTGGTAAAAACAGAATTGTAGAAACTCGTTTTGAATGATTACTTTTGCATAAATCGAAAAAATTGGAGTTTCAAGATAAAATAATATTTATAGTAGGAAATTCTAGAAGTGGCACTACTATGATGCTCCGCATATTCAATAACCATCCACAGTTGATGGTTTTAAATGAGTTGCATTTTTTTGAACAATTATGGTCGCCGGAAGATAAAGGTAAGGCGATTAACAAGGAGCAGGCAGTAACAATTGCTGCAAAATTAATGCATACACAGCGAGTGGGCTATATGACTCACGACCAAAATTATAATCAATTTCAGGAAGAAGCGCAGCAGTTAGTAAACGCAATAAACAAGCAGCCTCTATTTTCTGAAGATGTTTTTAACTATTTTACAAAAAATGAAGTAGCATTACATCACAAAAATATTGTGTGTGAAAAAACGCCACAAAATGTTTTTTACTTAAAAGAAATATTTGAACTCTATCCGAATGCGAAAATAATAAACATGGTACGCGACCCACGAGCTATTATGTTGTCGCAGAAAAACAAATGGAACAGAAGAAATTTAGGTGGCAGTTATATGACCGCAAGAGAAGCTATGCGTTTACGTATCAACTACCACCCGATAACATTAAGCAAACTATGGAATGCAGCAATTAATGCCGCTAAAAAATACAAACAAGATAAGCGTGTGTACTCTGTACAATTTGAAGACTTACTAGAAAACCCTAAACAAACATTACAAAATATATGCGCACATATCGATATTGTATTTGACAATAACATGTTAAATATTACGCAAGAAAGTTCTTCTATAGAAAAAGACTCTAAAGAAATTGGATTTAAAAAAGAACGTGCCAGCAATTGGAAAAAAGGTGGATTAAATGGTACAGAGCGTTGGATTTGTCAAAAACAATGCAAAGAAAATATTGAATTTTATCACTATGCAAAAGAAGAAATAACACCGAATCTACTGCTATTGTGTTATTATTATATCAGCTTTCCAATAAAATTAGGATTGGCGCTTTTAATGAATTTAAACCGAATGAAAAATATTACTGAAACTTTAAAAAGAAGATGGCGGTAATGGAAAAATTAATTCTCAAGCAATCTGTTTTTAATTTAGATTTTGTAGCAGCCGATAATTTCGATGCCATAATAAATGATATAATTCACAACAAGGACACCACCCATTTTCCGGTAGTAATTACACCAAATGTTGACTTGACGGTTCATCTAAATAAAAACAAAAAACTCTTGACGGTTTTTCAAAATGCTAGATATATTTTACCGGACGGTGCACCCATTATCTGGTTTTCTAAATTATTAGGTAAGCCTTTAAAAAAGCGATTAGCTGGAAGTGATTTATTTCCATTGATATGGAAAGCCAGCATTCAACATCAAAAAAAGATGTTTTTAATCTTACCTAATGAAATTGTAAAAAAACAACTAACACTAGAATATTCAACAGCACAATGCTACATACCTCCATTTTTTGAAGCAACGGCGGAAGAAGTTGAAAAAGAAGCGCAACAAATTTTTCCATTACTCCAACTACAACAACCTGATTTTGTCTTCTTAGGATTGCGCTATCCCAAACAAGAAATGTTGATTATAAATTTACACGAAAAATTAAAACAAAAAAATATCAAACTGCCCGTATTCTTTAACCTTGGCGCTTCTTATGAATTTTATACCGGTATAAAAAACAGAGCACCAAAATGGATGCAAAATATAGGTTTGGAATGGTTACACCGATTTTTATCCGAACCCAAACGGACTTTCAAGCGATACTTTTATGATGATTTATACATTTTTACCCTGTTTTTAAAAGAATTATTAAATAAGAAATAATACTTAAGAGTATAAGCAATATAGATGCTTGAGAAGGAATGTTAAGTCGAGTTGAGCATTTTTTACTATATTTGTGCAATGCAAATTTTCAATAATATATTAGATACTATCGGGAATACTCCTATTGTAAAACTGAATAAAATAACAGCGCATATTCCTGCAACGATATGTGTAAAAATCGAATCTTTTAATCCCGGAAATTCCATTAAAGACAGAATGGCGGTGAAGATGATTGAAGATGCAGAAAAAAACGGTCGCTTGAAACCCGGCGGTACCATCATTGAATGTACCTCTGGAAATACAGGCATGGGATTAGCAATGGCTGCATGTATTAAAGGCTATAAATGTATTTTCACTTCAACAGATAAACAGTCAAAAGAAAAATTTGATATGCTGCGCGCCATGGGCGCAGAAGTTATCGTATGCCCAACCAATGTTGATGCTGATGACCCACGCTCCTACTATTCCATAGCCAAAAAACTAGCCGAAGAAACGCCAAATTCTGTCTGGATGAATCAATATGATAATCTATCGAACAGACAAGCACACTACGAAAGCACAGGACCGGAAATATGGAAACAAACAGACGGGAAAATCACACATTTTGTAGTAGGAATTGGCACCGGAGGAACAGTAACCGGCACTTCAAAATATTTAAAAGAACAAAATCCGGCAATTAAAACATACGGGATAGATACGTATGGTTCTATTCTGAAACAATACCATGAAACTGGCACTTTTGACCCAAAAGAAATACATTCTTATATTACCGAAGGAATTGGAGAAGATATCATTCCCCAAAACTATGATTTTTCGTTAATCGATTATATTGAAAAAGTAACGGATAAAGATGCCGCATTAATGCAGCGACGATTGGCTAAAGAGGAAGGTATTTTTGCAGGAAATTCCGCAGGTTCTGCTATACAAGGCGTGCTACAAATACACGAAAAATTTCCATTTACAAAAAATGATTTAGTCGTAATAATATTACACGACCACGGCTCTCGCTATGTAGCCAAATTTTTCAACGATGATTGGATGCGAGAGAAAGGATTTATCAATTAAGTATATCGATTATTACAAAATAAAAAAGTGGAGCATATCGGATTCGAACCGATCGCCTCTACACTGCCAGCGTAGCGCTCTAGCCAAATGAGCTAATGCCCCATAAATTTAAAGAACGCTGCAAAGATATAAATTAATTCCGTACCTGCAATTGTTGTATCCACTTAGCTGCATTTTTTGAAGCACCTTGTGTTCCGATTTTTTCATACAGCAAATTATATCTATCCACTAAAGGCACCGTTAATACTTCATTTATCGCATTTGAAATATTTTCCGCCGTGCAATCCTGTTGTATTAATTCAGTGATTATTCTTTTATCTGCAATTAAATTCGGTAATGAAATAAACTGCACTTTTGCTACCCGTTTCCCAATTTGATAATTTATCCAAGATGTTTTATAAACCACCACTTGAGGTATATTGAATAACGCCGTTTCTAAGGTTGCCGTACCACTGCAAACTACAGCCACTTTGGATTGCTGCAACACACTATAAGTTTCATCAAAGCTAATTTTTATATTTGAAGGTAAAGTTGAAGGATATAAATGTGCCATTGCGGATATTCCTGCAATTACAAATTGATCGTTTGGAAAATGTTGGGCAACTTGTAAAAAAATCGGCATTAATGATTGTATTTCTTGGATTCTACTGCCTGGTAACAATGCAATATGTTTTCTTAAATTATCATTTGTTGTTACCGCTATTACATCTAGTAAAGGATGTCCAATGTAATGTGCTTTAGTATAACAATGTTTTTGATAAAATGTTTCTTCGAATGGCAATATACACAACATCAAATCGACATATTTTTTTATTTTCTCTACTCGATTTTCTCGCCATGCCCAAAATTTTGGTGAAATATAATACACCACTTTATAGCCTTGCTGTTTGCACCATTTTGCCATTCGTATATTAAAACCGGGGTAATCAATTAATATCACTACCTCAGGCTGAAAGGAAGTGATAGCTTGTTTTACGATAGAGAAATTTTTACGGATAATATTCCAATTTTTTACAATTTCCCAGAAACCCATAAACGCCATTTGCCCAATCGGAAGAACAATTTCAACTCCGGAATGAGATAGATATTGTCCGCCAGTGCCTTTAAATACTGCATGTTTATCCAATGCAGCAATTTCTTTTACGAGATTACTACCATGCAAATCTCCTGATGCTTCGCCGGAAAGGATAAAATATTTCAATAGTATTTTAAATTAAAATCAATGAATATATTTAACGCCAAACATCAATGCAATATACAATAATGAAGCAAAAAAAATTCCTTTACAAAGTTGAAAACGCTTCATCAAATTAAATAGAAAAAATGCAGGAAGATTAATAAATACGCTAACTTTGATGAATGAGGGCAATACCGATAAATCCTTTACACCGGCAACATATTTATCCCAGCTTAAGTAAGAAAATTTTATTTCTTTATATAGAATAAACATCAACATAGGCAATACCATTCCTACTATAAAACCAAAAATGGTTTGGTCTGCTTTATCTAAAAAAGATTGTTTTGGCGGCTCTTGATTCATGTTAAAAATTTTATTCAAAAATACTGTATTGATTCGATTAAACCTACATAAATGAGTCTGTGTTATTTGCTCAATTTTAGATTATACAACTGCCCTAATCCTGCTGTGATACCGCCTATTCCACTGATAAGATGTGTAGAGTTTTCTGCGGTATGGAAAAACAGTTTCATCATTGCGGCAGCAAACATTAACATTAACCCAAAAAAGAAAATATATGCAGGTAATTTATTTTGATGATGATGTTTATAGCTATGTAAGATAGAAGATGTACCTAAAATAAAAACGCTGCCTACTAAAATATATTCCACCCAATGATATTGCTCAAAATAGGTAGCGGCAACGGGCATTATTACTAATAAAACAGGCGTAATCATACAGTGGATTGCACATAAAGCGGACAAAAAAACTGTTGCTCGCTCTGCATAATGTTTGTGTGTATGCGTATCTTTGTGTACTTTCATTTTGTAATTCAGTTGCAAATATACCATTAATTTTGCAATTCAGTTGCAAAAAAATAAGTTTATGCATCCAATAGAAAAAATACTACATCAGCACCGTTTGCGCGCCACTCCTATACGTCGGGAGGTTTTGGAGTATTTTCAGAAAAATAAAAATGCACTGACACATGCAGATTTAGAGGGTCAATTTTCTGCAAAATTTGACCGGGTAACAATTTACAGAACGCTTACTTCTTTTTTAGAAAATGGATTATTGCACAAAATCCCTGATGATTCCGGAATAGCAAAATATGCTTTGTGTCATCACGAATCTACAGAACATAACCACGATGATTTTCATGTGCATTTTAAATGTAAGAAATGCAATAAAATAGAATGTATGCATGGTGTCGAAATTCCCAAATTACATTTACCCAAAAAATATAGTATGGAAAATGTAAATTTACTTATTGAAGGCATTTGTGCTGTATGCCATGTATAATTCAACTTTTTTTCTGAAATTATGTATAATTAGTAATGAAGAAGAAAATTCTGCAAAATATCAAACCTAAAGAATACGAAAATTCTGTAAGCGAAAAATATAACAATTACAAATGGATGTTATATATCGGAATTGGCGGATTGTTACTAATGTTTTTTGATTTGACATTTATGTTTGCGATGAGCAGAACCTATTATGCAGAAGCTCCGATAAAATTACCCGTTGTATTTTATTGGAATACCATAGTCTTATTATTTAGCAGTGTTATTTTAGAGCTTGTAAAAAAATATTACAACAATGACAGATTCACTAAATATAAAACTACTTTAGTATTTCTACCTGCAACAGGAATATTATTTTTAGTAGGGCAAGTGGGTGGCTGGGCAGCTTTATTTACTTCAGGGTATCAGCCCAATCAACATTATTCAGCATATTTATATGTAATATCAGCCATACATGCTTTGCATATTATTGGCTGTTTGGTGTTTTTATTTTACTTTATAAAAAAGAGTTTTGAAGTATTAAAAGATTATGCCACTTCTATCGTCTATTTCACTGATCCAATTATAAAATCGCAGCTAAAATTATTCTCTATATTATGGCATTTTTTAGTGGCAATTTGGCTTTATTTAATGTTGTTTTTTTTTATCCTGAAATAAAAAAAATTACCGTTTATAATACCTGATGAATAAAATGACTGAGAGCATCTTTCCATAAAACTATAATATATAACACCCCCCAAAGTGCGCCAAAAAAGTGGCTATCATGCCCAATATTATCCATTCCCCTTCTTCCCATATAATAAGAATATACCAAATACATTGGGCCTAAAATATAGGAAGGTATAAAAAACGGAATTGGAAATACCATCAGCTTTTGTGTAGGAAATAAAATAATACTTACAAATAAAACGGCAGAAATGGCACCGGAAGCACCGACAGCATTATACCTTGGATTTTCCTTGTTTTTAAAATAGGAAAACATAGCACTCATTATCAAAGCTGAAAAATATAAAACGACATAAGCCAAAGCGCCTAATCCTTGAAAAATATCTTTGAATGCAATTTCTACATTTGTTCCAAATAAATACAAAGCATACATATTAAACAACAAATGCATCCAATCGGCATGGATAAACCCTGCAGAAATAAAACGATAGTATTGCTTTCTGCTATCAATTATAAACGGATTAAAGACAGCTTCAGAAAACAATTTCTGGTTTCCAAATGTCAAAACACTCGTTATTACTGTAATTGCAATAAGAAAATAGGTTATCATAATTCCAAATTAACTGTCTTGCTTCTTTTTTTTGTTGCCGGATATGCCGGGCATCATTCGTTTCAGAACAGCACCTGCTAATGAAGTAGCACCATTTCTATTTAATATTCTGTTGTTGATAAACACTTGTGTTTTATTAATAAAACCAGGCACTACTGAGATACTCTTACCTAAATTATCCAATGCCGTTTGTACTACAGGGGCAGCCTCCATCAGCATTGGGCTATCTTTTAACCCACGCGTCATTTCTGATTTTGTAAACCCAGGACATAATGCCAAAATATCTACATTTTTATCTTTCAATTCATAGTTCATTCCTTCAGCTAAAGATAAGATATAGGCTTTAGTTGCAGCATAATGTGTTAAAAAGGGATGTGCATTAAATGCGCTAATACTAGAAGTAAAGATAATTCCTCCACGTCCTCTACTTATAAAATGTTTGCCATATTCATACGCTAAAATATAGGGTGCTTTCATATTGAGTTGCAGCATTTGCAAGTTTTTATCAAGGCTACCTCTATAAAAGTGTCCTTCACAACTCATTCCAGCATTATTTACCAACAATCCAACGTCTAAATCATTAGTGGCATCTAACAGAGCGACCTGAAATCCATCGAGGCTTAAATCTATTTCAATTACTTTAGTTTGAACGTTGTACTTTTCAATCAATTCATCTGAAAGTGTATCTAATAATTGTTTGCGGCGAGCTACCAAAACTACGTTTAATCCTTTTGCAGCTAATTGTCTGGAAAACTCCACACCTATTCCGCTGGATGCGCCGGTAACTATTGCCCATGGGCCGTATTTTTCAATAAATGTACTCATGTAGATTGTATTTACTTTATTACAAATTAAAATCTCCTGCTGCTTCGGGTTGATAGATTATTTCATCAATTCTGATTTTTGTAAGTCCTGCAGGAACGAGCCATTCAACTTCATCTTGTACTTTATACCCTATTAATGCTGTCGCGATTGGAGAGAAAATAGAAATTTTATTTTCTTTAAAATTTGCGTTTTCAGGATATACAATTTGAAATTGAATCTGTTTGTTATTATTTAAAAAACTCAATTTTACGATTGAATTCATCGTTACAACATTTGCGGGCATATCTTCAGGTTCTACGATATTTGCAGAATTTAATTCATGCATTAATTTTTCTTCATCTGCTGCATTTATAGATTTAAATTGACGGGCATCAGAAATACTTTTTTTGATTCGTGCATAATCTAATCTGTTTACAATTAACTTACTCATGTTTGTATAAAATTTAAAAAATGATAAAAAAAGCAAGCTATAATAATATAGTTATTACAATAGTTGCGCATTGCTCTAATTTAGAAGAAAATAGTTAAAAAGCCAAATATGTTGCTATTAACTACTCTTCTACCATATAGGGATAGGTGTAATATTTTGGTGGTAAATAGTTTTCTTTAACCGTTCGTGGTGACACCCAACGCAATAAGTTCCACTTACTGCCTGCTTTGTCGTTGGTACCACTTTTACGGGCACCACCGAAAGGTTGTTGGCCCACTACTGCACCGGTGCATTTGTCATTTACATAAAAATTTCCTGCATTATTGGTAAAGGCACTTTTTAATTTTTCGATGATATAGGTATCTTGCGCTATAATTGCGCCCGTCAAGGCATAATCAGAAGTGGTATCTACTAAATGAATTGCTTCATCTAATTCTTCATCTTCATATACATATATAGTTAATACTGGACCAAAAATCTCTTCTTTCATTGTTGTAGATTTCGGGTCTTTAGTTAAGATAACAGTAGGCTCGATAAAGTAACCTTTTTTCTTATCATAACCTCCACCATACATTATAATATTATCAGGATTTGCTTTTGCATTATCTATGTATCTCACAATTCGGTTGTAGGCATCTTCGGAAATTACAGCACCCATAATTATACTGAAATCTTCCACATTTCCCACCTTAAATGTTTTCAAAGCGGCATACATTTTTTCCCATGTTTTTTCCCATATTGATTTGGGAATATAGGCTCTAGAACAGGCAGAACATTTTTGTCCTTGATATTCAAATGCGCCACGTAGCAGTGCTGTGGATAATACATCGATATCTGCACTATTATGTGCAAAGATGAAATCTTTTCCACCTGTTTCTCCTACAATTCTTGGGTAGCTTTTATAGAGATGTAAATTTTTACCTATCGTTTCCCAAATACTGTTGAAGACGCCAGTTGACCCTGTGAAATGTACTCCGGCAAATTCAGGATGTGACAATATAATATTTGTAGTTTCAATTGGGTCGGTGAAAATCATATTTATAACACCTGCTGGTATTCCTGCTTCGTGGAAAATTTCCATTATTGTCCAAGCTGAATATATTTGGGTATTTGATGGTTTCCAAACTACAACATTTCCCATTAATGCTGGAGATACAGATAAATTTCCAGCGATGGCCGTAAAATTAAATGGAGAAATAGAATATACAAATCCTTCCAATGCTCTATACTCGATGGTATTGCGCATACCGGAAGAAGAAATGGGCTGTTCGGCATAAATTTCTGCGGCAAAATGTACATTGAAGCGCAAGAAATCGGCAAACTCGCAAGCAGCGTCAATTTCTGCTTGATATGCATTTTTTGATTGCCCCAACATCGTTGCTGCGTTAATAGCTGCTCTGTATGGCCCTGAAATTAAATCGGCTGCTTTTAAAAAAATGGAGGCTCTATCTTCCCAGTGCATTGCTGCCCAGTGTTTGCGTGCTGCCAATGCCGCATCTATTGCTTGTATTACGTGTTCTGTTTTGCCTTTATGATAATGTGCAATTTTATGGGATAATTCATGTGGTGGAAAAATATCCAGCGTTTCATTGGTTCTTATTTCTTTCCCATTAATAACCATGGGAATATCATAAAGCATTTTTTTGCGCTTAGCTATTTCTGCTTTTAACGCTATGCGCTCTGCACTTCCGGGTAGGTATCCCAAAATTGGGTCATTGGATGGAAGTGGAATGGAGGCTATTTTGTTTGGCATATAAATAAATTAAAATGTTTACAGTAATAAATACCAAATACTTTAACAAAAGTAATTGTTTTTAGTTGTATTACTAGTTATAATTATTGAAGAATCGTTTCTTTGGTTGGTTTAATCTCTAAAGGCTACAACAGATTGGTATTCTTTTTCAAATTCTTTTAAAAACTTAACGGCAGTGATAGCAGGAAAATCTAATTGGCGGGTAAAAAAGGCATCTAATTCATCTAAATAGCTATTAAGTTCAGGTCGTTCAAAATAAAGTCTTCCTGTTCTTCGTATTATAAAATCAGCGGTGTTATTTGTCATTTCATTTTCTAAGCAATATTCGGCTTCTGCAAGCAGTAAATTGTCATTAAAATTAGTTTGCGCTGCTGCCAAAATATATTGTGTATTACTTCCGTATTTTAAAACTAAATTTAAAACGTCATCTAAATAAAATTGCTTAAAATCTTCTTGTAGGTTTCGTGCATAATCCGAAGGATAATTTTCTAAATCTCCGCCACTTAATTTGATAAACTCGGTATTGCACTTTGGAAATTCCCGTCCTTCTTCAATTTTCAATTGTTTGCAAACTACGTTTACACTGCGTTCAGCCATTTTCCGAAAACCTGTGAGTTTACCACCGGCAATGGAAATTAAATTAGAAGGCGAAATAAAAATCTCATCTTTTCGGGATAAATCTGAGGGGGATTTTCCATCTTCATGTATCAATGGTCGCAAGCCTGCCCATGTTGATTCTACATCTTCTATTTTTAATTGTACAGAGGGGAACATGTGGTTGGCTGCATTTAATAAATAAATTACATCCTCTTTGGTGGCATAAGGTGCATTAATATCTGACGAATAATTGGTATCAGTAGTGCCGATATATACTTTTTTACCGCGAGGAATAGCGAATATCATCCTGCCATCTTTTACATCAAAATAAACTGCCTGTCTAATAGGTAGTTTTTCTTTGGGTAATACAATATGAATACCTTTAGTGAGATGTAATCGTTTTTTTGATAAAGATTTGTCTATTTTACGCAAATCATCTACCCACGGACCGCAAGCATTTATAATTTTTTTTGCTTTTATTTTAAGTTCATTTTCTGTAAAAACATCTTTACAGACTGCGCCATTTATTTTATTTTTATCATTTAAAATAAAAGAAGAAAACTCGACATAGTTTATACATAAAGCACCTTTATCTACGGCCGTTTTCAATACTTCTATCGTCAATCTGGCATCATCACTTCTATATTCTACGTACATTCCGCCGCCTTTTAAAATATCTTTGTTCAATAATGGTTCTTGCTGTATAGTTTGTACTTTAGAAAGCATATTTCTGCGTTCTTCTTTCTCTACACCCGCTAATCTGTCATACATGTACAAGCCCAACGAGGTAGAGTATTTACCCAAAGAACCACCGTCTATAATCGGTAGCAACATACGCTCAGGCGTAACAATATGTGGTGCGTTTTTATATAAAATTGCACGCTCTTGTCCTACTTCACGCACTATTCCAAATTCTAATTGCTTTAAGTAGCGCAATCCTCCATGAATAAGTTTGGTAGAACGAGAACTGGTACCGGAAGCAAAATCGGATTTTTCTATTAGACAAACTTTTAATCCTCTTGTAATGGCATCTAATGCTATACCTGCACCGGTAATTCCGCCACCAATCACCAATAAATCAAAATGTTCTGTTGCTATTTGATGTAAATACTGCTTCCTTCTACGTGCTGAAAATGACATGCTTTAAATTATTATTTAGCTAAAGATAAGAGAATTGTAATTTCTGGAAATATTATTACTAAAAAATCACTGTAAATAATAATATCTTAAATCACTTTTTACCAAAAAGGTGTACAAAATCTGGTGGCAATTCTTTGATTTTTCGTTGGTTAAAATCAAAAAACACACACCGGGTGCTGAGTAAGGCTAGTGTTTTTTCATTTTCTTTTATAAAATGAAAAATTAAATTAAAGCTGCATTCAGTCACATCATTTATACCAGCTTCGCATTTAATATTATCTCCTAAAAATCCTTCT
The DNA here is from genome assembly GCA_964642875.1 of uncultured Chitinophagales bacterium. Classification (GTDB taxonomy): domain Bacteria; phylum Bacteroidota; class Bacteroidia; order Chitinophagales; family JADIYW01; genus JADJSS01. The sequence continues at coordinate 21,705 of CAZXRF010000019.1, read as the reverse complement.
GCTTTATATACAGCTATATGATTAGCGATTACAATTCCCAATTGGTTTTCTAAATCAAACAAATTTAATTGCAAAGCCTTAAACATATTTTCCCGAATCGTATTTGCAAATACTAATACTCGCTCATTGCCCATGTGATTTGCAATGTTTATATCGGCATCTGTAATAGGAAATGTTTCGGTATAAAGTATATTTTCGGGTAGTTCAATTTTTATTTTCTGCATGGTATTTTAACGTTTAAAATTCTAATCTTGCTTTTATTGGAATATCTATGGCACAGAATTCATTGCGTAAATATTTGTAATAAGCAGTTATAGCAATCATTCCTGCATTATCTGTACAATACTGAAAATCAGGGATATAAATACTGCAATTGTGTTTGCTTCCAAATTCCATTAATGCTGTTCTTAATCCTGAATTTGCACTTACGCCACCGGCAATAGCAATTTCACGGATCGTTGTTTGCAAAATCGCTTTTTTTAGTTTTTTTAATAAAATAGTGATGATAGTTTGCTGAACTGAAGCGCAAATATCATTTAAATTTTGAGCTACAAAATCAGGGTTATTTTTAATTTCTTTTTGCAAAAAATACAGGATATTCGTCTTTAATCCACTAAATGAAAAATTCAAACCCTCGATTTGTGGTTCTGAAAATTTGAAAGCATTGGGATTACCCATTTGCGCATATTTATCTATCATCGGACCACCTGGATAGGGCAAATTTAAAATCTTCGCAGTTTTATCAAAAGCCTCTCCTACGGCATCATCTATGGTAGTACCAATAATTTCCATATCTAAATAATCCTTCACCAAAACAATCTGCGTGTGCCCACCCGAAACGGTAAGACATAAAAACGGAAATTTGGGTTTGGGTGTATCGATAAAATGAGCTAAAACATGCGCTTGAAGATGATGAACTTCAATGAGTGGAACTTTCAAAGCTTGCGCCATTGATTTTGCAAAAATACCTCCAACCAATAGCGAACCCATCAAGCCCGGACCACGTGTAAATGCAATGGCTGAAATCTCTTTGGAAGAAATTTGTGCACTTTTCAGGGCCTCACTCACCACTGGTACTATATTTTTTATATGCTCCCTACTCGCCAACTCAGGAACTACGCCGCCATATAATTCATGTATCTTTTGGTTAGCCGTAAGGTTAGTCACGACTTGCCCATTTATACAGACAGCAGCAGAGCTATCATCGCAAGAAGATTCTATTGCTAATATATTTATATTGGGCATAATTTTTGGTTATTTTCGTGTAATTTTGCGTCTTTTATACCATTGAAAAAATTCCTCAAATATACATTTCGGACTGTATTAGCCATTTTGCTATTATTGTCTGTTATTTTTATTTCTTTATTCTTTTTAATTCAGCAGCCAAAAGTACAAACTTTTCTTGTACATAAGGTAGGTGATTATTTATCTAAGCAATTAGGCAGCGAAGTAAAAGTAGATTCCGTAAGTATTGATTTTATCCGTACAGTGGAAATTTACAATGTATATCTATCTTCGCAAAAAAGTAAAACAGATACTATTTTATATGTAAAAAAATTAGATGTTGATTTGATGCTGGGAAAAACATTGCTAAATCAGATTAATAAATTAAAACAAAGTAAAATATACATTGACAATGTAAGTTTAGATGGGGTAAGATTCAATGGGTATAGGGCAAAAGAGGACAGCTTGTATAATTTCCATTTTTTGTTAGAGCAGTTCTCATCAAAAAGTCCTAAGCCTAAAAAAAAGAAAAGTGGTAAACCTATCGAGTTGCGGTTAAATCACCTTTTATTAACGAATTCAAATATAATTTTAGATGACCCACATACGGACAAACGTATGGATATTCGTTTCACAAAAATAGAAGCAAATGTACGTGAGTTTAATATTAGTCCACTAAAAATTGATGTAAAGAAATTAGAATTAATAGACCCATTTTATAAACTAACATTGTACAATGAGATACAAAAAATAAAAGACCCCAACCATCATAGCAATGGATTTAATGTTCAAGGATTAGGTAAAAAGCTAAATATAACGGTGGATGAATTAGTAATGCGAAATGGGAACCATGCCATGGACTTTAAAAACAGAGACATCAAAGCAGGTACCTTTTTAATAAGTGCCATGAATATTCACAACATCAACCTCGATGTAAATAAATATCGCTGGGATTCTACAGGCATGCATGTAGGCATTGATAATTTAAGCGCAATCGGCGACGATAACTTAAATGTAAAAAAACTCAGTGCCGCTACATTATTAGACAATAACGGCATATATATGGACGATGCGGATATTGCTTACAACAACAGTAAAATACAGGGGAATTTAGCCATACAATTTTCGGATGAATGGCGTTCTTTTGGCGATTTTGAAAACAAAGTAATCATGAAAGCCGACATCAAAGAAGCAACTGTTTTTGCAAAAGATGTTGCCGTATTTGCACCAAAAATTCAGAAATATATTCCTGAAAAAGTACAAATGCACGGATTGGTAAAAGGCAGACTTGCGAACTTACGCACAGAACAGCTATTTGTAAGTGCCGGGAAAAATACAAGAATAGATATTTCAGGAAACATCAAAGGACTTCCACACCTAAACAATACACTTTTCGATTTAAAAGTAAATGAACTTCGAACTACGCCTGAAGATTTAAAACAAATATTATCATTTATAAAAATACCTAAACAAATAGATAATGCCGGAATCATCACATTTAAAGGAACCTATTTTGGATTTATAAATGACTTTGTTGCAAGAGGAGCATTAAGCACCACCAATTTGGGAAATGTTGTAACCGACATGCGCATGAGTTTTCCGAAAAACAAAGCACCGCAATACTCAGGAAGTGTTATAGCTAAAGGGCTAAACTTAGCGGAGATCACCGGGAATCATAAACTTTTAGGCACCGTTGACTTAAATGTAAATGCAGATGGAAGTGGATTCAAATCCAAAGATTTGAATACTAAACTTGTAGGAACGCTAAATAATTTCTATTTCAACGGTTTTGTTTTTGATAAAATAAATTTAAACGGTCAATTAGAAAAATTAAAATTTACGGGAAAGGCAAACTATGATGACAGTTGCATGCTTTTGAAATTTGATGGTGTAGCAGATTTCAATGACAGTATTCCAAAATATGATTTCTTCACTAACATAAAAAATGCTGACTTGCATAAATTAAATATCACCAAAGACACAATGGTGGTTTCTTTAAATGGTGAAATTCATGGACATGGAAAAACAATAAATACTATTACGGGAACAGGCAAATTCAGTAATATTATTATACAAAACGCCAAAGATATTCTAGTGCTTTCAGATGTGTACGTAAATATGAAAAATGATGGAATTATAAAAGATTACACTATTACCTCTGATCAATTTAATGCCAACTTTAATGGCGCTTTTGACCCACTCACTATTGTTCCATCTATGAAAGTATTTTTGAGTAAATATTCTAAATTAATAACGCCGACCGAAAAAGATATCAAACAAAACAGACCTCAACAATTAGATATAACCTTTAAATTAAAATCAGATTTTGGATTAATAAAAGTATTTGTACCAAATCTGCAATATTTAAGCGAATTAGATTTGAATGCCGCTATAAACACAGCTCAAAATAATTTAGATGTAAACCTAAAGCTCGACTCTGCCAACTACAGCAATATTGCCTTTAATAAAATTGCTATTAATGGAAACACCAATAATTCTGATTTACTTTTAAATGGAAATATTGAAAATATAAAAGTAAAGAAAACGGATATTCAAGAAATAAAATTAGGGGTCAATAGTTCACTACAACAACTCCTTACCAATATCAGTATTTCAAATGATACGGCGGACAATTCGCTTCGTTTACTATCCTCTTTAGATTTTAATGGAGATAGTATTATTGCCAAAATAATTGACTCTAAAATAAAATTAAATAATAAAATATGGCAAGTGCAACGCGGTAATGAATTAGCTATTATTGACAGTATCTTCATCGCACAAAATTTCTCCTTAATACAAGACAATCAAAAAATAAGTATTCTGAATGGACGAAACAGCTTAGCTGATGCTAAAATAAACATCGAAAATTTAGAACTGAATGACGTTGGGCAACTAATAGACACCACTGGAATTATCCGCAACGGACAGCTTTCTGGCATCGTCAATTTAAAAAACATTCTTACTAAATTACAAGCTAATGCCGACATTACCATTAAAAACTTACAAGTATTAGATTACAAAGTAAAATATATCGGGTTAGATGGAATTTATGGTCGAAATGGTAAAAATATTGTAGAAGCCGGCGGCACTATAGAAGATAGTAGCTATCAACTTTCTTTTGATGGTACTTACGACATGCAAATGAAAGGAAAAGAAAAATTAGATGTAAATGCCGATATAGAAAAACTGAATTTAAACTTCTTAGAAGCTATCTTAAAAAAAGAACTCCTAGTACCACATGCGTTTATAAAAGGGCAAGTAAACTTGTCTGGAAATTTACAAAAACCTATTCTCACCGGTACTGCACAGGTTATCGACACTGCCGAATTGAAACTACGCTTCTTGGGTACTACATTTAAAATGTACAACGAAGTCATCAATCTTACCAATAAAGGTTTCGATTTTGGCTCTATCACATTATTTGATAATTTTGGAAATAATGCACTTTTAACTGGCAAACTTTTACACGACGGATTTAAAAACTGGCGTGTGGACAAAGCCAATTTAACAGCTCCAATGGGATATAATTTCATGAATACTACTTATGATGACAACCAAGATTTTTATGGAAAAGTATTTGCAAAAGGAGATGTAGATATCAATGGCTCGTTTAATGATTTAACCATAAACGTAAACCGTTTGGAAACAATGAAAAACACGGAGTTTAATCTTCCGGTATCAGGAAAAGCATCTGACAAAGAATATACATTTATAAAATTTGTAAACCCGAAAGACACCATAAAAAAGATTGAATACAAATCTAAGTTCAGCGGTATAAATATAAACATGAACATTACGGCTACACAAGATGCATTAGTGAGTATTATTTTAGATCAATCAGCTAACGACAAAATCGTTGCACGTGGTACAGGAGATTTGAATTTCACGCTAGACAAAAAAGGTGAACTATCGTTAAACGGCGTATATAACCTCGTTGATGGAAAATACGACTTCAACTTCCAAGGTATTTTAAATAAAACATTCAATATTGGCACAGGCAGTAAAATCACGTTCAATGGCGATCCACTAAAAGCTGAATTAGGGGTAAACGCATTATATAATATAAAATCTGCTTCTGTAAGAAATTTATTCGACAGCTCTTATGCCATACGAAACCGCACCTTCCCCATCGACTTAAAACTGATGATTGGCGGTACTTTAGATAAATCTACAATCGGATTTAACATCGAATCGCCGAATGTACCACCCGATGAATTGGCAAGAAAATTAACAGAAATAAACAGCAACCAAAATGAGGTAAATAATCAAGCGGGGTTCTTATTATTGTTTAATTCCTTTTTACCTACCGGCTCTTCATCCGACCAAAAAGTAAGTGGATATTCGAATACTGTAACGCAATTAATTTCAGATCAAATATCCAAAATATTATCGCAAGGCTTAGGCAGTTTAATAAAAGGCGCATCTTTAGATGTTTTATTGAGTGATTTGGAATCTAAAGAATCCAGAAATTTTGGATTTAGCTATAAACAAGAAATATTAGGCGGGCGACTGATTCTTACTATTGGTGGAAATGTAAATTTTGGAAATAACTCACTTACATCAAATGGATTGCCAAACACAGGACAAACCTCCAATAATAACGCCGCTATTGCCGGAGATTTCGTTTTAGAATATCTCGTTACAGCTGATGGCAGAATAAGACTAAAAACGTATGCAAGAACGGCGAATTACGACTTAATCAATCAAGATAAAATACGCACCGGCGTAGCTATTTCCTTCCAGAAAAATTTTGATAATATTAAAGAATTATTTAAACGAAAACTGAAAAACAACCAGCAAGAACAAGAGAAAGAAAAGGTAGAAAAAAACAATATCTTATTTAATACTCCGATAAAAGACAGTATAAAGCAATAAACCTATTGTTTAAGTTTTAAGTCTTTTAGTTCATGTCCCATTTTATCACGTTTGGTATTTAAATATTTTTCATTATGAACATTGGGTATAATTTGTATAGGCACGTTTTCTACAATTTCTAGACCATAGCCTTTTAACGCAGCTCGTTTTTTTGGATTATTAGTAATTAATTTAATTTTTGTGATATTCAAATCTCGTAATATTTGTGCACCAATTCCAAAATCACGTTGGTCTGCTTTAAACCCTAAAGCCAAGTTTGCATCTACGGTATCCATGCCCTCTTCTTGCAATTTATAGGCGCGTAGTTTATTCATAAATCCAATCCCACGTCCTTCCTGCATCATATATAAAATTACACCTTTTCCCTCTTGCTCTACCATGTGCATGGCATTATGCAATTGATCGCCGCAATCGCAGCGTAGTGAGCCTAAGATATCGCCGGTAATGCAAGAGGAATGCACACGTACCAACACTGGTTCGTCATTCTTCCATTCTCCTTTTACTAATGCAAAGTGTTCTTCATTAGAGGATAATTGTTTATAGGCTACCAACTTAAAATTTCCATATTTTGTAGGCATATCCACCTCTACTACACGCTCTACTACCCTATCGTGTTGCAATCTATACTCTACCAAATCTTTGATAGAAATAATTGGCATATTAAACTTTTTTGCTACCGGAAATAAATCTGTTAATCTGGCACACTCGCCATCTTCCTTTAATATTTCCACTAATATACCTGCTGGTTCAAAACCTGCCAATCGTGCTAAATCTATTGCAGCCTCCGTATGTCCGGTACGGCGCAGTACACCTTCTTTTTTTGCTTTTAACGGAAAAATATGACCCGGTTTCCCCAATTCGTCGGGATGTGTACTTTTATCAACCAATGCTTGTACCGTTTTGGCACGGTCAGAGGCTGAAATACCAGTAGTGCAGCCATGCCCAATCAAATCTACTGAAACGGTAAATGGGGTTTCATAATGCGATGAATTTGAATTTACCATTAAATCCAACCCTAACTCTACGCAGCGGTCTTCTATCAATGGTGCGCATATTAATCCACGTCCATGCGTCGCCATAAAATTAATAACTTCGGGCGTTGCATTGCGTGCAGCTGTAATAAAATCACCTTCATTTTCCCTATCTTCATCATCTACTACAATTACAATTTTTCCATTTCTTATTGCTTCAATTGCAGTTTCAATACTATCTAAAGTATATTCAGTTTCGTGTTGTTGGCTTCCAGACATTTGTTTTTACTCCTTTACAAAATTTAATAAATCCGATAAATACAGCAATATTCATAAATATAAAATAGTGAAACTGCCTTAATGGTTTAAATTTTAATCCAAAAGTAAACAAAAGGACATCAATTATCGGTAAAAATAAAGTTACGATTAAGATAAACAATGTAAATTTCAGCAATAATAGGTAATACATAGTCAATAGTAAAAATGGTGTTTTCCACCTTATTACTTTATGCGATACAAATACTTTTCCGATATCTGTATTGTATTGAAAGACAAATTTTTTAAAGTACCACAAATTCTGAAAGTTACCTGCCGAAATTCTAATTTTCCGGTAAAATTCTTGCATCCAATTCGTCAACATATCTTCATAGCATACTGCATTTTCATTTATTATGGCAAAATAGGATTTGGTCACAATAGTAAATCCTACATAAAAATCATCTACTAAAAAATTGTTTGGAATATAAGAAAATAAAGACCTTCGGATAGCATAACAGCCACCGGAAGGGCCAGGAATAATTCCAAAAACCAAACTTTCATTTTGTTTTATATGCATTTCATAATTCCAATAATCTTTTTCATTTTCGTTGCTCACCTCTTTTGGGCAAATATTGGAATCAACTAATCCAATTGATTTATCTTTAAAATATTTTACCAACTCAAAAATAGTATTTTCAGTAAAAAGTACATTGGCATCTGTCAATATCAGAATGGCATCATCTTCGGGGAATTGCTCAATTATATGGTTTAAAATAGCTGGCTTACCTTGCCGCTCATTATATGCAGTTACTGCTATATTATTGAGTTTAAATTCATTATTGATAATTGCCAATGTAGCATCTGTACTTTTATCTACCCCCAAATAAATAGTAATTTTTTCTTGTGGGTAGTTAGTTTGTAAAATGCTATATAATTTCTGCTTTATTATTCGCTCTTCATTGCAAACAGGTATTACAATTCTGACAATTGGTAGTTCATCTTGTGCATTATAATGGTCGTAAATAAGTTCTTTGTTAAGGGCATATTTTTTCAAAAAAGCCGGATATAGCAAATAAGCGTATGCTAAAATAAAAAAACAAAGTATGAAAAGAAAATAAGTCAAATTGCTGTCTTTATTCTTTTTCTAAATATAGTAATAATCTTGCTAATGAAATTCAAATATCCTTCTTTTCTAAAAAGCACAGAATCGTTATTGGCCTTATATGTTAGAAATAAAGCTAACGGCATTAATACTAAAGAAGCTAACCACATGCCTGCAAATGGCGGAATTACTAAGCCTTTGGCTAATTTTTCTCCAATTACATTTAAAACATGAAATATTACAAAATAAATTACTGCAATTAATATAGGCATTCCAAAGCCGCCTTTTCGCACAATTGCTCCCATAGAACAACCCACAAAAAGCAATACCATGCAGGCAAAAGACAAACTAAATTTTCTATACCATTCGCAATAATAATTTACATAATTGGTTTGCATGTATTCTAAGTCATTCACCGACAAATTGGTGTAATCTCTAAGGGCCTGCACATTGCCCTGTGCCGCCGAAATACAGTTTTGCGAAATATTTCGCTTAAAAACATTATTAATAGAGATAGAGGAAGTCGTTTTCGTAATTTTTATTTTTTTTGTAGAATCTGGTAATACTCTTATCGATGAAATATAGTTCGCATCGTTCAATCGAATATCTTCAATTCTTTTTTCAATATCTTTTCTGCTCGAATCTGCTTCGTGCATTAATTGTGCAGCATTATACATCATATAATGGCTTTTAAACAACGATTGGTCGGTTCGGGTCATTTTAAATTCTCGAAGGTCGAAAATTTTCCGCCAACGTTTAAACTCCATTACCGTTTGTTCCGAAAATTGATTATCAGCCCCTTGATTTCTTTTTTTTACATCTTGGTATTGCTTTCCGTTGTATAAAGTCAATATTAAATGCTGACCGGTATTGCTTAAAGCAATTTCGCCCTTATCAGCCAATACTACATTATCATTGCTTTTTCCTTGCGAATGATCATATACCATAATTCCATATAACGTTCTGTTATCCTTGCCTTTATGTTTTATTTTTAAAGCAAAACCTGAAATACCTCTATAAAAAACACCTTCTTTAATATCTAATGCCGGTTTCTGTTTTCTGATATCATATAAGAGTGAATAAAATTTTAAATGCACTTTAGGTAAAATATTATTGGAGAAAAAAAATGCACCAAAAGATAAAAAAACTGTGAAAACAATTAAACTACCCATGATACGAATCAATGAAAGCCCTCCAGTTTTGTATGCTGTAAGTTCGTTATTTTCACCCAATGTACCGATTACCATAGTAGAGGCCAATAAAATAGCTAAGGGTAATGCCATTGGAACAATAGTTAAAGTAAACAATCCTACAACTTTAACTAACAAACTTGTTTCCAAACCCTTACCAACAAAATCATCGATGTATTTCCAAAGAAACTGCATCATAAAAATAAAAGAGGTAAGTCCAAACGTAATGATTAAAGGCAATATAAAATTTCCTAAAACGACTCTGTCAACTCTTTTTAACATGTACTAATTTTCTGTTGCTAAAATAGGGATATTCTTACAAAAGAGTTACTTTAATCTACTGTTAAGATATTGACATTCCTATTGAAAATCATTAACTTTGCCCACTTTTAAAAAACTATCCACTTTATATAAAAATTATGCGTCAGCTAAAGATTACCAAATCCATTACCAACCGAGAGAGCCAGTCCCTTGAAAAATACTTACAAGAAATTGGAAAGGTTGATTTATTAACACCGGAAGAAGAAGTTGATTTAGCTCAGCGTATCAGAGCCGGCGACCAAATTGCTTTAGAGCGTTTAACAAAAGCGAACTTACGTTTCGTGGTATCCGTAGCCAAGCAATACCAAAACCAAGGTTTAACCTTAAGTGATTTAATAAATGAAGGCAACTTAGGATTAATAAAAGCCGCTCAGCGATTTGATGAAACTAGAGGTTTTAAATTTATCTCGTATGCCGTTTGGTGGATACGCCAATCTATTTTACAGGCATTAGCAGAACAATCCCGTATTGTGCGATTGCCATTAAACAAAGTAGGCTCTTTAAATAAAATTAATAAAGCATTCTCTAACTTAGAACAAGAATTTGAACGCGAGCCATCCGCAGATGAATTAGCAGAAATGCTGGAAATTACAAGAGAAGAAGTGGAAACTACTTTAGGGGTTGCAGCTCGCCACGTATCTGTAGATGCGCCTTTCCAAGAAGGTGAAGAAAATTCATTATTAGATGTATTGGAAAATACATCGGCACCACGTACTGACTTGCAATTAGAGTATTTAGAATCATTAAGAAAAGAAATCGAACGTTCTTTATCTACATTAACAGACAGACAGAAAGATGTAATCAAATATTATTTTGGTATTGGAGTAGAACATCCAATGTCTTTAGAAGATATTGGCGAAAGATTTGGATTAACTCGCGAACGTGTGCGTCAGATAAAAGATAAAGCCATAAACAAATTAAGAGCTACGTCAAGAAGTAAATTGTTGAAAAATTATCTCGGAAATTAATCAAAATTCATACTTTCTATAAAATACCGACAGCTAATTAAAAACTCATAAAAAAATAAAATAAAAACTTAAAGAAAATGGGCAATTGGAATTCTAAAGAGAAAAATGCACTCGAACTTATTAACATCGCTGGTACGCTTTGGTTAGACAAAAACGTAGAATTGGTATTATTGAGAAGAAACATTGTTGATGCTCGATATACTGAAGTTTTAAACCATAAAGAATATGCTAAAAAATATTTAGGACTTCCACTTACAATTGAAGTATTGCTTGGACTTTCAAAGGCAATCTCAAAATTAGACTTAGCCCCCACAAGAATAGACTTAGCACGATTGTGCGAAGAATGGCTAAAAGACGGCAAAGGGGATTATGATGCATTTGTAACTGAAAATTTAAAAGATTACGGAAAAGAAAAACGTAAAATACAACCTATTGACGTGGTATTATTCGGTTTCGGACGTATCGGACGATTAGCAGCTCGAGAGCTTATTCAACAACATGGCAACGGCGAACAACTGCGTTTAAAAGCAATCGTTACTCGAGGAAAAAATACAGATGAAGAAATAAAAAAACGATCTTCTTTATTACGTAAAGACTCCGTACATGGAAAATTCCGTGGGGTAATCACAGAAGACTTTGAAAATAAAGCATTAATTGCCAATGGCAACGTAATACACATGATTGTTTCTGATGACCCATCAACTATTGATTATACTGCTTATGGAATTAATAATGCTTTATTAATCGATAACTCAGGTATTTTCAGAGATGAAGAAAAATTGGGAAATCATTTAAAAGCAAAAGGAATTGCAAAAGTATTATTAACAGCACCAGGGAAAGGTAGCTTGCCTAACATCGTTTACGGCGTTAATCATTTAAGCTTTAATCCTGACGATAGAAAAATATTTACGGCAGCTTCTTGTACTACCAATGCCATCTCTCCTATTATAAAAGTAATTGCAGATAAATTGGGTATAGAAAGCGGACACGTAGAAACCGTTCACTCCTATACTAACGACCAAAACCTATTGGATAATTACCATAAAAGCTATCGACGAGGTCGCTCAGCTCCACTAAATATGGTAATTACAGAAACGGGAGCAGCAAGCGCAATTACAAAAGTAATGCCATCCATGTCAGGAAAATTTACAGGAAATGCCGTGCGTGTACCAACACCGGATGTATCATTAGCTATTTTAAATCTAAACTTATCTACAGAAGTAGAATCTATCGACGAAGTAAATAATATCATTAGAGAAGCAGCTACACATGGCGATTTAGTAGAACAAATCGACTTCTCAACTTCTCGCGAATTAGTATCTACAGATTGCGTTGGAAATTCACACGCATCTATAGTAGATTCGCCTGCTACGTTAATCTCTCCAAACAAAAAATCTATCGTTTTATATGTATGGTATGATAACGAATACGGCTATACCCGACAAGTAATCCGATTAGCAAAATACTTGGGCAAAGTACAGAGATTGACTTATTATTAATGAGTGGTGAGCGCTAAATATTAAGTGATAAGTAGCAAAATTTAATAGTAATAAATAAAGGATGAAAAGTAATAAAATCAATAGCTTTAAAGATTTAATTGCTTGGCAAAGAGGAATTGAGTTAACTACATTTATTTATAAAATACTTGGTCTATTTACTAAAGAAAAAAGATTTGGACTATTTAATCAGATTTCTCGCTCTTGTACGTCCATCCCTGCAAATATTGGTGAAGGTTGGGCTCGAGACAGTAACCAAAGTTTTATCCACTTCTTAAAAATTAATTATGATTCATTATACGAATTAGAAACTCATTAGATGGTATCAAAAAATAAAATTACATTCCTGATGAAATACTAAACGAATTATAAATAAAAATAGAAGAAATCAGTAAAATAATAAACGAATTAATAAAAGGTATTCAGCATTCGAAAAAACTAATTACTCTTTACTAATAACTAATTACAACTAAAATTATGTTTGAAAACTTACAGGACAAGCTAGAAGGTGCGTTTAAAAATTTAAAAGGACAAGGAAAACTTACAGAGTTAAATATTGCCTCTACCGTAAAAGATATTCGCAGAGCATTAGTTGAAGCTGACGTAAATTATAAAATAGCTAAAGAATTTACAGATACCATTAAAGATAAAGCCATGGGGCAAGATGTACTCACAGCAGTATCTCCAGGGCAATTAATGGTTAAAATTGTTAGTGATGAACTAACACAACTTATGGGGGGAACCGCCAGTGAAATTAACATTAAAGGCGCACCTGCTGTAATTTTAATTTCTGGCTTGCAAGGTTCAGGAAAAACAACATTTTCCGGTAAGTTAGCTCATTATGTAAAAACAAAACTCAACAAAACACCATTATTAGTAGCTTGCGACGTATATCGCCCGGCTGCTGTGGACCAACTTAAAGTATTAGGAGAGCAAATAGGTGTGGAGGTATATGCTGAAATTGACAATAAAAATCCAGTTGAGATTGCACAAAATGCAATTGCACACGCCAAGCAAAAAGGACAAAATGTAGTAATTATAGATACCGCAGGACGCTTGGCTGTAGATGAAGAAATGATGAACGAAATCTACAATGTAAAGCAAGCTATACAGCCGCAAGAAACATTATTTGTAGTAGATTCCATGACTGGGCAAGATGCAGTAAATACGGCAAAAGCATTTAATGAAAGAATCAATTTTGACGGTGTAGTTTTAACAAAATTAGACGGTGATACAAGAGGTGGTGCAGCTTTATCTATAAAATACACCGTAAATAAACCTATTAAATTTGTATCACGCGGTGAAAAATTAGTTGACACCTTAGATATTTTTTATCCTGAACGGATGTCACAGCGTATTCTCGGAATGGGTGATATCGTTTCTTTTGTAGAAAAGGCACAAGAGCAATTTGACGAAAAAGAAGCACAGCGTTTACATAAAAAAATTGCTAAAAACCAATTCGATTTTGAAGACTTCCTGCAACAAATCAATCAGATTCGCAAAATGGGAAATATCAAAGATTTATTGGGTATGATTCCTGGCGTAGGCAAGGCAGTAAAAGATATTGACATTGATGATAATGCATTCAAAAAAATTGAAGCTATCATATTTTCAATGACACCAGAAGAGCGTAGAAATCCAGATATAATAAATGGAAAGCGCAGAGAACGATTAGCAAAAGGATCTGGAAATACAATACAAGATGTAAATGCTTTTATCAAACAATTCGACCAAATGAAAGTGATGATGAAGCGCATGCAAAGTATGGGAATGGGGAAAAAGTAATTGAGATGTGAGAGATGGAATTTGATATGACGCATTTTACTATTCACATTTCACCTTAACACAAACATCATTTTTATTCTTATTAATTCTAAATTTTTAACGAACAACAAATTTCACGAGATTTCATTATATTTGAATAAAATCATTTATCATGATTATAGAAAGTACAAAAAAAGAAGTAATTATAAAACTACCAAACACTACTAATATTGATACACTTCAAGATGTAATGGATTGGATAGAATTTAAAGAACTTTCTAGAAAAGCAAAAGCAACACAAAAACAAGTCGATAGTTTCGTAAAAGAAATAAAAAAAGGTCGTTGGTCAAAAACAAAAGCCTTACTATCTAAATGAGAATAATCGTTGATACCAACATTGTTTTTAGTGCTATCTTAAATACCAATAGTAAAATTGCACGTATTTTTTTCCAACCCAAAACAGGTTTTAATTTTTATTCAACTACAAAATTACTAGAAGAGATTGAAGAGCATAAAACAAAAATTTAATCTCTTACAAAATTATCAAATACTGAACTAGATAGAATAATAACTTTAGTAACCATTAGAATTCGATTCATCAACTACAATTTAATTCCTATCGAAATTTACAACTATGCAGAAAAACTTACGCATGATATTGACATTGATGATACTGAATTTATCGCATTGACAGAACATATAAAAGGTAAACTTTGGACAGGCGACAAAGTACTTATAAAAGGTATATCTAAAAAGAATTGGAATAAATTTATAACCACTGAAGAATTACAGATTAAACTCAAATAATATTCTAGTGCTTTTTGCCACTTAACACAAACATCATTTTTATTCTTATTTATTTCAATTAATTTAGAATTGCAGTAACGCTTTGCACTCTTTGCTACTTTGCGTTCTTTGCATGAAAAAATTAAAATATGAATAACAAAATTAAAGCAGGAATAATCGGCGCAGCAGGCTACACAGGCGGCGAACTCATTCGTATATTATTGAATCACTCTAAAGTAGAAATAGATTTTTGTTTTAGTAGAAGTCAGACCGGAAAAAAAATATACGACGTACACGCTGATTTATTTGGCGAAACAGAATTAGTTTTTACAAACAACATCAATACAAATATTGATGTTCTGTTTTTATGTTTACCACATGGAGAAGCCAAACCTTTTTTAGAGAATAACAGTTTCTTGCCTACTACAAAAATCATTGACCTTAGCAACGATTTTAGACTAAAGAAAAATGCACAAAATTTTATTTATGGGCTCCCCGAACTCAATAAAAATAAAATAAAAACGGCAGCAAAAATTGCAAATGCCGGTTGTTTTGCCTCAGCCATACAATTAGCATTATTACCATTGGCAAACGCTCAACTCTTAACTGAAGACATCCATATTTCCGGCATTACAGGAAGCACCGGCGCCGGTACAGGATTAAGCGCAACTTCCCATTTCAGCTGGAGAAACAATAACATTTCTGTTTACAAACCTTTCACACATCAGCACTTAGATGAGATAACAGAATCGCTAACCCAATTACAACCCAATTATAATTCTAAAATTCATTTCATACCTTATCGTGGTAATTTTTCAAGAGGTATTCTTGTTACTGCTTATCTAAATTTTTCAGGAAATATTGAAACGGCTTATAAATTATTTAGTGAGTATTATAAAGCTGAACCATTCACCATTTTATCTACAAAAAACATAGACTTAAAACAAGTGGTAAACACTAATAAATGCTTACTATATTTAGAAAAACACGAAAACAAATTAATGGTAATTGCTGCTATCGATAATTTGGTAAAAGGGGCATCTGGACAAGCAATTCAGAATATGAATCTAATGTTTGGCTTCGATGAAACGGAAGGACTAAAACTTAAATCAGTTGCTTACTAATTTCTCGTAAATTACAAAGAAATCAAAGGATAAAATATGTACACAGAAAATGAAATATCAAAAATAATTTTAGACATTTCGTTTGATATACATACTAAATTGGGTCCAGGATTATTTGAGTCTGTTTATGAAGAAATCCTAATTTATGAGTTAGAAAATTATGGATTAAGTATCAAACGGCAGCAAGAGATTCCAGTAATTTGGGATGAATTAAAAATGGAACTCGGCTTTAGAGCAGATATTATTGTAGAAAACAAAGTAATTATTGAACTAAAATCAATAGAAGTTTTAGCACCAATTCATTACAAGCAATTAACAACATATTTGAAAATCACAGGATTAAAATTAGGTTTACTAATTAACTTTAATGAATATTTACTAAAAGACGGAATTAAAAGAATCGCTAACAAACTATAAAAAATAACTTTGTAAACTTCGCGACTTTGCGGACTTTGTATAAATAAAAAATAACTTTGCAAACTTCGCTCCTTTGCGGACTTTGCATAAATAAAAAATAACTTTGCAACCTTCGCTCTTTTGCGGACTTTGCATAAATAAAAAATAACATTGCAAACTTCGCTCCTTTGCGGACTTTGCGTGAAATAAAAAATAATCTAATGAAACTATTCGACGTATATCCACTCATCAATGTAAATTTAGTAAAAGGCGAAGGCTGTTATGTCTATGACGATAAAAACACAAAATACCTCGATTTTTATGGCGGACATGCCGTAATTTCTATCGGGCATGCACATCCACATTACATAAAAAGGCTAGAACAACAACTTCATCAATTATCCTTTTACTCCAATTCTGTACATTTAGAGATACAACAACAACTTGCCGATAAATTAGGTCAACTTTCAGGGTATAATGACTATCAATTATTTTTGGTAAACAGTGGTGCGGAAGCCAATGAAAATGCCTTAAAAGTAGCCTCATTCCACAACAACAGAAAAAAAATAATCGCCTTTAAAGGAGCATTTCATGGACGAACTGCAGGCGCAGTAGCCGTTACAGACAACCCAAAAATAAAGCCGCCAATTAATGACGACCGTCACGTTATTTTTATAGACTTAAATGACGAAGACGCTTTAAAGAATGCATTTGAGAAAAATGAAATTTGTGCAGTAATCATAGAACCCATACAAGGCGTAAATGGAATTTACGAACCGACTACTCCATTCTTGAAATTGATACAACAATTATGCACTTCTAACGATGCATTGTTCATCGCAGATGAAGTACAATGCGGCTACGGAAGAAGTGGAAAATTTTTCGCGCACCAATTAGCAGAAGTACAACCCGATATTATAACGGTGGCAAAAGGAATGGGCAACGGATTTCCTATCGGCGGCATACTAATACATCCAAAATACGCAGCAAAATATGGTATGTTGGGCACTACCTTTGGCGGCTCTCCTTTGGCATGTGCAGCAGCATTAGCCGTTTTAGAAATTATTGAAAAAGAGCTGTTAATAGAAAATACAATTGCTATTGGAAACTACCTGATAGAACAATGCAAAGCATTGCCGCAGGTAAAAGAAGTACGTGGAAAAGGATTGATGATTGGCGTAGAATTTGAATTTGCAATAAAAGAATTACGCGATAAATTGATACACGAACATAAAATATTTACCGGCAATGCAAACCAACCTAACACATTGCGTTTATTGCCGACAATGAATATTACTAAAGACGCCGCTGACTTATTTTTAAATGCAGTAAAAAAAATCCTTAAATGAAACATTTCTTAAATGTACATGACGTAGAAAGCCCGGAATTACTGGCACAGCAAGCCATTGCCATAAAACAAAATCGATTTGCAAATAAAAAATTAGGCGAAAATAAAACAATGGTATTATTGTTTTTAAATTCTAGTTTGCGCACTCGAATTTCTACACAAAAAGCAGCACAAAATTTAGGCATGAATACGATAGTCCTAAATTTAGGACAAGATAGCTGGCAGATGGAATACGAAGATGGCGCAATTATGAACGGCACCACAGCTGAACATATAAAAGAAGGCGCTGCCGTCATTGCTGAATATGCCGACATCATTGGTATTCGTGCATTTCCTACATTGACCGACAAAAAAAGAGATTACTCCGAGTTTGTGCTACATAAATTTTTAGAAAATGTAAATGTGCCTGTCGTAAATATGGAATCGGCGACAGTACATCCGCTGCAATCATTAACGGATTTAATAACCATTCGGGAGCATACCGAAAAAAAACGACCGAAAGTAGTATTGAGTTGGGCGCCACATATTAGAGCTTTACCGCAATGTGTTTCCAATTCATTTGCCGAATGGATGAATAAATCCGATGTCGAATTTGTAATTACTCACCCTAAGGGATATGAATTAGACAAACGTTTTTCAGGAAATGCACCTATTATTTACAATCAAGAAGAGGCTTTTGAAAATGCGGATTTTATTTATGCTAAAAATTGGAGTTCTTTTACTGATTATGGCAAAATATTAGGCGCACACGAAGATTGGATGATTACAGACAAAAAAATGCAATTGACAAACAATGCAAAATTCATGCACTGCTTACCTACCAGACGTAATGTAGAAGTAGCCGATGATGTACTAGATTCCAATTATTCCCTAGTGATAAAAGAAGCAGCAAACCGAGAGTTTGCCGCACAAGTGGTATTAAAAAACATTTTAGAATCGATATAATTAGATGAATTAATTTCATATTTAAAGGCATAGTTAAATCTTATCCTAAATACTTGATTTATATCAAATTTCTAATTAACTTTAGAATATAAATTTTGTATTATGATGGTGTATATACAAATATTTTTTATTATATCAATTTCAATATCATCTTGTTTTGCAATCTCACCTAAAGAGTTGGTAAAAAAAGGAACAAAATTAATTTACGATGTAAGGCGTGATGGCAGCAGCTATACGTTAGAAGTGGAAGTAAAAAACAACGCTAAAGACTTATTTTTAGATTGGCAAATAAATGGTCCGACGAAGTTAAACGGCTCGCTAAATTTGAACTACAAATTAATAGATAGTGCCGATGGGATTGCTAATTATTTTTCAGACAACACCTCCGATAACAATAATTTGTGCAATGTTGTATTAAGCAAAAAAATGTTCAACGCTTTGAATAAAAATGAAGCCATTGAAATATATACTGACAAAAAAAACGACATTAAATCGGTATTTGGAAATCCAGTATTACTCACTCAAACAATTGGTTACAATACTAATTTTTCTAATGAATTAAATTGTAAAACGGTAACTAATGGCGATAATTACCAAATCACGTACTTAAATGATGCCGATTTTCCATTAATTGTAGAAATGCAATTAGATTGGTATATGCGATTAAGAACCATAGAAAATCGATAAAAAACAGTAACTACAAAATATTGAACATAGAATAACATACTATTTTTAAAATTACAAAAAGGGAATAGTATTTTAGTGTTCAAACGCTTACATTGAATAATATCATTATTATAAAAATTGGTGGAAACATCATAGATGATGCCGCAGCATTAAATGCTTTCTTAAAAGATTTTGCTAAAATAAATGTGCCTAAAATTTTAATTCACGGCGGCGGAAAAATAGCCACGCAACTTAGCAAAACCTTAGGTATTGAAACTAAAATGATAGACGGCAGACGCATTACCGATGAAAAAACATTGGAAGTAGTAACGATGGTATATGCTGGATGGATAAGCAAAAATATCGTAGCAACATTACAAGCCCAAAACTGCAATGCCATCGGATTGTGTGGTGCAGATGCCAATATCATTGCTGCACATAAGCGCACACATCCGACTATAGATTATGGATTTGTTGGGGATATTGACAACGTAAACACAGCCTTTTTAATAAGCCTTTTACAGCAAAATATTACACCTATAATTGCTCCAATTACACATGATGGAAATGGAAATTTATTGAATACTAACGCCGATTCTGTTGCCTCATCTATTGCCATTGAATTATCAAAAATAAAAAATGTAACCTTTCTATATTGCTTTGAAAAGGCTGGATTATTAGAAAATATTGAAGATGACAACAGTATAATTCCAACGCTCAACATAGCACAAGTGGAACAACTCAAAGAGAAACAAGTCATTACAGACGGAATGTTACCAAAAGTACAGAATATAATAAATGCATTGGAAAACAACGTAGAAAAAGTTATCTTGTGCCACGCCAAAAATGCACTTTCTATAGTAAATGAAAATGCTAAAATTGGGACAGTATTCACCAAAAGATAAAATGACAAAAATCCAAGACGACATACAAACGCAATGTATTGAAGTGCTACAAAAGCTGATAAATACTACGTCTTTCAGCAAGGAGGAAGATAAAGCCGCAGAAGTTATCCGCAAGTTTTTAAAATCTAAAAAAATAGCTTTTGATACCAAACAAAATAATACTTGGATTAAAAACAAACATTTTAATTTTTTAAAACCTACCATTTTACTCAATTCCCACATTGACACCGTAAAGCCGGTAAATGGTTGGGTGCGCGATCCATTTTCTGCTACCGTTGAAGAAGATAAATTATTTGGGTTAGGCAGTAACGATGCCGGTGCTTCTTTGGTCTCTTTACTAGCTACTTTTCTACATTTCTACGACAAAGAAGACTTAAAATACAATCTAATTTTTGCAGCTACTGCCGAAGAAGAAATCTCAGGTAAAAATGGAATTGAGCTTATTGAAGAGGTTACCACTGCCTGTGAATTTGCCATTGTAGGAGAGCCTACGGAAATGAAAATGGCAATTGCCGAAAAAGGATTATTGGTAATTGACGGCGAGGTGAAAGGCAAAGCCGGACATGCGGCACGCAACGAAGGGGTGAATGCCATCTACTTAGCGATGGTAGATGTACAATGGTTTCAAAATTATCAATTCAAAAAAATAAATCCGATTTTGGGCCCGGTGAAGATGACGGTAAGCATGATAAATGCGGGCACACAACACAATGTAATCCCCGATATTTGCCGATATACCGTAGATGTACGCACCATACCGGAATATACTTCTGATCAAATTTTAGAAATTTTACATGATAATGTAAAAGCTGAAATTAAAGTTCGCTCTACGCGCTTGCAGCCATCTCAAATAGATAAAGACCATGCTTTAGTACGCGCTGCCGAAAAATTAGGCATCGAAACTTTTGGATCTTCTACCCTATCCGACCAAACTTTGTTGAAAATACCAAGTGTGAAAATTGGCCCCGGTAAATCAGAACGCTCCCACACCGCCGATGAATTTATTTTTATAAAAGAAATAGAAGAAGGAATAAAAACGTATATAAAATTAATAACTCAGGTGATTTAATATTCACCTGGGTTATTTTTTAATTTAATCTATTACGATTAAATTATCCAGCCATTTCGTTCTCTACCAACTTATAGCCTTGTCCGTGAATATTTAATATTTGCAGGCGTTCGTCCTCTTTTAAGTATTTTCTGATTTTTGAAATAAAAACATCCATGCTTCTTGCAGTGAAATAGCTATCATCTTGCCAAACGTGTTTTAGAGCTAATTCTCGTTCCAATATTTGATTTTTCTTTTCAAAAAACAAACGTAGCAATTCATTCTCTTTAGTAGTCAATTTTATTTCTGTGCCTTTTA
>CAZXRF010000018.1:0-57839 GCA_964642875.1 uncultured Chitinophagales bacterium | reverse complement strand
CGCAATACCACTTAATGGGGTGCAAAGATACAAATAATTTGAGAAATCGGCAATCTGAAAATTAAGCAATTATAAAATATTGCTATCTTTGTCGCTGAAAAAGAGGAAGTGCGTATAAATAATACATTTTCTCCCCTTTTTTACTATTCTTTATTTAAAAAATATTCTTGATGAAAAATCTATCCTTAGCGTTAAATGCTATTCTTTTTGTGTTAGTAGGTGTTTTATTTTACCTACATTTTAATTCCAAACCCGGCGGTTTAGCTGCGCCACAAGTAATCAATACAAACGGCAAATCGGTTACAGTTCCTCAAATTGCATATATCGACATTGATTCATTCCAAACTAACTATGCGTATTTTAAAACTGGGAAATTAGCCTTAGAGGCTCGCCAAAAAACGATGGAAGCAGAATTAGGTAGAAGTTTGAGTGCTTTCCAAACAGAATACAATTCATTTGTACAAAAAGCGCAAACCATGACAGAGGAAGAAGGCATGGCTGCACAACAAAAACTGCAAGAAAAACAACAAAAAATAGAAGAGCGTAAACAAATGATGGAAGCACAGTTTATGAAAGAAACGCATGATTTTAATCTTTTACTGCAAGAGAAAATTGTAGAATATCTAAAGAAATACAATGCGAATGGTGCTTATACTTATATCTTTCCTTACTCCAGAGAAACTATAAATATTTTATTTGTCAACCCTGCAAATGACATTACCAGCGTAGTACTGAAAGGTATGAATGAGGAATATGCAGCAAATAAAAAATAATACTACTTTGAAAATTAATAAAAAGTTCAGGCATTTCACCTGAACTTTTTTCTTTTTAGTGGCAAAATATCTATATTGTAATTGATGGAAGTAAATGTAGAAGCGGAAAAGCAAGCGATAATAAAAGATTACCGGCAATTATTGCGGGTGGCACGTCCGAAAATGAAAAAGGGCGATGACAAGCGCATTCGCCATGCCTTTGAAATTGCATTAGATGCACACAAACATATGCGCCGCAAAAGCGGTGAACCCTACATACATCATCCATTAGCCGTAGCAAAAATCGTTGCCGGCGACATGGGCTTAGGTACCACATCTATCATTTGTGCTTTACTACATGATACCGTTGAAGATACCGATTTATCTTTAGAAGATATACGAAGAGAATTTGGAAATACTGCTGCCAAAATAATTGACGGGCTAACAAAAATCAGTAAAATATCTCACCAAACAGAATCCATACAAGCAGAAAATTATAGAAAAATTTTACTTACGCTGAGTGACGACATTCGGGTGATTTTAATAAAAATAGCCGACCGCCTGCACAATATGCGCACACTAGATGGACAGAGCCGTAAAAACCAATTAAAAATTGCCTCTGAAACCATTTATCTATACGCACCATTATCGCATCGATTAGGATTGTATTCCATAAAAAGTGAATTAGAGGATTTGGCAATGAAATATACCGATACAGAAAAGTATAAGGATATAGCAAAAGCACTTGAATCTACTAAAAAAGACCGCACCAAATATATTAATGATTTTGTACGTCCGCTGCAAGAAGAAATGGATAAATCGGGGTTGAAGGCAAGAGTCTTTGGCCGTCCAAAATCCATATTTTCTATTTGGAATAAAATGCGTAAAAAAGAAGTAGAATTTGATGATGTTTACGATAAATTTGCCATTCGTGTAATTTTAGATTCTACACAAGAAAAGGAAAAAGAAGATTGCTGGCGGGCATATTCTATTGTTACCGATAAATATTCTCCGCAGCCCAACCGAATGCGCGACTGGATTTCACATCCAAAGGGAAATGGCTACGAATCGTTGCACACCACCGTAATGGGCCCAGGCGGGCAATGGGTAGAAGTACAGATACGTACCGAGCGTATGGATGAAGTGGCGGAGAAAGGCTTAGCTGCGCATTACAAATACAAAGAAAACAAATTTAAACCAGTAAACAGCTCCGAAGAAGCAATAGAAAGCTGGCTGATGCAGGTACGTGAATATTTAAAAAACCCGGATGTAAATCCAGTAGAATTTATTAACGATTTCAAACTTCAATTATACCAAAAAGAAATTTACATTTTCACCCCTAAAGGCGAGTTAAAAATACTACCGGCAGGTGCTACAGCACTCGATTTTGCTTATACCGTACATACCAATGTGGGTGATACTTGTATAGGCGCAAAAGTCAATAACAAACTCATGCCTATTAGCCATGTGTTGAAAAATGGCGACCAAGTAGAAATCATCACCTCGCGCAAGCAAAAACCCAATGAAGACTGGCTGAGTATTGTAACTACCTCACGGGCAAAATCAAAAATAAAAAACTCGCTGCGGGAGGAAAAAAGAAAAATTGCCGAAAATGGAAAAGAAATTTTAGAACGAAAACTAAGCCAATTAAAAGCAAATTTCTCCAATGAAAATATTTCATTGCTTACCAGCTTTTTTAAGATGCCCAGTTCGCTGGATATGTATTACACCATTGCTACTAATGGCATTAATCTTTCTGACATAAAACAACTAAATACAGTAGGTGGAAACTTAGAAATTGTAAAACCAGAAAAAATTGTCAAACCCAAAGAAGAAGAGAAAACAACTTTGCAGAATAACACGGAGGAAAGCGACATTCCCAAAAATGCTGAGTTGGTTATATTCGATGAGTCGTCGCAATTTCCGTATGAATTTGCAAAATGCTGCAATGCCATTCCTGGCGATGATGTCATAGGTTTTATTTCGATAAATGGTGTAATAAAAATACATAGAACCGGCTGCCCCAACGTTATAAATTTAGCTTCCAAATATGGTTATCGAATTATAAAAACACGCTGGGCTTCTAAATCAACCCCGACATTCTTAACGGCAATAAAACTCACAGGGTTTGACGACATTGGATTTATAAATAAACTAACGACAATTATATCTGGCGATATGAAATTAAATATGCAATCCATGTCGATAGAAACCAATGAAGGAATATTTGAAGGCGTAATAAAAGTATTTGTGAAAGACAATGACCAGGTCAATAAATTAATTGCAAAATTAAAATCCGTACCGAGCATTGAAACGGTAATTCGGGAGGAGATATAGCTTAATTTTAGCGTAAAAAACACAACATATTATATATTGTAATATAAATATTTAATATTATCTAAACATGTCATTTTCGATAAGACTATAATAGTTATTATGTGCAATAATGATATGGTCCAATACCGGAATATCCAATAACTTTCCAGCTGCTGTCAAAGATTTTGTTAAGTGGATATCCTGCTCACTAGGATTTAAGTTTCCTGATGGGTGATTATGACACAGTATAATACTACTCGCTAATTCTTTTATAGCGATGCTAAAAATAAGTTTTGTATCCGCTACTGTTCCGGATATCCCTCCGCTACTAATTTTATTTTTAGAAATATAACGACAACTTCTATTTAGACAAATAATCCAAAATTCTTCATGTGGCAAATCTGATAACACGGGAGACATAATTTCAAAAACAGATTTGCTGGAGATAATTTTTTCATATGGTTTATTTTCTGCCAACGACCGACGACGACCCAATTCTAAGGCAGCGGCAATAGAAATTGCTTTAGCTTCTCCTATTCCTTTAAATTGCAATAAGAAATCTAATGGTTTTTTACCCAATTCATATAAATCATTATTTACCGATGCTAAAATTTGTCGAGATAATTCCACAGCAGATGATTCCGCATTTCCTGAGCCAATAATTATGGCCAATAATTCAGCATCTGTTAGCGTATGCCTGCCTTTTAATTGCAATTTCTCTCTCGGCCGGTCTTCCTCTGCCCACAATTTGATGGTTAACTTCGATTCTATAAACATAAAATAAAATTGGTGTATCATTGAGATACACCAACCATTTATTTTCCATAAAAAGTTGAAATTATTTTTTCAACGCATTCAAATGACGCATCACTTCTGATTTTAAATGACCAGCCTTGTTTTTATGAATTTGGTTTCTTTTTGCCAATTTATCTACCATTGCCACTACAGATGACATTGATTTCTCTGCTTCATTCTTATCAGATAAAGCTAAAAATTTACGCAATGCATTTCTAGTGGTCTTACCATAATAACGGTTTTCCAATCTGCGTTTTACTGTTTGTCTAATTCTCTTTTTTGCCGACTTATGATGTGCCATTTTATTAAATTTGAGAATGCAAAGGTAATCAAATGTTTATTATTTCAAAAGTGAATTTTAGGTTAATTGTAAACTTTTCTAACAATATTTTGATTTACAGTAATAAAATAACGGTTTTTAATGACCATTTTGTCTTTAAAAGCACGATATTTGCAACTCGAAATAATATAT
The DNA here is from genome assembly GCA_964642875.1 of uncultured Chitinophagales bacterium. GTDB lineage: Bacteria > Bacteroidota > Bacteroidia > Chitinophagales > JADIYW01 > JADJSS01. The sequence goes on along the minus strand of CAZXRF010000018.1, from coordinate 53,504 downwards.
TAATATGGAAGACTTATCCATCCTATCCAATGCCCACCCCTCGTATATTGATGCATTATATCAAGATTATTTAAAAGATAAGAATGCAGTAGACCCAGAATGGAAGAAATTCTTTGCCGGCTTTGATTTAGCTTACAAATTTGGAGAAAACGGCAAAGGAATCACCGGCACATCCGATACAACAATAATTGGTACGGTATCTCCTAAAGAGTTTAAAGTGCTTAAACTTATTTCCGGTTATAGAAATAAAGGACATTTAGTGGCTACCACTAATCCGTTGCGTCCCCGAAAAGACAGACACGCCGACTTAGACTTGCACTTCTTTGGCTTAGAAGAAGCCGACTTAGATACTGAATTTTATGCAGGGAAGGAAATAGGAATCGGAAAGGCTTCTTTACGCACAATTATTGAACGTCTCCAAAAAATATACTGCCGCACCATAGGTTGGGAATACAACTATGTGTTAGACCGAGATGAACGTGCATGGCTTCGGGAGCAAATAGAACATGGTTATATTGCTTACGAACATCCTATAGAAAAAAAGAAGCGAATTCTCTCAAAATTGAATGACGGAGAGGTTTTAGAACGATTCTTAGGAACAAAATATATCGGGCAAAAACGATTCTCATTAGAAGGTGGCGAATCTACCATTCCAGCTTTAGATGCTATGATTAATGTGGCAGCCAATCATGGTGTGGAAGAAGTAGCTATAGGTATGGCACACCGTGGTCGATTAAATGTTTTATGTAATATAGTAGGCAAAACATACGAACAAATTTTCTCTGAATTTGAAGGAATTGCACCTGATGATTTATCATCAGGCACAGGAGACGTAAAATACCATCTCGGATATCTTTCCCAATACGACACTATGGACGGAAAAGAGGTGTACGTAAAATTACTTCCCAATCCATCTCATTTAGAAGCAGTAAACCCCGTAGTTCAAGGCTATTGCAGAGCAAAAGCAGATGCCGTGTATAACTCCGACTACGATAAAATCCTTCCTATCACTATTCATGGCGATTCTGCTTTAGCCGGACAAGGAATTGTATATGAGGTATTGCAAATGGAATCACTAAAAGGCTATACCGTTGGTGGTACCATCCATTTTGTCATCAATAATCAAATCGGATTTACCACCGACTTTGATGATGCTCGCTCTTCCAATTATTGTACGTCTATTGCTTCTACCTTACAGTGTCCTGTATTTCATGTAAATGGCGATGATGTAGAGTGTGTAACTTACGTTTCTGAATTAGCAGCAGAATATCGACAACGTTTTAATAAAGATGTATTTGTAGATATGGTCTGCTACAGAAAATGGGGGCATAACGAAGGCGATGATCCTTCTTATACACAACCTCAGATGTATCAAATCATCAAGGAGCATATCGGCGTGCGAGATTTGTATCAAAAAAAGCTTTACGATTGGGGCGTAGCAGAAGCAGAATTGGCAAAAAAAATGGAAGAGGAGTTTTGGTCTGAATTGCAAGCTCGTTTAAATAATTACAAACAGCAAGAAAAAAAATACAAACCACAATCTACAGAACTGGCTTGGAATGCACTTAGAAAAGCAACAGCCGAGGATTTCGACAGTTCTCCGGAAACGAAAATTAGTAAAGAGGATTTAGTAAAATTAATAAAAGCTTTAATAAGTGTTCCAGAAGGATTTCATCCATTAAAAAAGATACACCAATATTTAGAACAGCGACGAGTATTGATGCGTGAAAACAATACTGTAGATTGGGCTGCCGCTGAATTATTGGCGTATGGTTCTATATTACTAGATGGAAAAGATGTTCGATTAAGTGGAGAAGATGTAAAACGAGGTACATTCTCCCATCGGCATGCTTGCTTGTATGATGAAGAAACAGGTAATGAATATAACCGCCTAGCTAAAATTGCTGAAGGTAGCAGCCAAGGGAAATTCCATATTTACAATTCTCATTTATCAGAATATGGCGTTCTTGGATTTGAATATGGTTACTCTCTTCCTTCACCTGCACCATTAACTATTTGGGAGGCGCAGTTTGGAGATTTTAATAATGGTGCGCAAATAATCATAGACCAATTTATTGCATCCAGCGAAACAAAATGGAATCACCAAAGCGGACTTGTGATGTTATTACCTCACGGATATGAAGGCGCAGGGCCAGAACATAGCTCTGCCCGTTTAGAACGATTTTTACAGCTTTGTGGAGAGTATAATATAATAGTGACCAATATTTCATCTCCAGCAAATTTTTTCCATGCCATACGCCGTCAATTAGCATGGCCATTTAGAAAACCAATGGTGAATATGTCGCCAAAATCCTTGTTGCGGCATCCAAAATGTGTAGATCCAATTTCTAAAATTTACGAGGGAAAATTCCAAGAAGTAATAGACGACGACAACACACAAGAAGCAAATTCTGTAAAAAAAGTATTATTCTGTAGTGGTAAAATCTATTATGATTTATTGGCAAAAAAAGAAACCGACAACAGAACTGACGTTGCAATAGTACGTTTAGAGCAACTTTATCCAGTAGCAGACAAACAGATAGATGCAATTATAAAAAAATACAGTAAAGCTACTTATCATTGGGTGCAAGAAGAGCCTATAAATATGGGTGCTTACAGCTTTTTATTATTAAATTATAGCAAAATGAAATACATGCAATGCATTGCACGACCGCAAGCCGCATCACCAGCGACAGGGTTTCATAAAATACATGAAAAGGAACAGAAAGCTTTGGTGGAATTGGCATTTGGATAAACGTCATCATCATTCGTGTAAAGCAAAAATCTGTTATTTAATATGAATCTATAAAAATACAACATGGCAAAAGTAGAAATAAAAGTACCATCTATCGGAGAGTCCGTTACAGAAGTAACCCTATCTTCTTGGTTAGTAAAAGAAGGGGATTATGTGAAATTAGATCAGCCGCTTGCAGAGTTTGAATCTGACAAAGCAACTTTTGAAATGCCGTCAGAAGCAGCAGGTGTAATTTCATTTGCAGCTAAAGAAGGCGATGATATAAAAATTGGTGGCTTAGTAGCTTACATAGATACTGATGCAGTTAAACCACAGACGACTGAAGAAGTTAAAAAGCAAACCGACGACAATTCACAGAAAAAAGAAGAAGTTAAAGTTTCCGTAGATGAAAATCTGAAATCTCAAATATCCAATATCCAAACTAATTACGCAACTGGAACACCATCGCCGGCAGCCAAAAAAATATTAGACGAAAAAGGCATCGAAGCTTCTGAAGTAAAAGGAACAGGTGTGGATGGAAGAATTACTAAAGAAGATGCGTTGAAATCAATAGTCAATAGTCAACAGACAATAGAAAAGAAAGTAGAAGTTGTGAAAGAAACTATCGACTATCGACCGTCGACTGCGGACTTTTCGCGCAGCGAAAGAGTAGAGAAAATGACACGTATTCGTAAAACTATTTCACGCAGATTAGTAGCAGTAAAAAATCAAACAGCCATGCTCACAACATTTAATGAAGTGGACATGACACGCATACATGAAATTCGTGCACAATACAAAAAATCGTTTGAAGAACAAAAAGGAATCGGATTAGGATTTATGTCTTTCTTTACCAAAGCGTGTGCCATTGCCTTACAAAAATATCCAGCTATCAATGCCTATATCGACGATGAAAATATTATCTATCACGATTTCGTAGATATTTCTATCGCCGTTTCTACACCAAAGGGATTAGTTGTTCCCGTAATTAGAAATGCAGAAAGTCTATCTTTTGCAGAAATTGAAAAAGATATTAAACGCTTGGCTTTATTAGGTAGAGATGGCAACTTGACCTTAGAAGATATGGAAGGCGGTACCTTTACCATTACGAATGGTGGCGTATTTGGTTCGTTGATGTCAACACCAATTATCAATCAACCGCAAAGTGCTATTTTAGGAATGCATAAAATTCAAGATAGACCTATGGCAATCAATGGAAAAGTAGAAATACGACCAATGATGTATTTGGCATTATCTTACGACCATAGAATTGTAGATGGAAAAGAAAGTGTTGGTTTTTTGGTAATGGTAAAAGATTTATTAGAAAATCCGGAGAAAATGCTGTTCGCTAGCGATCCGGTAAAAACATTATTGGAGTTGTAGAAATAGAATTAGGTAATTAGTTGTAGTATTAAAAAAGCTATAACAACAAATCTGAATAAAGTTTAAATACAAAAAAAATGAACAAACACGACATCACCATTATAGGCAGCGGACCAGGCGGATACGTTGCTGCAATTCGTTGCGCACAATTAGGTTTTAATACCGCATTAATAGAAAAATATAATACCTTGGGCGGCACTTGCTTAAATGTAGGTTGCATTCCATCAAAAGCATTGCTAGATTCTTCGGAGCATTATCACAATGCACTAAGCACCTTTAAAGAACATGGAATTGACATTAATGGTGCAGCAGTTAATTTTACACAAATGATATCGCGCAAAGCCAAAGTAGTAGAAACCACTTGCGGTGGCATCGATTATTTAATGAAAAAAAACAAAGTGACGGTTTATCAAGGTCATGGTACATTTGTAAATAAAAACGTTATTTCTATCAAAAAACAAGACGGAGCAGAGGAACAAATTGAAACGTCAAAAACAATTATTGCTACTGGTTCTAAACCATCTACCTTACCATTTTTACCTATTGATAAAAAAAGAATAATCACCTCCACAGAAGCATTGGCATTATCCGAATTACCAAAATCCATGGTGATTATCGGCGGCGGCGTTATCGGATTAGAGTTGGGTTCTGTATATCAGCGATTAGGCACGCAAGTTTCCGTAGTAGAATTTATGGATAAAATAATCCCGACGATGGATGATGATTTAGGAAAAGAATTACAACGTAGTTTGAAAAAATTAGGCGTTAAGTTTTATTTATCTCATAAAGTAACTGGTGCAATAAACAATGGTGATTCCGTTACGGTTACAGCATTAGATAAAAAAGAACAAGAAATAAAAATTGATGCAGATTACTGTTTAGTGGCAATTGGAAGAAGACCATATACCGATAATTTAGGCTTGGAAAATATTGGAATTACGCTCAATGAACGCAAGCAAATTCCGGTAGATGCACATTTACAAACTAGTGTAGAAGGCATTTATGCTATCGGAGATGTGATACAAGGAGCAATGTTAGCACATAAGGCAGAAGAAGAAGGTGTATTTGTGGCAGAAACCATTGCCGGACAAAAGCCTCATATCAACTACAATTTAATTCCGGGCGTGGTTTATACTTGGCCCGAAGTGGCTGCGGTTGGACAAACAGAAAATCAATTAAAAGAAAAAGGTATAGCCTATAAAGTGGGTTCTTTTCCGATGCGTGCTTTAGGCAGAGCTAGAGCAAGTATGGATATTGATGGGTTAGTGAAAATATTGGCAGATGCGAACACTGATGAAATTTTAGGCGTACACATGATAGGCGCACGTGCTGCTGATATGATTGCAGAAGCAGTAGTAGCCATGGAATTTCGTGCCAGCGCAGAAGATATAGGCAGAATTTCTCATGCGCATCCAACCTATACCGAAGCGATAAAAGAAGCTGCTTTGGCTGCTACTGCAAATAGAGCTTTGCACGTATAAACAAGGCAGTGGACGATGTATTATTAAATCCGAAAGTTGTGTTGTAGCTTGGGTCTGTGAAATAGGTAATGTGGTCCCCAACTGGCGCAAGTATGCGGCTAAGCAATAAGCGTTGCCCCGGCTCTCCCCCGGCTCTCGCAAGTTTAGCAATGCCTAGCTTCAGCATTGGCTTGCGTAACTTGTGAGTATAAGTCAGCCAAGTTTATAACTTGGCAAACAACACAATAACAATATTTCAATCAATCCTTTTCCTGTTCCGTGATAATCCCTCGCACTACTGTATAAATATTCTTCTTCTTTTTCTACAAATCCGGCATGTACAGGATTGGCATGTAAATAATCCAATTTTTGTTTCACTACAGATGTTGTCCAAATCTCAATTGGTTGATTATCTTGTCTCCAAAATTGATAGTTTTTATTATTAATGTTATATTCGCCCGCATTCTTAAAAATTGCCAGCATCCATTCTTTTCTGGATTCCTCCTGATTTTCTGCAATTGCCTTGAGTAGCTGTTTACTCGTATGTCTTTTAAAATCTCTAATAATATGCTGCATCAAATATCCTTCTCTTGCTTCTGCTATAAAATGTATATGATTAGTCATAATTACCCAAGCATATAAATTTAATCCTTTTTCTTTTTGACAATACTTTATGCTTTCTACTACGATATCCTTGTAGATCGTCCTTGTAAAAACATCTATCCATCCAACTGTAGCAAAACTTATGAAATACAACCCTTCCGGATTCTGAAACTTATAACCTCTGCTCATAATATAAAGATATTATTTTTATATTTTATATGGACGTTTTGCAGTAGCAAGTTGCAAACTTGCTTTATTTATCCTCACAAGTTACGCTACGCTAAACTTGCGAGAGCCGGGGTAATTATATAGTTCACAAGTACGCAGCCGCACAAAGCTATACTGCATACTTGCGCAGGTTTAGTACCATTATTTATCAAACGCCAAACTGTTTCAAATGGTGGTCAAGATGTTTATACATCATATTATTCCATTCAGCAATATTTAATTCATCAAAAGAGTTTGATTTTTTGCCTTCAAAAAATGATATGCCTTTTTCCGCTACTCTATTGATATAATTTACCAAACGTGTTTTTTCTTTTTCAAAATCTCTTTCATTCGTAATTAAGAAAGCAGGCCCTGTGCGCTCATTATGTTTGTACGGGATTTCATTAATAACTGTATTCTTTACAAATGCTTTTAACATCAGCTTCATGAAAAAATTAGGTTTATCATGTCGTTCCTCAAAAATATACTCGTATGTGATACAGCAATGCGCCAGCATTTTTGCTACGTCCATAGTACCCCACAATGGTTGTGTTTGAGGGGTCAGTTTATTAATTCTATCTATTAATTCTTGAACAATTTCTTCTTTAAAAACGCTTGGTAATGCCATTTGCCTATATATTTTAGTATAATGAATTATGTATGTACAAAATTATAAATTCAACTTACTCAAAGAGCAACTCAATTTATTTTACTTTTAAATAAAATCCTTATTTTATCTTGTCATATCTAAAAAAAGTGGACAACCAAGTGCTTCCTAACAATAACGATGGGGGCGCACAATCTGTATGGTCTGAATTACCCATATCTATTAATTCTATCGTTGCACCTCTTGCACGAAAAACAGAATCGGCATACGTGGCATTATCAAAAAATACATTATCGTCTCCGTGGCAGTGGTATAAGCGCATAGGTGTAGTAGGTGTCCAATCATCTACCAAATCAAAGCCCCTCAATGCTAATCGGATAGGATACTGTGGATTGCTTTTTATGGCTGCTTTTACCGAATCAATTATCATATTACTTACAAAATTAGGAAACTTACTATTGGCATATCCAGCAGAATGATAGCCATCTATAATTGCAGGCACTAAAGAGTCGTAAGGTGCTTTAAATATTTGGCTGTAAGAATGATAAATTCCCGGATAAGAATTGAATAAACTTACCGCTACATACGGCAAATAAAATGGATTCGGATAATACAGTGAATCAAAAATTAAATCGAATTGCGACGTACGACTTAGCGCATAAGGCCCAGCCATCGGTGCCGAAGCAGTTAACTTAAACTCTTTCGGGTTTTCTAATTCCAATTGTCGTTGTGCCGCCATAGTGGCGTGTCCACCTTGTGAGTAGCCAAACAATACCACTTGCCCATTTAGTACGGCATTATGTTTTTGTTTTACTAATTTTCTGGCAGCACGTAAAATATCGCGCACCGAATTGGCTTCTTCTCTTGGGTTCAAATATAAATGTAATCCATCTCCTGTGCCTAATCCTAAATAATCGGGCACACAAGAAACAATTCCTTTATCACAAGAAGCTGCTAAATTTAATAAATATTCAGAGCCCTTTCTTATAGATGGGGCATCACTTTTTTTCAATGTAGTACCATGCTGGTAGCTGCTTAATGGAATAGCAAAACTATCCACTTGTGGTACAATAATAATACCGCTCGCTTTTACGGTATCGCCATTATTATTTTGTGATTTATATTCTATAGTATAAACGGTGGTATTGTATTTTAAATGTACGAATGACGAAATCTCAGATGGGAGCAATGCCTGTACTTGTGTGGGTGTATAATTATTTTCGCTAATAATTTGTATAATATCTCCTAATGCACCGGAGTATTCATAATTATCTGTATTGATTTTTTCTTTCTTGCAAGAGGTCAACGCAAAAAGTACTGCCATAAACAGCATGTAGTATTTTTTCATAAAATAGCTTTTTAGTAAACTGAATGTACGATTATTTTTAAAAAAAACATACTTAGAACTCCGTTAACATATTACTTTAACATTCGTTATGTATTATAATTTTAAAAAATACGTCTCACTATTTATTACCGAAAACCCTTGTTTATGGTATTCAATATTTCTTCACCGGGACACAATACCAATTCATTCATCGTATTCAACGGTGTATCAGAAGTATGTAGCAATTGATGCAAATCTTTGCTTTCTACATCCATGTATAATAATCCTGTCAAAATCTCATTATCGATATGCGATTGTTTTAATGCATTAATTGCCGATAATTTATCATCTGGATTCCAAGCTTGCGCAATCTTATGCAGTCGCAGCCAAGAGCCATCGTGAATTTCCACCATTTTTGTTTCATCATCAGTGTACACCGTAGTAATTTCATTCATCGAAGGAACAAAATCTACCGTTCCGGTAGCCTCCACATGATGGCGTACATAATCATAAGATTTTGTAGAGCCTACATTATTATTAAAAGTAACACACGGCGACAGTACATTTAGTAATGCAAATCCATGATGCGATATGGCTGCTTGTATCAGTGGAATAAGTTGATCTTTATCTCCGCTAAAACTTTGCGCTACAAATGTTGCCCCTAATTCTATTGCCAAAGAACATAAATCAATTCCGTGAAACATATTGATATGTCCGGCCTTATTCTGTGAGCCTTCATCCGCCGTGGCAGAGTCCTGACCTTTCGTTAATCCATAGCAGCCGTTATTCATCACTATATAAGTCATGTTTAAATTTCTGCGAATGACGTGGGCAAACTGCCCCATTCCAATGGATGCGGAATCTCCATCACCTGACACCCCTAAATAAATCAAATCTTTATTGGCAAGATTGGCTCCGGTAGCTAATGACGGCATACGCCCATGCACAGAATTAAACCCATGAGAGTTACTTAAAAAATAGGTAGGCGTTTTGGAAGAACAACCGATACCCGAAAGCTTCGCTACTTTATGGGGTTCAATGTCCATCTTCCAGCAGGCTTCTACAATTGCCGCACTTATAGAGTCGTGGCCGCAGCCGGCGCACAAGGTGGACAAGGCGCCTTCATAATATTTTCGGGTATATCCTAGTTTGTTTTTGGGTAAATCAGGATGGGCAAATATCGATTTTATATAGGTCATGGCAATATTATTTTATGTTGGGCAAATAGGTTTTAGGCAATTGTTGTAAAATATTATTTACAATAAAATCAGCAGTTATAGGTTTGCCGTCATAGTTCAATATTTTTTTTAATTTCTTAGGGTTTATTTCTAATTCATTGATTAATAGCGTTCGCATTTGTGCATCTCTATTTTGTTCAATCACAAAAACAATATCGTGTGTTTCAATAAACTGCTCCACTGCTTTATTAAATGGAAATGCTTTTAACCGCATAGCATCTACATTTATACGCTGTTCTATTAAAATATCCATAGCTTCTTCGGCAGATGGTGTTGTAGTTCCGAAGAAAATTAATCCTATGTTACTTTTAACTTTAGAAGGATAAAAATAAGGTATCGGAACAGCTTCTTTTGCGGTTTCAAATTTTTTCAATAACCTATCAACAACCCGAATGTAAGTTGGAGAATCTTCGGAGTAAATTGCATACTCATCATGCGATGAACCTCTAGTAAAATAAGCACCTTTGGTAGGGTGCGTACCGGGCAAAGTACGGAATGGGATTCCGTCATTATCTACATCTAAATAACGACCGAAGCGTTGTAGTTTTTCTAACTGCTCCGCATTTAGCACTTTTCCTCTGTTGTATTTTTTAGTATTATCCCATTTTAATGGAGGTGATATATGGTCATTCATCCCTAAGTCTAAATCACTCATAATCATTATTGGGGTTTGTAAATACTCTGCTAACTCAAATGCTTCGGCAGTCATTTCAAAACATTCTGCCGGAGTAGCCGGAATCAAAAATACTTGTTTGGTATCGCCATGCGAAGCATAAGCAGCCATCAGCAAATCGGATTGCTGTGTACGAGTCGGCATCCCTGTTGATGGACCAGAGCGTTGAACATCTACCAATACTACGGGAATTTCAGCATAATAAGCTAAGCCTAAAAATTCATTCATCAACGATAGCCCCGGACCACTTGTTGCGGTAAAAGAACGAGCGCCGTTCCAGTTTGCGCCTATTGCCATTCCTATTGCCGCTAATTCATCTTCTGCTTGCACAATGGCAAAATTCTTTTTTCCAGTAAGTGCATCTACTCTATATTTCTCCGCATATTTTTCAAACGACTCGACAAAGGAAGTAGAGGGGGTAATTGGATACCATGATACAACAGTTGCACCACCGTACACTGCGCCCAATCCTCCTGCTTTATTACCATTCATCAAAATTTTATCTTTTATTAAATCCCTGCGCTCTACTCTGATATTTAAGGGGTATTCAAAATTTTCTTTTACGTAATTTATGCCTAATTGCAATGCATGTACATTGGGTGTTACTAATTTTTCTTTGCCTTTAAATTGTTCTTTTACTAAGTTTTCTAAAACTTCAAATTCTATATTCAACAAAGTAGATAATGCGCCAACGTAAATGATATTTTTAAATAATTGTCTTTGGCGAGGATCTGTATATTCTTTATTGCATATATCTGTTAGCGGAATAGGAATATATTGGATATCATCGCGTATATAATCTTTATGCAGCGGTTTGGTATTATCATACAAAAAATATCCTCCACTATTTACAGAAGCTATATCACTCAACATACTTTGCGGGTTCATACACACCAATAAATCTACGCTGTCTTTTCTGCCTAAATAGCCTTTTTCGCTTATGCGTACATCGTACCAAGTGGGTAACCCTTGTATGTTAGAAGGGAAAATATTTTTGGGCGTTGCTGGTACTCCCATTCTAAAAATAGATTTTGCAAACATCAAGTTGGCACTTGCTGAGCCTGTACCATTTACATTGGCAAAACGCACCGTAAAATCATTTATTTTTATTGCTGTTGAATTTATATTTAATGACATGATCCTGCTTTACTGGTTATATATAAATATTTCTGCATATCCCATGCTGCGGTGGGGCATCGTTCGGCGCATAATCCACAATGCAAACATACATCTTCATCTTTTACCATAATTTTCCCTGTAGCTAAATTTTCCGAAATCAATAAACTTTGGTCTGTATTTAACGAAGGTGCTTTAAGTCTTTGCCGGAGGTCTTCTTCCGCACCATTAGCAGTAAAAGTAATACAGTTTGTTGGGCATACATCCATGCAGGCATCACATTCTATACACTTAGTAAAATCGAATGCAGTTTGCATATCGCAATTTAAGCAGCGTTCCGCTTCTTTAAATCCTGTTGGAAGGTTGTATCCCAACTCTACTTCTTGTTTAAAATTTTGTAAGGCTTTTGCCTTGGGCACTTGTGGCACTGCAAATCTATCATCGTTGGATACAATACTATCATAAGCCCATTCGTGTATTCCCATTTTTACACTATGTAAATTGGTAAATGGAGCAGGGCGTTCTTTTACGTTTTTTTGTTGGCAAAATAAATCGATAGAAATTGCAGCTTCATGTCCATGTGCTACAGAAGTAATAATATTTTTAGGGCCAAATGCGGAGTCGCCACCAAAGAAAACCTTAGGAATACCAGACTGAAAAGTTATAGCATCTACCTCTGGAATTCCATTTTTATTAAATTCTATACCTAAATCTCTTTCTATCCAAGGGAAGCTATTCTCTTGGCCTACTGCGATAAGCACATCATCTGCTTCAATAAATACTTCAGGTTCGCCACTTGCTACTAAATTTCTATTTCCTTTCTCATCATAAACGGCGTGCACTTTTTCAAAATTCATTCCGATTAATTTTCCGTTTTGTAGGACAAAGCTCTTGGGTACATGGTTATCAATAATCGGAATATCTTCATGCCCGGCATCTTCAATTTCCCATGGGCTCGCTTTCATTTCACTGCGCGGGCTTCGTACTACTACTTTTACGTCTTTGCCCCCTAAGCGGCGTGCAGTACGGCAGCAATCCATAGCGGTATTTCCACCACCTAATACAATTACCTTCTCTCCTATTTTGGTAGTATGTTCGAATGTTACATTTGCCAGCCATACAATTCCGATGTGAATATTGGCATTCCCTTCCTCGCGTCCGGGAAGTTTTAAATCTCTGCCTTTGGGTGCTCCAGTACCAATAAAAATAGCATCGTATTCTTTTTGGAGTATTTCTTTTAAACTACTGATATAAGTGTTGAATTGTGTATGCACGCCTAATGCTAAAACTTGGTTGACTTCTTCATCCAATACCTCTTCAGGCAACCTAAAAATGGGGATTTCACTACGCATCATTCCTCCGCCTTTCTTTTGATCATCATACAGGTGAATTTCATATCCTACAACTGCCAAATCTCGGGCAACGGTAAGTGAAGATGGACCAGCACCTATAAGTGCAATTTTTTTTCCATTTTTTTGTGTTGGTGCTATGGGCAATAGATTGCTGATATCTCCTTTAAAATCGGCGGCAACTCGCTTGAGCCGGCAAATAGCAACGGGTTCTTCCTCTTTTAATCTGCCTCGCCGGCATGCCGGTTCGCATGGCCGATCGCAAGTACGGCCCAAAATTCCGGGAAATACATTCGCATCCCAATTCACCATATAAGATTCGGCATACTTCTCTTGTGCAATAAGACGAATATATTCCGGCACCGGAGTGTGTGCCGGACAAGCATACTGACAATCTACCACTTTGTGGTAATACTCCGGGTCTTTTACATTTGTAGGTTCCAACTTCTGTTATTTTACGGGTATCAATGGTGATGTAAATTTAATAACATTTAGGAGATGTTATAGAAATATAGCAGGAATTTTGTTTTATTGTACGAAAGATAAAAATTATTGAATCGGGTAGGATTGTTGGGTAAAAATGCCGTTTTCAAAAAACTTCTTCTTTTACTAAAAAATACAAAAAAATTGTTTCTTCTGGATTGAAGTAGATTATGGTAATACCAATATCATAAACAAACTTAGAATTACTTCGACAAATACATACTTTATTAAACTATCTTAATTAATGCTTCTAAACCAACAAATTTTGTAAATTTGTATTGATGGCTATTGACAATAAACTATTTAATGAAGTAAAGCATATTTTTTCTACCTATTTAGAAAGAAACAAACAGCGCAAAACACCCGAACGCTTTTCTATTTTAGAAGAGATATACAATCGGGAAGACCATTTCGATGCAGAAGAATTGTATTTACAAATGAAAAATAACAACTTCAATGTTAGCCGAGCTACTGTATATAACACATTAGATGTATTAGTACAATGCGATTTGGTAACTAAGCATCAATTTGGACAAAACCATGCAATGTATGAAAAATCTTATGGCAACCGCAATCACGACCATCTTATCTGTGTAGATTGTGGTAAGGTATTTGAATTTTGCGATCCTAGATTGCATTTAGTAAAAAGTAGTGCTGGAGATTTATTTCAACAAACTATAAAAAGCCACTCGCTTACTTTATATGGAAATTGCAATAAATCAAATTGCGAAAACAAGAATCAAAAAACACAGTAAATGAACATACGGCACTTGGTCTTTTTCTATTTATTTATTTTATTAATTCCGTTTAATTCAATCGCAGGTTATTCTATTATTCCGATGCCAAATGCTATTGAAACAAAAGAAGGTGTTTTTTCCTATTCCAATGGATTTGACATAAAAATTACCCGTGGTGATGATGCTACCAAGCGCATACAGAAACTACTTTCCGATTCTGTAATTGCAAAAAAAATACCTATAGTACCTTATGCAAAAACAACAATTACCTTAAACTTAGTAGCACCGGCAACAGCTGGAGATATATTTGCAGAAAACTATACACTTTCGATTACGCCTAATGCTATTACCATTACTTCAAAAGGCAATGCAGGTTTGTATTACGGTGTGCAAAGTCTTTTGCAAATATTTAGAAATAACAGTACTAAGCAAATTTCTTGTGCTGAAATTAAAGATGCACCAACCTATAGTTTCCGTGGTTTTCAATTAGATGTTGTGCATCATTTTTTTGATATTTCTGTTGTAAAAAAATATTTAGATATCATGTCGAAATTAAAAATGAATCAATTTCATTGGCAATTAACGAACAACGAAAAAAATAGTATTATTTTAAAAAACAATATCACAAAGACAGATACGGCAAGCAGTTACACGACAGAGCAAGCTATAGACATTGTAAAATATGCGCAAGAGCGATTTATAAATGTAATACCGGAAATCTATTTCCCTTATGCAACTTCGGACAGTATGCTTGTAAAAAATAAGCAATTAGCTGATGAAATAACAGCAATATTTCCGGGTACATTTTTACAGATTGGCAATGCAATTACCGATGACTCCACGCTTGCGTATTTACAGCGAAAAAACAAAAAAATAATTGGGAATGATAAACTTATTACTGCGAATGAAATTTTATTGAGTTATAAAAGTGAGAAAAACGGGCTAAATGCTGCTGCCAAAAACACAGCTGTAATCATGGCTACGCGTCAATATTGTTCATTAGATTATTATCAAGATTGGGTGGATGAGAAAATGGAATTTAGTATGACTTTTTTACCCTTGAGCAAAGCCTATTCCTTTAATCCTGTGGGAAAAATAAAAGACAGCAGTGTACTAAAACATATACTTGGCGGGCAGGCTTGCTTGTTTACTACTTACATAAAAAATGAAGATGCTTTAGATTATCAGGCATTACCGAGAATGCTAGCACTTGCCGAATGTCTTTGGACTACTAAAAGCAACAAAAATTTTAAAAATTTTGAACAACGGCTAAAGATTTTGAAAGACTATTATTACAAAGAAAAAGAACTATACATCGATTTAGTTCGCATCAAACCTAAGAAACAAAAATAATCTTAAAGATTCACCATAATTACTCCTGCTGCAATAACAAAAACACCTGTTAAGTGTAATGGACTTATTTGCTCATTAAAAAGATAATATGAAACTAATGTGAGGCTAATAATTGTGAGTGAGAAAAATACAGCACTTGCAATATTTAATGGTACATCCTTTAGTGCTTCCGTAAAACAGATAGAATTTAAAAAACCAAATACCAAGGACACAGAAAATATAGTCCATTTTTTCTTAGGGTTTCCATCTGCCATAGATGCATATTTAAAGCCCGCATTGGTAAACAAATTAAATACGATAGCGAGCCATAACCAAAAATTTGTAAGCATAGATTTTTTACCTAAATTTAAGAATAGTTTGCTTATATTCACAAGAACGTAGTTTTGCAGAAAGAATATCTAAAAACTTATCCCTTTTAAGCAGAAATTGTAAGATTTATATATGATATTAAATTTTACGAATAAGCTAATAATTCTTTAATTACAAAAACTGCGTATAAATTTTTACCTTTATCCAACATCTATTTCACATCTATCTAAAGTAAAAAATAATATGCTAGTTGACGTAATTTTAGGCTTACAATGGGGCGACGAAGGAAAAGGGAAAATTGTAGATTATTTGGCGGACAAATATGACATCATTGCCCGTTTTCAGGGCGGTCCAAATGCCGGACACACTTTATATATTGACGGACAGAAACATGTATTACATACTATTCCGTCGGGAATTTTCAGAAATGGAAAAATAAACTACATCGGCAATGGCGTGGTAATAGACCCGATTACCTTAGTAAAAGAAATTGAAGGACTAACAGCAATTGGTATTCCTGTACAAGAGCGTTTAATTATTTCTAAACGAGCAAATTTAATTTTGCCGACCCACAAAATTTTAGACGCAGCTTCCGAAGCTTCCAAAGGGACTTCAAAAATTGGCTCTACCTTAAAAGGAATAGGCCCGACCTATATGGACAAAACCGGAAGAAATGGCTTGCGTATCGGTGATATTTTAGAAGAGGATTTTATTGTAAAATACGAATTATTAAAAGCAAAACATCTCCAGTTACTACAAATCTACAACCACGATTATGAATTGCAAGAAATGGAAGATGCTTGGTTTGAAGCTATAGATAAGTTAAAAGAATTAAAACAAGTAGAGTCCGTTTATTTTATCAATGAATCCTTGAAAAAAGGAAAAAAAATATTAGCCGAAGGGGCACAAGGTTCCATGTTAGATATTGACTTTGGAACGTATCCTTTTGTTACTTCATCAAATACCATTTCAGCGGCAGTATGCACTGGATTGGGTATTTCGCCGAAGCATATCGGTGACGTAATCGGCATTACAAAAGCCTATTGTACAAGAGTAGGTGGTGGCCCATTCCCTTCTGAATTAGAAGATGAAATAGGAGAGAAATTACGCAAAGAAGGTGGAGAGTTTGGCGCAACAACAGGCCGTCCGCGCCGCTGTGGTTGGATTGATTTACCGGCATTAAATTATGCGTGCATCATCAATGGGGTAACTAAATTAATTATCACTAAAGCAGATATATTAAATGCATTTGATGAGTTTGGCGTTTGTACACACTACAAATATGATGGCAAGGAAACAAAAGACCTTCCATACGACATGGTGAACAGAACAATAAATCCGACTACCATTTATTTTAAAAGTTGGGGAAATATTGGATCTGAAAAAGCAATACCTACCGAACTAAAACAATATGTTGCCTATTTAGAAACCTACCTTAATACCAAAGTAACAATGGTATCAAATGGACCTGGGAGAGAGCAGCTAATTGATATGAACTCGACTGATTTATTGGCATAATGCCTATTGTACCATAAGATTTTGGAATGCGAACATTCTATCCGTATGCAGTAAATGATATTGAAGTATTTAAGTTACACTTGCTTTATCTTTCTGAAAAGGTATCTCATTTCTGTCTCTTAGATTCTAATAATTACCCCAACTATCCGCACGCTTCTATAAATAGCATTGTAGCTATAGACGCCATTGAAATATTTTGTGAAAACAATAATGGCTTATCTAAATTTCAAGATTTTCAGCAACGGCACAAAGATTGGATATTTGGATATTTAAGTTATGATTTAAAAAATGAAATAGAAAACCTGAAAGTTGTACAAAAAAGAAATGCTTTAGCATTTCCATTACTCCAGTTTTTTATTCCTAAATTTATCTTCAAATTTTATACAAACAGCATAGAGATTGGTGTAACAGATGATGCACACATTGCTGAATTCTCACAACTCTTATCGCAAGCGAAAACACTTAAAAACATGGGTACTACCAAAGTATCTATACAAAAAAGAAAAACAAAAAAGGAATATATTGCCACTGTAGAAAAAATTAAATCGCACATACGCAATGGCGATATTTATGAGATGAATTTCTGTCAGGAATATTATGCCACCGATGCCGAGATAGAACCAATAAGCACATTTCAGAAACTAAACGATGTGTCTAAAGCGCCTTTTGCTTCTTTTTACAAAAGTAAAGAGCATTATTTGTTATGCTCCAGCCCAGAACGATTTATAAAGCGACAAAACAATCAGCTTATTTCGCAACCAATTAAAGGAACCCGAAAGCGAATTGCAGATATTCATCTCGATAACAATTTAAAAAATGAATTATTGAGCAATGAAAAAGAACGTAGCGAGAATGTGATGATAGTAGATTTAGTGCGTAATGACTTATCTAAAGTGGCTATCGCAGGCTCTGTAAAAGTAGAAGAACTATTTGGCATTTACACCTTTGAGCAAGTGCATCAGATGATATCTACTATATCTTGTACTATTAGCGATGAGCAAACATTTACTGAGATAATAAAGGCAACCTTTCCGATGGGAAGTATGACAGGCGCCCCAAAAATTGCGGCGATGCAGCTCATAGAAGAATTAGAACCATTCAAACGTGGATTATATTCCGGAGCGATTGGCTATATTACCCCTGAAGGAAATTTTGATTTTAATGTAGTAATACGAAGTATTTTGTATCATAAAAAAAATAAGTACCTATCTATCTATGCAGGAAGCGCCATTACAGCAGAAAGTGATGCCGAAAGTGAATATGAAGAATGTTTATTAAAAGCAAAAGCAATGCTTCAAATTCTAAATTAAAAAAACCTGCTTAGATTTCTCTAGCAGGCTTTCTATTTCAAAATATACGCTTTAATGATGATGTCCACCTGGTCCATGAACATGTCCATGAGCTAATTCATCTGCAGTAGCAGGACGCACTTCAACAATAGTTACTGAGAAATTTAACTCCTTACCAGCCATAGGATGATTGAAATCCATTACGACTACATCTGGAGTTACTTCACACACTATGCCTTGAAATTGATTCCCTTGATTATCCATCATAGGCAAAATATTTCCAACACGAACAGAATTTGTATCTACATTACCTTCATTATCTTTGAAACTATCTATAGGAATACTTACAATTTCTTGTTCATTGCGAACACCATATCCATTTTCAGGTGCAATTTTAAAACTCACTGAATCGCCAACTGTTTTTCCTACTAAGTTAGATTCAAACTCAGGCAAGAGCATTCCTAATCCTTGAATGTAAACCAATGGAGTTTCAGGTTGTGATTTATCGGCAGTTACTAACACTCCGTCATTATCCACTTTTAATTCGTAGTGCACACTCACTACCATGTCTTTATTTACTAATAGCATAAAAAAAATTTGACTAAAGATAGGATAATAAACGCAAATCGTTATGAAGTAATAAATAAGAATAGTATAAAAAAACAAAAATTGGGTTTTAATTGAATTATATTGATGAAAATCAATTTTTGTTAACCTGAAATTTGCAATTTAGCAGAAGAAATTTAAAATCATTATACCATTAATTCAGAAATCCTTAATACGTCTATAATGCACGATTAACGACACAGATGTAATTTTGTAGCATCAAAAAACAAAAAAAATGGATTCAAGTAAAAAATTTCAGCAAGCGTTTGATTCTTTATTAAATGATTTTAACACAAGAATTGATGAAGTTAGATCAAACATTCAAAATTTAACTGCTGATGTAAAAGTGCAAGTAGAAGGACAAAAAGAAAACTTGCAAGAATATGGTGAGAAAATCAAAGGTAGAATTACACAAATAGTAGATATTGATAAAGTACGTGCTAACGTATTAGCAGAAGCTGAAAATGCAATTGACGACACAAAGTTCAGAATTGAAAAGTTGTTTCATTTTATTAATGAGCAAGTAAATTTAGGTGGTAAGAAAGCTAAGAAATCAGCATCTACATTTACAAAAAATGCAGAAAAATTTTCTGCTGAGCTAGAAAAAGATGTAAAAAAAGCAGCAACAAAATTAGATAGTAATATCAAAAAAACAGAAGCTAAAATTGAGAAAAAAGTAGCTGCTGTAGCAAAAGACGTGAAAGCAGCTGCAAAAAAAGTAGCACCAGCACCGACAAAAAAGGCAGCAGCGCCAACTAAGAAAGCAGCAGCGCCAGCAAACAAAGCAGCAGCGCCAGCAAAGAAAACAGCAGCTATTCCTGCAAAAAAAGTAGCCGCACCAGCTAAAAAAGCAGTGGCAGCAGCGCCAGCAAAAAAAACAGCAGCTAAGAAAGCTACTAAGTAGTAAGTACAAAAAGTATATACGGATTTTATTTGGTTAGTAAAATTCAAGAGGTGTGATAAATCACGCCTCTTTTTATTTTATAGCAAACGTTAATGCCAAAGTAAGATGCATTGGTCATAATCAGTTTATATAGATTTTTACCCTTATCAGTTATATCCTTTCTTACCAGTTACCGGACTGACTTATTGGTAAATTTATTAAATGTAATTATACAATATTTCAAAAAAAAAGCCACACCATTGCAGTGTAGCCTAATTGGGGAACAAATATATTTATAGGTTATCAGTCTAACGTAATATCTTTCATAGCGTTGGGGCGAATTTCAATTTTGGAAGGATCTTCTGTATTGTTGAAAATCATATAATTTGAAAAATTAGACTCTTCGGAAGAAACTGAGTTATCCAATTCTATACCATAACGTTTATAAGCCGGTTCTTTTTCCAATTCATATAAGCTGATATGGTGTTTTTGCATATCCAAGGTAATGCGTTTTTTTATCAAATCTCGTTCTAAGTCTTGATTATCTACCTCTGCTGATGCCTTCCCTTCCGTTTCAAATAATGAAAATTGGGTTTCATTCTGTGATGGCTTTTCATTACTATATGACCATTCATTTCCAAAATGTGTGCGTGGTCTATCTACAATTTTTATATCGGAATCAGTTGAAGGAAGATTAATTTCAAATTCTATTTCATTGGGATTATTTTCCACGGAATGCGACGTATCTTTTGGAGCCTCTGCTTGGGTAGCTTCTTCAACATCTGCATTTATTGGATGCGTTGTATCACCTATTACACCTACAATTTCATGTTGTGAATCTTCTAATTTTTTGTTTACAACATCAACCTGAGGAGGGGTTGTAGTAGTTGTATTTTTTACTGACGGCGATGTCGCTTCTGCTGGTTTTGATTGTAAAGTATAAACTACTCTTTCCTCTAATTGGCGTTGCATTTGCTTACGTTCTTTTTGCACTTCGCCAGTTTGAAAACCGGTAGCTACTAAGGTTATGGCGATTTCATCTTCTAAAGATTCATCTTTACATACCCCCCAAATAATTTCACAATCCGTTTGCGTTTGTGATTGTATGGCCTCGGTTATCAAATCCAATTCGCGCATTTTCACGCCATTGCCATAGGTTATATATAACACGACACCTTTTGCACCATAGATATCAGCATCTTCTAATAAAGGGGAGTTCATGGCTTCGTTGATAGCATCAGCAGCCCTATTTTCACCAGCTCCTTTACCTATACCGATGATAGCAACACCACTATTAGACATAACGCGTTTTACATCGTTAAAGTCCACATTTATTTTACCCGGTTTGGTAATAATTTCTGTTATTCCTTTTGCCGCTGTAGTCAAAATATCATCTGCTTTTGAGAATGCTTCGTCAATATCTAAATCAGGATAAATGTCATATAATTTATTGTTAGAAATTACAATAAGTGCATCTACATTTTCTTTCATATTTTGAATACCCCGCTCTGCCTTATCTCGTTTTGGTTTTCCTTCATTAGAAAAAGGGATGGTTACAATTCCTACCGTGAGTATTCCTAATTCTTTTGCAATTTTAGAAACTATTGGTGCGCCACCTGTGCCTGTGCCGCCACCCATACCTGCCGTCACAAACACCATTTTGGTATTGTTAGACAAATACATTCTTATTTCTTCTTCTGCTTCAAGTGCCGCACGTCTTCCTTCTTCGGGGTCAGCGCCAGCCCCTAACCCTTCCAATAAGTTTGTTCCTAATTGAATTTTTGAAGCAACAGGGCTTTTCAGTAAATCTTGTTTGTCTGTATTACACACTCCGAAGTTTACACCGGGTATGCCTTGTTCATACATATAATTTACGGCATTACAGCCGCCACCGCCAACACCTAGTACTTTGATGATGGAGTTATTTTCGCTAAACATTTCAAATTCCATGTTATGTTTTTTATGGTTTATTATTTACTTTCAAAATCGTCAATATCTGATTGCATCCACCTTCCAAACTTGGAGCTTAATGAAGAGAACAAAGACACTTTTCGTCCTACTCCGTGCCCCTGTATAGCAATTAGCTCTTCAGATTCACTTTTTTCATGTTCAATTTTTGTAGAAATATCGAAACTTTCATTTTCTAGAATTAGTGTATCTACCACTTCATCTTTTACTACTATTTCTTCACTTTTTACTGTTTTAGGAACAAACATTTCTTCTTGTCCATTTAGGATTGCTTCTTCTCTTATCTTAAATCCTCTAATCAACAAACCGATACCTGTTGCATAGATTGGATTGTCAACATTAGGGATTTTAGTTGATGCTAAATGTTCTCTTGGGAAACCTAATCTTGCGCTTTGTCCTGTTTCTGTTTCCGTCAAGCGTGCTAAATGTTGTAACTGAGAGCCACCGCCGGTTAGTACTATTCCGCCGATTAATTTCTTTTCAAATTTCGACAAGTTAATTTGGAACGCCACATGTGCTAATATCTCGCGCATACGTGCGGAAATAACTTTGGATACCGCTAATAAATTTACTTCATTTTTTCCAATTGTTCTTGATGCGCCTTCACCTTGTATAGAGACATGTTTATTGCGTAATTCTTCTAAAGGAATTGCACTTCCATATTGCTTTTTCAAAGACTCTGCTTGGTCTTTTAAGATTTTAAAATCTTTTAAGTCATCGGTAATTGTATTTCCACCTAATGGAATTACTGCAGTATGTCTGATTACAAAATTTTCAAAGATAGCTATATCAGTAGTACCTCCACCGATATCTACTAAGCATACGCCGCCTTCCAATTCTTCTTTGCTTAATACTGCATCTGCAGATGCCAAAGGTTCTAATTCAATGCTTGCAACTTCTAATCCAGCGGTGACAACACAACGTTCAATATTCTGTATTGCCGCAATGGCTCCAGTGATAATATGGAAATTACCTTCTAATCGAACGCCCATCATACCTATAGGTTCGCCATAAATTCCTGGTTCATTATCTACGATATATTCTTGTGGCAATACATGTAAAATTTTATCCCCTGGAGGCAATGCCAATTTATACATTTCATTTTTTAGCTTTTGAATATCTTCATAGCTAATCCACGTTTCATTATTATTACGTGTAAGGATACCACGATGCTGTAAACTCTTGATGTGCTGTCCGGCAATACCCACGTGTACTTGTTTAAATTTTACACCGGACTGCTGTTCTGCATCTGCTACTGCTTTTCTTATGGACTCTACTGTTTTAGCAATATTTACTACTACTCCACGTTGTACGCCAAACGATGGGCAATTTCCGATACCCAAGATTTCAATTTTTCCAAATTGATTCTTTCTGCCAACTAATGCAGCAATTTTTGAAGTGCCGATATCAATCGCACATACAATGTTTTCTGTAGGATTTGCTAAGTTCATCTCCATCTCGGATTTTGTTACATTATCAACTTGCATATTTCATAATTTTATTTGATACAAACTACTTGATTTTTATACATAATGTTTATAACCTTGTAATAATCCCAACCAACCTTTCTCAGCACCTCAAAATAAAAGACATCTAATTGTTTTATTTTTTTTTCAATATTACAATTATCTCCCAATAATATAGTGCTACTTCCTAGTCTCGGAATCAACTCAAACTGTCCCGCATTATTAATGTTGTACTGTCCTATCATTGCCCGCCACACTTTATTTTTATTCACGTCTTGAATTATGTTATATGCCTGTTTTAAAACAATACTACTTACTCTTTTTGCAGAATCACATTGTTCGGCAATGAGACCAGTAACTATAGGAACTTTAGCGGTATAATTATTTGTTGTCTGAAATTTTATTCCATTTTCATCTACATAAAAAGATTGTCCTTGTTGGTTATATACTCTGAACAGTGGGCTTCTTTGAATAACTTTAATACTTAAATTCCCTTGATTATCGATAAATGCATTAGCATATTTTACTTGTGGTATTTGACCTACCACTTGTTCTATATGTTCTAAATTTTTTCCAGAAAGGTTTTTCCCTTCTACCGTAAAATTATTTTGTACTACTTCTAATATTTGATTTTTTTCTACAAAATAATTTCCTTCTAAATCATCTATAGCAATAGATATTTTTTTTACACGTTTATCAGAACGATTTATACTTCCGGCGATCAATAAAAACAAAAAGGCCCCGATTCCTATCAACATAGAAAGGCGAATTATAATATTTCGGGTAGCTTTATTCATTAATTTCTTTTTTCTAATAATTGGATAATGGAATTTACTTTGGTATCTATATCGCCGGCACCTACTGTTAACAATACTTCTAAATTATTTTTACTTTCTAAAAACTGTATCAAGTTGTCTTTAGAACAGATGCATTTGTTTTCAACTGATACTTTATTCAATATAATTTCACTTGTCACGCCAGGCATTGGTTTTTCTCGTGCGGGGTAAATATCCAGTAAAATAAGTTCGTCTACTTTTGATAGAGAAGCAGCAAATTCGTCGCATAGGTCTTTAGTTCGGGAAAATAGATGTGGTTGAAAAATTACGGTCAATTTTTTATTGGGATACAATTCTCTTGCTGCCGAAATAGTGGCATCTAATTCTCGTGGATGATGTGCGTAATCATCGATATAAACAAATTTTTCATTACGAACATGTGTTTCAAATCTACGTTTTACGCCTTTAAAAGTAGCGATAGCATTTTTTATATCCTCTTCCGAAACACCAACATTTAAAGCTATTGCGGCAGCACCTACTGCATTTTCTATATTATGTTTGCCGCCGTAATATGATTTTATATTTTGAATAACTCCACTCGGGTGCACAATATCAAATGTATATTCTCCATTATTAATTTTTAAGTTTTGTGTATAATAATTGGAGGATACATCGGATAAACTGTAACGATAATTTGAAACGTTTTTATTTAGAATTTTTTCAGCAACCGCATTATTTGTAATTAAAATTCCGTTTGGTCTTACCTTATTACAAAATTGATGAAATGAATTTTCTATGGCTTCTAAATTTCCGTATATATCCAAATGATCGGTATCGACGGAAGTGATTAATGCAATATTAGGTTCTAAGTTTAAGAAGGAACGATCAAACTCATCTGCTTCCGCAATTGCATATTCATCTCCATCAATAAAATTTGAATTGAAATTGTTACATATACCTCCTAAAAATGCGGCTACGCTTTTGTTTGCAGTTTTTAAAATATGTGCGGTTATTGAAGAAGTAGAAGTTTTACCATGCGAGCCTGCAATGGAAATATTAAACATGCTATTTGCCACCAAGCCCAATACTTGTGCACGTTTTAGCAGTGTATAGTGCTGTGTAATATACCAATTAAATTGGAGGTGGTCTTTAGGAATTGCTGGAGTATAAATAATTAATTCTGCTGCTATATCTAATGTTTCCAATTTATCTTCGAAAGTAATAGAAATACCTTCCTTTTCCAACTCATCTGTTAATGAAGTGCGCGTTTTATCATAGCCGGAAACATGCTTACCATGAAAAGTAAAGAAGCGAGCCAGGGCACTCATTCCTATACCGCCGATGCCTAAAAAATATATTCGTTGTATGTTTGATAAATCTGTCATTCGTTAGTTTTATTGAGCGATGATTTCTGTAACTATATCATTTACAGCATTTAGCTTAGCTAAGCTTTTGATATTTACAGCCAATTTATTTTGTTGCAGTTCATTATATAATAATTCAACCGCTACCGTACCTAATTTATTTTTAGCTTCATTGTCTTTCACTAGAATCGCAGCATTTTTAGTTACCAATGCCATTGCATTTTTAGTTTGATGGTCTTCGGACACATTTGGGGAGGGTACAAAGATAGCTGGTTTAGCTACTATACACAATTCTGAAATTGACAATGCTCCTGCACGAGAAATAATAATATCTGCTGCGCTATACGCCATATTCATTTCTCTTATAAACTGAAGAATTTTTACGTGGGTGGTATTTATATTTTTTGTTCTTTCGATAATTCCATCGTAGTAAATTTTACCTGTTTGCCATAAAACCTGAATATTATTTTCAGCAAATAAATGCAAACTATTTTCGATGGCCTCGTTGATAGTTCTCGCACCCAAACTTCCTCCAATTATTAAAATCGTTTTTTTATTTTCAGACAAATTAAAAAACTTCACTGCTTCAGGTTTTGGAGGTAATCCTATTGAAATATCATTTCTAACGGGGTTTCCTGTCAAAATTATTTTTTGGGGATTAAAAAATAAATCCAAATTATCGTACGCTACGAAAATCTTTTTTGCAAAGTGTGCTAAAATTTTATTAGTAATTCCGGGATAAGAATTTTGTTCTTGAATAAATATTTTAATACCTAAAAGTGCAGCTATAAACAATACAGGTCCGCTGGCATATCCGCCAACGCCAATGCAGGCATCGGGTTTAAAATTGCGTACTACATTAAATGCCTGAAATAAACTCTTCAATAATTTGAATGGAAATAACAAATTTTTCAGAGTTAGGCTTCTTTGCAATCCTACGACTTCTAATCCAATTATTTTATAGCCTGCTTGAGGTACTTTTTCCATTTCCATTCTTCCAACTGCACCAACAAATAAAATCTCGCACGATGGTGCCTGTTGTTTCAACGCATCAGCAATAGCTATTGCGGGGAAGATATGTCCTCCGGTGCCGCCGCCAGCTATAATGTATCGTTGATGGTTCATTTGATATTAATTTTTATTATGTATGGTTAGTATTTTTAAATAAATAGCTACCCATGTATTTCTTCAACTACTTTTTGTTTTTCTTTTTTTGTTGGCATTGCCGTTTGTACTTTTTCTTCTGTATGTCGGCTTACGCTTAAAATTATGCCTAATGCAAATGCATTGAACCAAATACTAGATCCCCCCCAACTTATAAATGGCAGTGTTATTCCGGTATTGGGTAATAGATGAACATTTACGCCCATGTGTATGATGGCTTGCAACACCAAACTCACACCTAAGCCCACTGCCATAAGTGCTCCAAATGCACGTGGGCTATTTTTTACCAAAATGATTATTCGCCACATAAAAAGAAGGTATAAAAACAAGATAAATGCACCGCCAATTAACCCGTATTCTTCAATTAAAGTGGCATAAATAAAATCGGAAAAGGCATCGGGCAAAAAATTACATTGAGTACTTTTGCCTGGAGCTACACGAAACAATCCTCCTTTGGCTATAGCAATATTTGCTTGCCGTTGTTGGTAATAATCGTCTGAGCTCACATCGGGATTTGTCCAACTTTTTATACGTTGTATCCATACATCTGCACGTCCGTGGTCTTTCACAAGAAACCAAGAATAGGCAAATATCATTCCTGCCATAACTATACCACCACCAATAATTGCCATAATAAATTTGGTACTTACACGACCAATAAATAATACCACGATACAAGTCATAAACAAAATAGCTGCGGAAGATAAATTATCCAACATAATCAATCCGCAAATAACAATAATAGGCAACATAATATGAACAGTTACTTCTTTCATGTTTTTGATAACGCCCTGTTTTTTAGACAACATCCGAGCGGTGTACATAATTAATGCGAGTTTTGCAAAATCGGAAGACTGAAAAGTAAGTCCGCCCGGAATTCGAATCCAACGGCTGGCATCATTAATTTTCACACCAAAAAATTTTGTATATAGCAATAAAGGAATTGAAATTAATAACATCATTTGCGCAATGCGCGAAAAGTAGCGGTGGTCTATTCTATGAATAAAATAAATAATAAATAGCCCTACACTTAAAATAAATCCATGCTTAAACAAGTAATACTCTGTATTGCCTTGCTCATCTCTATATGCCAATGAGCGCGTAGAACTATATACCAACAACAAGGAGAATGCGCTCAGTATTAGCACTACATACCAGATGTATTTATCGCCTTTGATGTTATTTACTATTCTACCTATCATTTTATTTCTTTTGAAAGATGATTTCTTTGTGAATGCTTATAGGTTCAATACATTTCTTTTAAATTGTCTACCTCTATCTTCGTAATTCTCAAACAAATCGAAGCTGGCGCAGCAAGGAGACAACAATACAACATCACCTTTATCTGCAATATTATATGCCATTTGTACTGCCTGATTCATGCTTTGTGCATCAACAATATAGCCTACTTCTGAAGCAAAAGCTGCATGAAGTTTTTCATTATCTTTTCCTAGGCAGATAATAGCCTTTACTCTGTTATTCACTAAATCTTTGATGAGCGTATAATCATTACCTTTATCTACGCCACCTGCAATCAATACAGTTGGTTTTGTCATAGATTCCAATGCATACCAAGTAGAATTTACGTTAGTCGCTTTAGAATCGTTAATGAAATCTACTCCTTTGATGGTGGCTACAAACTCCAGGCGGTGTTCAAGGTTTTGGAAATCTTCTAAACTCTCTCTGATTTTCTCGTTGCGTACTCCGACTAATTTTGCAGAGATAGCAGCAGCCATTGAGTTGTACGAGTTGTGGATTCCGTGGATAGATAGTTCGCTGATTGGCATAGTAAAGTTGTTTTTATTGAGTTGGATAATTAATTGTTCGTTTTGTATATATGCACCGTTTTCTACTGCATGATAGTAAGAGAATGGAATTTTTTGCACTTGATGATTTACTGTATGTAAATATTGTTTTGTCACGGCATCATCATCACAGAAAATAAAAAAGTCTGATGTGTCTTGGTTTTTGGTAATGCTAAGTTTTGAATGGATATAATTTTCAAACGTATAGTCATATCTATCTAAATGATCTTCTGTGATATTGCACAAAATAGAAATGTAAGGCTTAAACGTAATGCAATTATCTAATTGAAAACTGCTGATTTCTAATACAAAAAAATCCTTGTCGCCCGCAGCAACTTGGCGAGCGAAGGACGTTCCGATATTTCCACCTAAGCCAACGTTTAATCCTGCTTTTTCTAAAATATGGTACATTAAAGAAGTGGTGGTGGTTTTTCCATTCGTTCCGGTAATAGCAATTATTTTAGCATTGGAAAATCTATATCCAAATTCTATTTCGGAAATGATGGGAATATTTTTTTCTTTTATTTTTTTTACAATCGGTGTTTTATCTGCAATACCTGGGCTTTTAACAATGATTGTAGCAGACAAAATAATATCTTCTGAATGCATGCCTTCTTCGAAAGGAATTCCTAATGAAGATAATTCATCTTTATAAATAGGTTTTATTTTTCCATAGTCAGAAACAAACACCTCCATTCCTTGCTTTTTTGCAAGAATTGCAGCACCAACACCGCTTTCGCCACTACCCAATATGACTATATTTTCTACCACTTTTTATCTGATTTTTAAGGTTACAAATGTGATTACTGCCAAAAGAATACTTACAATCCAGAAGCGTAAAACAATCTTTGCTTCATGGTACCCTTCTTTTTGGAAATGATGATGTAAAGGCGACATTTTAAATATTCTTCTTCCTTCTCCGAATTTTCGTTTGGTGTATTTGAAATAACTTACCTGTATCATCACTGATAAATTTTCTACTAAAAAAATACCGCACAATACAGGAATCAATAATTCTTTTCTTACAATGAGCGACACGGTTGCAATTACACCGCCCAACATCAAACTACCGGTATCGCCCATAAATACAGTGGCCGGGAAAGCGTTATACCATAAAAAGCCTATAGTAGCACCAATAAGCGCAGCACAAACAATTACTACCTCTTCAGAGTTGGGAATATATAAGACATTGAGGTAATCTGCAATTTTTACGTTACCAGATATGTAGGCAAATATTGCTAGGGTTATCAGCACTATTGCCGATACGCCTGCTGCTAAACCGTCAATACCATCTGTAAGGTTTGCGGCATTGGAAACTGCCGTAATTACAAATATTACAAATGGGATAAAAATTATCCAGCCCCATTTTTGATAATCATCGGTGAATGGTTTTAAAAAATAAGAGTAATCCAATAAATTGTCTTTTAAGAATGGGATGTTTGTTTTTAAAGCTTTTGTTTCGTGCGATAAAAATTTGTCGCCTACAATAATTCCTTTCCCTTCATACATCGCATTCGCCGATGGGAATACTTGTATTGGATTATCCCAATCAATAGTTCCATCTTTTTGAATTTGATATTCGAAGACATTATCAAAATCTCTAACCTTTACAGATGGATGGAAATATAACACACAACCTACCACCAATCCTAATACTACTTGTGCCAGTATTTTAAACATACCACGCAAGCCTTCTTTATCTTTTTTAAATACTTTGATATAATCATCTAAAAAGCCGATAGCCCCCATCCACAAAGTAGAAACGAGCAATAGGATAACATATACATTATCCAAACGAGCAAATAGCAATGTAGGAATAACTATAGCTGCAATAATGATAACGCCGCCCATCGTAGGTGTTCCTTTTTTTTGTAATTGCCCTTGCAAGCCTAAGTCGCGCACGGATTCACCGATTTGCATTTTACGCAGCCATCGGATAACGCGGCGACCAATAAGCATAGATATTATTAGTGATAGGATAATTGCCAACGAAGCACGGAATGAAATGTATTGGAATAACCGTGAGCCGGATACTCCAAACGTTTCATGTAAATATTTGAATAAGTAGTATAGCATCTCTATTTTATTTATTCATTTCTATAAACGTTTCTTGCAATATTGCTTTATCGTCAAATGGATTTTTCACCCCATTTATTTCTTGATATTTTTCATGACCTTTTCCTGCTAAAAGAATAATGTCTTTTGGTGCAGCTAAGCTGCAAGCCACACGTATAGCTTCTCTTCGGTCTGTAATGGTCAATACTTTATTGTAGTTTTGTGCTGGCACACCTGCTTTCATTTCCTTTATAATTTCATCAGGTTGTTCGTTTCTCGGATTATCAGAAGTAAGTATTACTTTATTGGATAATTCACTAGCGATATGTGCCATATCAGGGCGTTTTGCTTTATCTCTATTACCTCCACAGCCTACTACAGTAATTACATTTTCGTTGTGTGTGCGTATTTCATTTATAGTATCTAATACATTTTTTAAAGCATCGGGCGTGTGCGCATAATCAATAATTCCTACGTTTTTATTTATAGAAGAAACAAAAACATCAAATCTACCTTCTGCGCCTTTTAATATAGATATTGCACTTAAAGCTTCTTCTTTAGGCATTCCCATCAGCACGCAAGTAGCATAAATTGCGAGTAAATTATACGCATTAAATCTTCCCGTCATTTGTAAATGCACATCAATCCCATCACATTCTATTACTAAGCCGGAGAATGCATTTTCCAAAATTTTAAATCGGTAATCTGCTAAACTTTTTATGGCATAAGTATATTTTTTTGCAGCCGTATTTTGCAACATTACTTCACCTCTTCTATCATCGATATTGGTTAAAGCAAAAGCACCTACGGGCAGTTGGTCAAAAAATTTCTTTTTAGCGTAGATATAATCTTGGAATGTATTATGATAATCTAAATGGTCGTGTGTGATATTGGTAAATATTGCGCCCACAAAATGCAACCCAAATATTCTATCTTGATCGGCTGCATGAGAGCTTACTTCCATAAAAGCATATACGCACTGTTCCTCAACCATTTTATTCAATAAAGCATTGATGGCAATGGGGTCGGGAGTGGTGTGTGTGGAAGGAATTTCTTTGTGATGTATTTTATTTACAATCGTCGAAAGCAATCCTGATTTATAATCTTTAGCTGTATAAATTTGATGAAGCAAAGTAGCGATAGATGTTTTGCCGTTTGTACCAGTTACACCTATCAGTTTTAGTTTTTTGGAGGGATGGTTAAAATAATTGCAAGCCATGATTGCCGAAGTTTTTCGGGCATCTTGCACTTGTATATATACTACATCCGGCGATAATGTATGTGGTAAATCTTCGCAAACAATCACTGCTGCACCTTGTTCTATTACCTTCGGAATAAAAGTATGTCCATCTACAGTAGTGCCTTTTACGGCAAAAAATACATCTCCCGTTGCTACTTTTCGGGAGTCTAATTGCAGTAAAGAGATAGCAATAGCAGTGTCGCCGATTATTTTTATCGTTTGCACTGTATTTAATATTTCTTTTAATTGCTTCATTAGTTTAATATCAATTGTATTATACTTCCTTTTACTATTGTGCTACCTGCCGGAATTGTTTGCATGGAAACTTTTCCTTTTCCATAGAAAGACACGACTAAGCCTTTATTTTCTAATAATGCCACGGCATCGTCGGCAAGCATTCCTTTTACATTCGGTACTGTTTTGTCTTCAATAGGCATGCGTCCTACAAAAACCTTTCCTGTGGTATCACTTTTCATAAATGCGTATTCCCATTCAGGTTTGAAATCGAATTTGATGCGGAAGCGGTTATTAATTTCATTTATTTCGTCTTTAGTGCCAATTGCAAACGGTATCGGTTTATTTGCAATAGCAGAGTCTTTATTTATTGCTTTAATTGTTTTTATATCAGATGTAATAATTTTATCTGCCATAGTTCGGAATATTGGTGCTGAAACTGCGCCACCAGTAGTAAGCAATCCTTGTGGGCCGCCAACAACAACAATGCAGGAATACAACGGATTATCTGCCGGAAAGAAGCCTACAAAAGAAGACAAATTTTTATTGGTAAATCCTTTGTTGTCAAAGCTCATTTTTGCTGTTCCGGTTTTGCCTGCAATTCTGTAATGTGGTGTTCTAATGCTTCTGCCGGTTCCATTTTCATCTTCGGTAACGCGTAGCATAATTTGTTTAGCCATTGCGGCTGCTTCGGGGCTGCATATTTTTTCGGTGGACGATTGAGGTTTGTAATCTCTGATTACTTTTCCATTATCCACTACTTGTTGAATGAGGTAAGGTTTTACGTGTGTACCACCATTAGCGACTGCATTATAAAATGTTAATATTTGTAAGGGTGTAAGTTTCACTTCATAACCATGACCTATCCAAGCTAACGACATTGCGCTCCAATTTTGAGGTTTATTAATAAATGGATTTCGTTCGCCTTTTATACCTACATCGGTAAGTTGAGTAAGTTTAAATTGTTGTAATTTTTTATAAAATTTGTCTTTATTATTTCCATAATATTTATTTAGCCAATTAGCGATAGCCACATTGGAAGAAATAGCAAATGCTTTGTCTGGCGTAAGGAATGTATATTGTGTATTATGCCCATCATCCGTAAGGATATGGCCACCAAAAACTGCGCTGGCATGATTGGTATTTATTGAATCTTTTGGGGTAATAAATCCATCGTCAAACAAAGAAAGATATCCTGCTAATTTGAATACTGAGCCGGGTTCGTTACTCATTCCCAACGAATAGTTATAAACTTCCCCATATTCTCCATTTGCCATTCTGCCGAGGTTTGCAATGGCTTTTATTGCACCTGTTTTTACTTCCATTAATATTGCACAGCCAAAATCAGCTTGGTATGCAGTAACAGATTGCAGTAATGTGGACTCTGTAATATCTTGCAGTCCTATGTCTATAGTAGTAACAATATCATATCCGTCTTTAGGTTCTATTTGTCGAGCACTCTTAATAGGCACCCATTCACCACCAGCAATTTTTTGCTTTAATACTTTTCCATTAATACCTTTTAATATAGAATCTGCAGCCTCTTCTAATCCTATATTTTGTGCATTATCGCGTTTTAATCCGATAATTCGTTTTGCTAAATAGCCATAAGGGTTGGTGCGCTCTTGATGCATTTCTACTATCAATCCGCCTTTAAATTTCCCTTCTCTAAAAAGTGGCCATTTTTTTATTTCATTTAATACTATATAATTTACTTTTGGCGCAAGTGAAAAATAGCGGCGTCTTTCTTTTCTTGCTTTTTTTAATTGTTGACGATAACCTGCTTCTGTATTTTGGTTAAAATATTTCCACATGTAATACGCCAATGAATCGACATTTCGGTCGAATATTTCTTTAGTCATTGCCTTAGAAGCAAAGTCGATGTGCAATTCAAAAAATGGTACAGAAGTAGCAAGTAGTTTGTCATCCGCCGAGTAAATGTTTCCCCGTTCGCCACTTACGTCAAAGAATCTTGTTGTTGAGCTATCTGCTTGTTCTTTCCAATTATTTTTTTTATCGGTTTGAATTAAATATACTTTTCCCAACACGGCTACTCCAAATAGCGTGCACAAGGCTCCTATGAGATATATTCGGAATAATATGTTGGACTTTATATTCAAGATTATTATTTGTTGTTTATTCTAAAGCATCTTTGTTTATTTCAATTTTTTTAGGTGGTTCTTGTAATGATTTTAATCCATAAGGCTCTATTATTTTTTGTAATTCTGATTGTTTGCTTTTTTGGTTCATTTCTGTTTTCACATTCATATATTCCCAGCGCAATTCTTTTATTATATCTTGTTTTTTATTTATACTTCTATTTAATCGGACGGCAAGGTGTGTATTAAAGATTTCAAGCACGCCAATAAACACGATAGCGGTCACAAAGAAGAAATTATGCATCACTTGTGCATAAGAAATAAAATCTTCCAGTCCGAATAGTTGCAAAGCACCTTCTACAATGCGTTGGAACTTTCCTTGCGATTTTGGCTCCACTTCTTTCTCTGATTCCACTGTATTTATTGTCTTGTCTGCCATTATTTTTTTTGTGCTATTCTCAATTTTGCGCTTCGTGCTCTTGAGTTTATTTTCAATTCTGCGGTACTTGCTTCTATTGGCTTTTTGGTAATTACTTTAAGATGATGTTCAAATTTTCCGAAAATATCTTTTTGTGGTTCACCCTCAAAAACACCATTTTTCATAAAGTTTTTAGTCAATCTATCTTCCAAAGAATGGTAACTCATAATTACCAATCTGCCGTTGCTCTCTAATACTTCTTCGCTTTGTTGTAAAAAATCTTTTATAGCATTCAACTCATCATTTACTTCTATTCGTATGGCCTGAAATACTTGAGATAAATATTTTACTTCAATTCCTTTGCTTACCGTTTTGCATACTTCTACCAAATCTTTGGTGGTTTCAATAGGTTGAATTGCTCGATGCTCAACAATCTTATTGGCTAAAGTTTTTGCGTTAATTACTTCACCATAAAAACCCAAGATATTTTGCAATTGCTCCGCAGAGTAGTTATTAACGATATCTTTTGCGCTTTGTCCTTCTTTGGTATTCATGCGCATATCCAAAGGCGCATCGAAGCGGGTAGCAAAGCCGCGGGAGGGTTCATCAATTTGGTGGGATGAAATTCCGAAATCGGCTATAATACCCTGTACTTTTGTTACTCCGTACAATTTTAAAAAGCGTTTTAAGTATCTGTAATTTGCTTGAATCAATGTAAATCGAGCGTCGTTTGGTACGTTTCGTTTGGCATCTTCATCCACATCAAAAGCAAACAGTTTTCCATTTTCATTTAAGTGTTCCAATATTTTATTGGAATGTCCGCCGCCGCCAAATGTTACATCTACATAAATTCCGTCTGGTTTTATTTGCAACCCTTCTATACATTCGTTCAGCATTACCGGAATATGATACATGTAATTTTTTACTGTTTTAAAAGAACTATTTATTGCTGTTTATTTTTGACCAAATCTCATCTGCCATTTGTGCAAAATTCTCCGGTTCTTTAGCTACGGTGCCGTAATACACATCACTATTCCAAATTTCAATTACATATCCAAAAGCAAGAATTACTACTTCATCTTTTATACCTACCGCATCTGTCAATCTTTTAGGAATTAAAATTCTGTCGTTGCTGTCTAATTCCACTTGCGTAGCCGCTTGGTAGAAATAGCGTAGAAATTCTCGTTCATTGGATTTAAACCAATTCAGATTTTTATTCATTTCTTCAGTGATAGCATTCCATTGTACGATGGGATACAAACGCAAGCAGTTGTCTAATCCTTTATTGATGACATATTTGGAGTTAGTATCTTCTGGGATTTGTCGCAATAGGTCAGTAGGCATACGAAGGCGGCCTTTGCCGTCCACTTTTACTTCATATTGACCTGTTAATGCGTTCATTTTGCTAACTAAAAAGAATGATAGACAAAAATAAACGAAAAGTTACACAAATTCCCACTTATTGCCACTTTTTACCATTAAGCAATATGTTAATAAGTAAAAAAATGTGCATATCTGCATATTCTATGTGCATTGAATGTGAATTAACAGTACAAATGATTGATTAACAAGCTGAATTTATAAACATCCGTTTATACACAAATTCAAAATTGTAGAGAAAATAGTGGGCATTATTGTTACAAAAAGAAGCAAGAAGAAGCATTTTGACAATTTGCACGTAAGTGCATTGGGTTATTTTGAAAATCAAATAGGTATTTTATACAGAAGTGAAAAACAGCTTTTTATACGTATTATTTTATATAAATAAAAATTATAGCAAAGAGAGCTGTTGTTTTAACCATAAATAAGGCGAGTAATGTTTCAGATATGGAAATTGTATGGTATCATGTTTCAAGCGCAAAAGCTCAAATTGATGGAGTTGTGCAGTAGTTAATTTTAATTTACCATTTTTAAAAATTGCGTTTATCAAAAAACTATTTAATTCTGTTACCGGTAAATAATCTGCATCTATTTCTTGCATTAATTTAGAGCGCAATAAATTATTTATTTCGTTGTAAGCGAGTTCAAATTCTTTTTGCATTAAGTAGGCATTGCATTGGCATAATCGGTAATATATTTTTTCAAATGGTTGTAAACTATTGTAATCTATGTTGGCTATCGTAGTTAAAATAGCTGATGCATTATTCATAAACAGATAGCAACTCAGCAATCTGATTGTGTAATCTGACTTTAGTTTTTCATCTTTTTTCGACTCATGTTCTAAAAGTTTAAGATATTCTAGTGCTTTATCAAATTGCTTTAACTTACTAAGGTTTGTAATGTAATTCAAAATTGAAATTGAATAATTCACCCAGTGTTTTTGTGGCGTTTTATCAAGTAATTCTTGATAGTATAAATTAGCTTTTACAAAATCGCCAAGTATAGAGTACCTAGTTGCAATAATATGGTAAGCCCTTGCAAATTGTGGCTGAAATGTGGTGGATTGTTGCAATAATTGTAGTGCAATATTTTCTAATTGATGGTAATAAACCAGTTCGTTTTCATTAAATGAAACATCCAATCTCAAGTTTGCAATTCCTAGTAAATAATAGTACTTTGCCTCCAGTACATTTTCATTTTCAAAAATATCTTTATGTGTTTCAAAATTTATTTCTTCTAAATAATTTCCATTTATTTGTTTGAAATAATAATTCTGAATACATTTATAATAATGTCGCTTTGCGTTCATTATATTTTGTTGTTGATGGCTCTGCACTGTATAATTGTGATGTACACGTTCCATCAATATATTTCGCTCTGATATGTTATTTGCGCTTTTTATTATATAGTTTGCAAACTTTTCTGTTAATTGATTTTGGAACATACTATCATATGAATAAGCTGCTAAAGATTGCTCATATTCCTTTTCTAATTCTTTGGCTAATTTCAAATCAGCAAATAAATTAAGTTTTTCTTCTGCTCTTAATTTTCTGTCGGTAAGTATTCGTTTTTGTAACCTATCTTCTACTAAACAATTTTCTATAAAATCTGCCAATCTGCTTAAATCTGTTCTAAAATTTGCATCGAGAATTGTACTCCATTTTTTCTTATATACGCGCAAATAGATTTCTTCTCTTGTAAGCGATATAGTTTTTA
Source organism: uncultured Chitinophagales bacterium (assembly GCA_964642875.1). Classification (GTDB taxonomy): domain Bacteria; phylum Bacteroidota; class Bacteroidia; order Chitinophagales; family JADIYW01; genus JADJSS01. The sequence continues at coordinate 15,944 of CAZXRF010000018.1, read as the reverse complement.
ATTGCTCAATTGCTGTAAATAATAAAAGATATGTTTTCTGTTTGTTTTCTTTCAAAATAGATAATACAATATCAATTTCAACCTCATTTAAACTAATAATCAATCGAGAAACGCGTAAATCTTTCATAGTATATAGCTAAAAATCAATAATTTACAATAAAAAACACAATTACATTTGTTACAAAATACAAAATATTGTATTGCATTAAAAAGAGTTTGCAAACATCTTTACAAAAAAAATTATGTCCCTAAATAAAAAAGGCTCATTTATTGCATTGCTACTCTTCTTTTCTCTAACTGCATGTAAAAAAGAAAAAACGACAGTTGAATATTTTGATTTAAAAAATTATGTCGTTCATTGTCTTTATCAAGAAACAGATGGCAGTTCGATTCGATATAAAGCACAACAGCAGCTATTACTTTCATTTGCAAATAATAGAATAGACATAATACATGTTGGCGCATCAAACTCAAATAATTTTCCTATAAACATTACCCGTTTTAATATTTACGACAAATTATACACTACCACAGATTCATTAGCTGTAGAGATAGACACTATAAATAGAACCGTAATAGCTGATGGAAAATATGGCAGAACAAGACCTGTTTATGAATCTAATTTAATAGACATCAGAGAGAAAAACTGGGACTTAAATAACTTAAAACTTAAAGGCAAAATAGAGCTGCGGAATACTAGTGGCACTTTATTGCAGAGTCCAATGTCTTATATTGTTTTCAATAATGACGCTAGCAAATTAAATATGCAAGAAATCCCACCTACAGGAACAATTGCATTTAAAAACACCGTGTATTTTGGCGCAAACACTAATTATTACAGGGAAGCTAACCGTGGCGATGCTTCTTATCAAGAACGATTATTTTTAGTTTTTCTAAAACAAAGAGTTATTCTATCAGGATTTTATTTAGACCTTATCACAAACAATACTTTTTACTATTATGGTGAATTATCTAAACTATAACTAACACTCTAAAACAACATCTATGAAACTTGCAAAATCATCTTTATTGCTTGCAGTAATAACACTATTTACCGCATGTACGCCAACAAACATTACTCCTACAGGAGGAGGTACGAATACCACAACACCGAGTACAACACCTGCAATTAATACCACAGCCACAATTACCGTAAAAGGGAGAAACATCGTAACTTTTTGCGGTGACACCATTATGCTTAAAGGCGTAAACTATGCGGCTTATAGTTGGGGGTGGAATAATAGCGAAAATCTATTTTCTGAAATAGCCAAAAGCGGTGCAAATTCCGTACGTATCGTATGGTATAAAACCAACTCTGGGCCAGCATATAGCAGCTTGGCGTTATTAGATTCTGCTATCGGTAGATGTATTAAAAATAAGATGATTCCGATTGTAGAACTACACGATGAAACGTGCAATAACAATGGCACTTCGATGATTGCAACGGCTAATTGGTACACGCAAACAGCCGTAAAAAACATCTTGATAAAATATCAAAAATGGCTAATCATAAATCCGTTAAACGAAGCAGGATATGTACTTTGGAATGGCAATAATGCAACGGCATTAAATGCGTTTAAAACTACGTATAAAACCATTATTACAAACTTACGAAATGCAGGATTAAATATGCCGCTGATGTTGGATGCTAGCGATTGTGGGCAGCACCTGAGTGTATGGAAAACCATTTGCACAGAAATGCAAACCTACGACCCTAAGCACAATTTGATTTTTAGTGCACACGCCTATTGGAGTTCGTATGCTGGCACTGCAGCAGCGATTACTACTTTATTGCAAGATGCATCTACTTGGAATGTGCCAATAGTATTGGGCGAAGTAGCCAACAAGCAAGACGACAATAACGGAAATTGTACGCTAACGCTAGATTTAACGACTACTTTGCAAAAATGCGAACAATATAAAATTGGTTGGTTGGCTTGGGTATGGACTGCCGATAATTGTGGTAGCAGACAAATGACAACGAATGGCAATTTCAATACGCTTACAGCTTATGGTAATCAAGTAGTAAATACATCGCCGTATGGTTTAAAATTTGCAAAACGCTCCTCTTGTTTCTAATTCCTATTTAAATAACAAAACAACATTTATGAAAACGAACAACATTAAAAACGCACTTAGCATTATCATTACTGCGTTCATTTTTATTTCTTTTACAGCTTGCAAAAAGGACAGTTTAGCCTCTGGTGGCGGGTATATCGAATATACCGTTGATGGAAAAACATACAAACAAACCGATGATGTTGGCGCCGTATTTATTTCAGGAAAATTTCAGGGATTATCAGATGGTAATATAGATGCAAAAATTGGAGATAGCCAAGATATTAGCATTACCACTGGCACTGCTTTCAGCCCTATAAAATTAATTTTCACCATTGATGGGAAAACGTATGGAAATCTTGGAAATACCTCAAAAGCAAAAGTAACATTTACAAAAATTGAAACTAATTTATTAGAAGGAACTTTTGAAGGCATTATTAAAGAAGATATAGGTATGCCTGCCAAAACAATAACAGGAAAGTTTAGTATAAAATCAATTACAAGAATTTAAAAAGATATCTACATGAAAAAAATAAAATTTAGTTCATTGCTAATGTTATTTATTTTAGCCATCAGCTCCTGCAAAAAAGAATGTAAAATATGCCCAACCTGTAGCAATAATGAATATATCGAATATTCTATAGATGGAAAAACGTACAAGATAGATACTGGTGTTACTGCATTATTTAACTCAGCAAATTTTGTAAGATTATCTACGAACAACAGTACAGCTACAATGGGGCCACACCTATTGGGTTATAATGGAATTCCTATTAACGAAGGCGAAAATTATGGAAATTTTGACTTTAGATTTAAGGTAGCTGATGAATTCTTTATTTCAATCTTGGCGCAAAATACTTCTGTTACATTCTCAAAAATAGAAAATAATGTACTAGAAGGAACCTTTGAAGGTAAGGTAAAATCGGAAGATGGCGGTGAAAGTCCATTCAAAACAATTACTGGAAAATTTTATACCACACATATTCTAAATATTGGAGGGTAAATATTTCACTATTGATATCGTACAAATTAGAATTAAAATTGAATAGTAAAAACAAAGCTGTCATAAACCATTGTGACAGCTCTATTTTTTTATGCAGCAAACAAGGGTTAATAAACAAAATAATTTATATTTGTTTATATGCAACAACATCCTATTGCCAAATTGGTACAAAAAATTGAATCTCATTACGCTAACGAGATTCAAAAACATTTTTCTGTATCAAAAAAGCAACGTGTCGAGAAATTATACAAGCTGATTGCCACCGCTAAAAACGAAGAACAATTAGACAAATCACTGTTGTTCAAAAAATTATTCGGTAAATCGTATTCTAAAAAAATCGATTATTTATGGCGCAATGAAATTAGATTATTAAAGGAAGAATTAGAAAAATTTCTAATCCAGAAAGAACAAGAATTTATTTCTAAAAACAATGAAGCTTATAATAAATGGTTGTTGGCTCAAGCGTATGATAAACTGAAATATACAGAAGGTATTAGCGAGTGTAGTGAATTTCTAACAAAAAATAAAGCTAATTTTGCTTCTTACGGATATACTTTAGATGCAATTGTAATTCAATTAAATGTGCTCAATTTATCCATAGAAGATGTAACCTGCCGAATAGAAACCTATCCTAAAATATTAGACGAAGCTAATGATGTATTAAAAGATTTAATTGCTGCGTATTTAGCTAAAATTAATTTACAAGTTGGTTATTATAATTGGTTACATTTTTACCATCAGAATGAACAAAAAAATGAGCCTAAATACAAGCTGAATATTAATAGACAAAAATTTGAAATTGATATTCCTCAAAATCCAATAAGTGAATTTTATAATCATTTTGCACAAGCTATCATTCCAAATAATTATGAAGCTCAAATACAATCAACAGATAAAGCTATAAAAAACATAGAGCAAATCTACAATTTCAATAAGTTATTTAAGGAACAACGATTTCTAATTTATATGTCAAAAGGTAGAGAAATGTCTGCCAACGGCTATTTTTTAGAAGCACATGACGTATTGCATAAAATAAAACAAGATGTAGGCTTAATGAATATGCAAATTCAAACAAGTTTTTTTGTAAATTATATTACCAACTTAGTAAAAAGCAAATTTTTTAAAGAAGCACTTTTTGTTATCGAAAATGAATTTTCTACTGAACATTTGATGTATAAAAACATGATTCTACAAAGCAGACTATTATGTTATTTATATTTACGAGATACAAAAAATTTAAGTCAATATATTTCGTATGATTTAGATGCAGCTCCATTTCCAATCAACTATATGTTGAAAGTAATTAAGTCAGCTTATTTTTATTTAATGAATGATTTTGAAACGGCACTAAACATCATCAATAGTATCATCAATTCAAAATCGATTACGGATAAAATGCCACATTACACACCTATATTTTCTTTATATAAAAAATTATATACCATAAAGTCTAAAAATAATATTTCGAAAATAATACCGGCAAAACATCAACTTATTTTAAAAAATTGTGTGTTAGATATTGAAGATAATACAATACTTGAAATTAAATACGTTTCTATTTATCAATGGATAAAGAATGAAATTGAACAAAATATCATAAAATAATTTCATCGCAAACACATTAATTATATCACTGATAATCAATAGTTTATTTTTATTTTTTATTCTTTCATTCTCACAAGTGTAGTATATTTCATTTGAAATCTTTTTTTGATTGTTACAACTTTGTTTCAACAAAAAAATAAAAAATGAAAAACTATAATTGCATTATTTTATCTCTATTTTGCTTGGCATTATTTTCTTGTTCAAAAGAAAAAAACACAACTCCTCAAAAATGGCAATTTACGAATATCGTAAATATGGCACTTAGCAATAGTGGCGATATGTTGTCGTTAGATTTTTATCAAAAACGTGGTAATGAATGGCGTATTGTTCGCATGGAACCAGACGACCATACCAAATTTTTCTTCGATACAATTATTACGCCAAGTACGTATGAATTACCTATCAAAAATGAACACGCATTTATGACTTGTAACGCTAAATTATTTGACCCAAGTACAAATAAAATACATGATAATTATAAAATGAAATGGCTGTCAGGCTCACCTGTTTTATTTAATACGTTGAAAGATTTTAATCCTGAATTTCCAGATATTCCAACGGCATTTAATAACATCAATAAGTTTACTGCCGCTACTTATTCGTTAGAAAAAGCATACGATAATAATGCGGCTACACAAACCTATATTTTTTACGATTTCCCTAATCATAAATATTTATACTATGGTTTTAGAAATGGTGCTGATTTGCTTTTGCAAAATGATTTGAATAGTATTTGTCCAACTTGCAACACGGTTGATTGGCAAAATATAGATGCCGCTACATGTACAAATGGTTCACCGAGCAGCATTTATTATTTCTTTGATTTTGATGCTCAAAAAATGAGAATCATTTTTAGAAATGATAAAAATACCAACCACCCAAATTTTGATTTAGACAGCTATACTTATGATTTTAAAGAAGCATTTTTTGAAAAAGGAACATCATCTACAGATGGAAAATATTTTGATTTTAGTAAATAATTTATCAATAAATAAAACAATAACAATGAAAACAAAAATGGTAATAAAAGCAATTATTGCAATATTCATTTGCAGTACAGTTGCTTGTAAAAATGAAAAAACACCCACACCTAAAGAAAACTTGGTGGGAAAAATTGTGCCTTCACTTTCAATGTTAAGAGATGGAATGATAGAATTTTATGATTTGCGTGATGTTGCAAATCCTAAAAAAGCAGCTTTTAATGTAAAAGGAAATAGCAATAATTTTTATTTTCAATTTGTAAAAAGCAGACCAATTGGTACTAAAACAGTCAAGAATGATTATGGTGATTTATCCATTAATCATAATAATGAAATATACTTAGCAGATAGAAATTGGCCCAATTGGAAATCGATTTCTATGGTGAGAGATTGGATTGTGATGAATAATGATAATACCAATCAAATGTATGCAGCATATCAAGATGAAGAAGGCGTTACAAAATATTATGATTATGAAGATTTCTTTGAAGATTATAAAACTAAATCCAATTGGGGAAAACCAGGAACGATAAATGCTTGTGTGGAAATTTTTGAACGCTACAATTCGCCTTCAAATTATTCAAGAAATGCTTTCTATTTCAACTTAAAAAATCAAGAGTATTTATTTCAAAAAGATTTGAATAATACTTCCACTAATCCAGCACTCTTTGGATATAAAATTACGGACTTAATTAAAAAGCCGAATGGAAATATGGATACAGATCCAATAGACTGGACAAAAGCTGATATCGTTTTGCCTTTAGATTATAATAATTACATGGATCCATTTGAATTAAATGGGAAACAAGTAACGGTAATCGTGTTTATTGATTTGGATACTAAAACGTACGCCGCATTTGCACGCAATGTGGAAGATGATGCAGTAAATGGTGCTGACAAAGGCAGACAAACTCTACTCACAACATCTTGGCAACCGCTTACTAATATTATTAAAGGTTGGGATTTATAAAAGTAATTCACTAATGTGTCCACATTTATTACCATTAGAAAATTATTTAAAAACTAAGAAGGTAAAAGAAATCTATAGAGGACAAGTATGGTGCAAAAACTGTAGAGAATGGGTTTATTATGATATAGTATTAGATACAACTTATTTAATACAACAACTAAAATTAGATAATTGTGTCGTTCTACATAAATATGAAGACTTCAAAGTAGGCTCAGAATATGGTTTATTTTGCACTATTTGTAATGACGGCATCATGGGCAAACATCCAAATACTTAATCAACATTAAAAAAATAAAAAATATGCTAACATTAGAACAATACGCTTCCATTTACCTGCCAATGATATCGGCAGCAGGAAACGCACAACAAGAACAAGAAATTTGCTCCTCTCACGGCTACACTTTAGCACAATGGCAAGAAGCCAAAAATTTTTATACAGCTAAAATGATGGATCCGAATGATATGGGAAAAACAGCATTGGCATTTTCTGCCGCAATGATGCAAGGAGCAACGCCTGTGCAACCGCAACAACAACAGCAATCGCTCTTACCTTCAGATTTTACAGCAAACAACATTCAAATCTACATTAGCGAATTTGATGTGCAAATGGTTGAATTTCTCAACCGACAAACACAGCAACATATCGTATTGCAACTTGGCTTTGATGCCAAAGATGATTTTGAAAAAAACTACATCAATGGCAGAGTACATATTTCTATCAACGAACAATCGTACAGTATTTACGGTGGCGTAGCAAAAGTAGAACTCAGCAGTACAGCCGTAAAATTCATTTTTGATGAAGAAGGCAAAGAACGTATGCAGTGTGATAGCGTTATTGTTTCGTATAACATCAATGGTAAATTGTATAATTACCTGAAAAGAAAAATGCAGTTTATGTACAAAAATATTTTGAGTATAAAAGAAGAAAGTACACCAAAAGAATATGTAATAAACGGCATTACTTTAAATGATGAATGGGGTGCATTTTCTACCGACAATATGAAAGTAAGTATTCGACCAAACTTGCAAAACATCAAAGAAACAGGGAAATATCCACAAGCTGTTTTTGTAGATTTTATGTCGGCAACCATTGGTAAAGACGATAACGAAATGGCATTATTAAATGAAGTAGAAGCCTGTTTGAAAGATACGCTCGAACATGATTTGGCAGCAGTAATGTTGTTTCATGTTACCGATAATGAAAAACGAAGATTCTTTATTTATACTTTTTTAAGTCAACAAGATTTTATGAAAAGAATCAACGAAGCTTTTAGATTGCTACCTAAACTTCCACTTAATTTTTCCGGAGGCGAAGATGCTGCTTGGGCAAACTATGCCGGTTGTTTGGGCGATTATAATTCATATAAATAAAAGAAGAATTTAGAACTAAAAAATGGATAAAAAAATAATCAATAAAGATACAGGTGAGCTTTGCTTTGATAATGGTTTTGTAGTTTCTAAGAATACAACATTAGAAGAACTTCTTACACATTTCGGAAAAGATAAAATTACAAAGTCAGAATACAATCGTAATATGTATATACTTCAACAACAAAAGCTAGGAAAGTATTACTTAAAATTCTATTTCTACTTTGGCAAACAACATCTAAATAAAATTGAATTTGAAGTAGAAACAAAACCAATAGAACGCATTCCTTGGAGCAGCAACCGAGATGTGGAAACACGTTGGATTGCCCAACAAATGGACGATAAAAGCAATTTCAAATGGGATATGAATAAGGCAGGAAGACATTATCATTTACAGTACAATTGGGGAAGTATAGGAGTTTATTACGATTTTAAAAATGGAACATTCAGTAGTATTTTAAAATATAAATAATGCAAATTAACTAAATCATTTCATTCACAATAAAATTTACAAAAAATGAAAACACAAATTCACGAACTCAAAAATTTAAAAACTAAATTCAAAAGTAAATCACCAATTAAATCATGCTTCATTTTGCTATTCTTTGTTTTAGCAATTGGACTTACTTCGTGCAAAAAGGTAGATAATCCATCCGGGAAAACGGGTAATTTCATGGTTGACGGCGTAAATTACTCCGGCAAAACTGAAACGCAAACTTTTGTAAACGATAATTATTCTATCGTTTGCCAATCCGATGATCCATACAAATTTGTACAAGTTACCTTTCACAACCAAGCTGAAGCTGAAGCTGGTGGTACTTTTGATGTAGAAGATTATGCATTAAACGTATCTAGTGGCACTGTGCATATTGGAACTTCTGATATCATTACTGCTGATCCTATAAGTTCTAAAACGATTTCAGTTAGCAGTAAAAAAATTACGATTGACAATGTAAAAATAAAATCAACCAGTAGCAGTGCAACTACAACCATTAGCAGTGCAACTATTAATTTCTAAAAATTTAAAATCACAACATGAAACGTACCATATTTCTCGTTTGCACAATGCTACTTTTTTGTATATCGTGCAAAACTAAAAACGCTAACAATTCGGATGATTTAGTAAATGATGTCATCAAAGAAGCAAAAGAAACTACTGCTGTAATAGCAAAAGAAGGCAAAGGAAAAGTAACGCTTACTTGCGGATCACAAACGTTTTCAATTGATGGAGTTTGTGGCGTATTAACTACAATGGGCACTGTGGATATTGCCATTCCCGATGCCCAAAAACCTTCAAAAGTTTTTACAATTAGTTTTAAATCCGATAAATTACCAACAACAACTTCTTCATTTAAAATAGTAAAATCTAATTATGAAGATAAAGATGCTACTCACGTAAGTTTAAGTTATACAGATATGAATAGTAATCAACAAGCTATTTGGGAATCGGATGATGCCAGTGGAAATTTACAATTCATAGTAAATGGAAATGAAACCAAATGTTCCTTTGTAAATATTCCTTTACAAGCCAATGAATTTTATAATAAAGGAGATTTAAATAAAATGGCTAAAATATCTGGTGAATTCAATTTTTATAAAAATTAAAACTATCATTATGAAAAAAATAATGCTAATACTTTCTGTCATTGCTGTTTTTATATGCAGTTGCAGTAAAGAGGACAACAAAGTAAAACAAGTTCGATTAAAAACATACACACATGAATATTACGAACGTACACCTGCCAAATTACATAAATATACCATTGAATATAATAGCGCCAATAAAATCTCAAAGGTTATTGTAACAGAAAATGGAAATTTATATCAAATATTAACATGTGTATATACATCATCTAATATTTTAGATAGTATTGTAGAACGAGACGCTTCAGGAATTATGACTTATTATTATAAAATAGGTTGGAATGGCAATAAGATAACAAGTACTAATAATATCCAACTTACTTATAATAGCGATGGATTTCTTGACAGAAAAACATACGGTGATGGTTCCTATTTCAGGAATGTATATGGCAGCGACAGTATCAAACTGTATTATAAAGATGTTTCTGCACCTGAAGTTTTAAGAGCAACATATAAAATATCAACTACTATTAAAAATCCATTTTTAATAGCCGGCTTCGAGAAAGAAGCATACACAATAGGAATTTTATTTTATTACTATAATGCGATGAATGCTTTATTGCCATTTATTGAAATAGCAGAAGTAGGTAATAAAAACTATACGTTTGAAGGCGACTTTAAAGGCTATCCATTACAACGAAACGATTTGACCAACAGCTTGCCAGTTGACAGAAGCAAAGAAACATTTACTTATGAAGAATTTTAAAAAATAAAATGACAAAACTATGAAAAACTCAAAATTATTTATTGCACTTTTTTCAATGGCTATAATACTTAGCACATCTTGCAAAAAGAAAAAAATTCAAACACAATTACCGGCTGAATACAGCAATCAAGGAACTATTAATGTTGTCAACAAAAACATTTCTATTTGTATTTATGACAATAGTGTAGAAGATGGAGATATTGTTGATTTAATATTTAACGGAAAAGCATTGGTAAAAGATTATGAATTGAAAATCGCAGAAAAATGTTTCCATGTTAGCTTAGAAAAAGGTAATAATTGGATTGGCGTTATTGCAAAAAATGAAGGTACCAATCCGCCGGCATCGGTTACTGTAAAAGTGGATGATGGTAGCACAGAACAAGAATTTGATATAGATGGTGAAATAGATAAACCTGGTGGATATATCATTAAGCTATAAAAAATAAAGTCAATTATTTATTCAGCAGGATTAGATATTTCTATTAAAAAACAATTTATCTAAAGTAATAGTGTTTTCATTTTTTTTGTAAAAAAGCGAGGAGAAGCAGTATGCTTGCTTCTCCTCGTAAATTTTAAGTTGTATTTAAAATAATTATTGACGTTCTCTAGCTTTATCTACCATAGGTTTTCCGTTACCTTTAATACGTTTGTAAGCTGCTAAAATTACTTCGGCATCTTCTTTATTCGTTGCAAAAAAAGAAAAGTTATCTAAGATTCTAATATCATCAATTCTTCGAGATTCAATGCCTGCAGTGTTTTTTAATTCATCTAATAAGGCTCTTGGTGTCATGCCATCAGCTCTTCCTTGGGCAAAAAATAATCGTTGAGCGGAACCACCTTTTCTTCCTCCTGAATGTTCACGATTTTCACGTCTATCGCCAAATCTTCCTTCGCGTTTATCGCCTCTATCATTACCACGTCTGCCTTTGTCACTAAATCTATCTCTCCCAAATTCTTCTTTTTGTACCGTTTCTTTAATTTGCTTATACGCTTTTGGATTTAACTCATCTTTTGCAAAATGTTTAATCAAAGCAGCCACAATTACCTCAGCCGAATTTTCACCAATGATTTGATGAGCCAGTTCCAAATATTCATTGTAATGTTCTGTCTCAATAATAGTCTCTACATGTTCCGTTAAACGACGCGTTTTTATTTTCACCATATCATTTGCATCGGGTAATTTGCCTTTTTTCATTTTTGTTTTGGCAATGCGTTCTACAAACAACAATTTACGTTTTTCTGATGGCGAAATAATGGCAATTGCTTTTCCTTCTTTTCCTGCACGACCGGTTCTTCCTATTCTATGTACATACGATTCGGGATCTTGAGGCAAACCGTAATTAATTACGTGGGTTAAATCCGAAATATCAATACCGCGTGCTGCTACATCTGTGGCAACTAAAACGCCATATTTATTCGTCTTAAATTGTTTCACTACTTTCTCTCGTAAACTTTGTTGAATATCACCATGCAATGCATCTGAAGTATAGCCTTTGTCGTTTAAGTGATTAGAGATTTCTACTACTTCTGCTTTTGTGTTACAGAAAATAATTCCGTAAAAATCTTCTTCTACATCTAACACACGACATAAGGCATCAAATTTATCTCTATCGGGTACCTCAAAATAGGATTGTTCAATGTTGGTATTGGTAATTTCTTGTTTAGCTATACGCACCATGTCGTATTTACCCATGTAACGTTTTGCTAATGACAAAATTCTGTCCGGCATCGTAGCAGAAAATAAAAGCATTCTACGTGTATCATTACAAGATTTTAATATCAACTCAATGTCGTCAATAAAGCCCATATTTAGCATTTCATCGGCTTCATCCAATACTACATATTTTACTTCATCTAAGATTAATTTTTTTCGCTCAATTAAGTCAATTACTCTACCAGGTGTTCCAACTACAACATGCGTTCCTTTTTCCAGTTCGCGCATTTGCGAACCTATTGGTGCACCACCATAAACCGTAGTAATCCAAATGCGTTTAGAACCTTTAAAACTTTTAATTTCTTCTGCCACTTGTATGGCCAATTCACGTGTTGGCGCCAATACCAATGCTTGTATGCTTTTTTGGGTAGGGTCAAACCGTTCTAAAATGGGTAACCCGAAAGCTGCTGTTTTTCCGGTGCCGGTTTGTGCTTGTCCGACTACATCTAAGTTCCCATTTAGCAATAATGGTATCGTTTGTTCTTGTATAGGTGTTGGCGATTGATAGCCTTTTTTTTCTAATGCGTCTAAAATTTCTTCACTTAACCCTAACGCTCTAAATCCTTCCATATTTTTTTTATTTAGGGTGCAAAGATACTGCTATTTCCATAATGTTTTTGTTGTTAAATGTATATACGATGTTGTTATTGAGTTAATTAAAGTAAATTATTGATTACTTGATGTATACTGAATGACGTGGTTCATGTCTTTGATCTATCGGTTCGTGCCCTCAAAAATCATTCTTTACCATGGTTCGTGTCCTAAGCCGTGGTTCGTGTCTTCACGAACCATCAACGAAATTAAAACTCTTCCATTAAATCCTTTACAAAAGGATAGTTTTTAACCTTGTTTTCATAAAATATAGCCGTAGAATACTTATAATCAGAAGGTTCTTTTGCCAAACTCCATTTCTCAACAATTGGATTATTATGAATGTAGTCTAACTTTTGCAACGCAACTTTTTCCGTAAAAAGTGGAACAGCCAATGTGTCACGTTGCCAAAATTCATGTTGTTTATTATTTGCTATCACTTTATATTTTACTAACTCTTCAGGATTTTCATTTTTTAATTTCTTTAAAAATTCATGTGCTGTAAATTTCATAAATGAACCAATGGTAGTTTCTTTTCCATTATTTTCGTTGATGCGCCAAATAAAATGTACATGATTGGGCATTATTACAAATGCAAATACATCAATCTTCTTTTTGTCTGATAAGTACTGCAAAGATTGAATAATTACATCTTTAAAATTATCATCTTTTAATATCAACTGCCATTTATTTATTGTTGCCGTCCAAAAATAGATTTCACCAATTTGAACAAATGATTTTCTATTGTATTTAAAGTAATTATCTTGCATTTAATTTATTTAAAATATCTAATATATGGTTCGTGAGACACGAACCATTGCTGGTGGTGAAGACACGAACCATTGCTGTTGGTGAGACACGAACCATTGCTGGTGTGAGGACACCAACCGTTAAGCAAAAAACTATTTTTTATATTCGTTATCAATAACTATAAATTTAGCAGGATTCTTTTTTAAATATTTTATTGTAATTGTATCACCAATGTTTACATAAAAATTACCAGCAATGCCACCTTTATATACAGTATCATTGACATTGTAATAAAAGTATGTAAACATATCACCAGCACCTGATTCTAAATTACAAACAACTGCATAAGTTGATTCTCCATATTTATTCACTTTAGATCTATTATATATGTAATAAACAGAAAAAATAATGAGAAATATAAGTATTGCTATATTTTCTATCTTTTGCATTTTTTTGATTTTTTTGCAATGGTTTCAGTCTGCCCTGGTTCGTGTCCTCACAAACCACAAACAAAATCAAAACTCATCCATCAAATTCTTTATAAATGTATAATTTTTGATATTCTTCTCATAATACAATGCTGTAGAATATTGGTCTATCGGTTGGTGTCCTCACCAACCGAAACTAAATTTAAGTCTAACGGTTAGTGAGGACACCAACAGTTAAGCAATATACACCTTCAACCTATTGTCTATCTCATTAGCATAGGCTATAATTCCGCCTTTTAGATTGTATAAATTGCTAAAGCCATTTGCCTGTAATACTTGTATAGCTTGCAAGCTACGAGCACCGCTTTTGCAGTGAATAATTACTTTTATATTTCGGTCTATCTTACCTATATGTTCCATAATTTTTGATAGTGGAATTAGCATTCCGCCCAAATTTGCTTGTTTATATTCTTCGGGTTCACGCACATCTATCAATTGAAAATCCGTTGCGTTATCTTGCATCTGTTTCAATTCTTGTACTGAAATTTCTTGTATTTTATCTGATGTAGGTTTCATATTTCCTCCACAAAATTGTTCATAGTCTATTAGTTCTTTAATCGTTGAGTGTTCGCCAGTTAGTGGATTGTTTTTGTCTTTGTTGATTTTAAATATCTGCACTGTAAAATGTAATGCATCAAACGTAAAAAGCCGACCGTTCAAAGGTTCGCCGATACCTGTTATAATTTTTATTACTTCACTGGCTTGCATACTGCCAATAATTCCGGGCAATACGCCCAACACGCCACCTTCGGCACAACTCGGCACTGTACCTTGCGGAGGTGGTTCGGGAAAAACATCTCTGTAATTTGGGCCATACTGATAATTAAAAACAGATACTTGCCCTTTAAACTGAAATATAGAAGCATATACATTGGGGATGCCTGCAAATACACAAGCATCATTCACTAAATATCGAGTAGGAAAATTATCTGTACCATCTGCCACTACATCATAATTTTCTATGATTTGCATAGCATTTTTTTTGCTTAGCGGTTCATTGTAGGTAATAATATTTATATAAGGATTTAAGCGAAGCAGATGATCTTTTGCTGCGGCTGCCTTTGCTTTTCCTACATCATCTACATTAAATAAAACCTGGCGTTGTAGATTGCTAATATCTACCACATCAAAATCTACTATACCGATAGTACCTACGCCAGCAGCAGCAAGATACAACAGCAATGGGCTGCCCAAACCACCTGCACCCACTACCAATACTTTGGCTGCTTTCAGCTTTTTCTGTCCTTCATTATTAAACTCCGGAATGCGTATATGCCGCGAATACCGCTCCAACTCTTCTGGGCTAAGGGTTATCTCTTGCATACGTTTTTTTGTATAAGTAAAAAGAATTTCCTACACAGAAAATTCTTTTATATATTGTTTCATTTCTTGTTGTAATCTTTGAGCCTCTTCTCGTGCTTTTTCGGCAAAATCTTTTCCGTTAGAAGCATAGATAATACTGCGTGTTGCATTAACCAATAGTCCAATATCTTTCGTCATACCGTATTGCGACAGCTTCCTCAAATCTCCACCTTGTGCGCCTACGCCGGGTACTAAGAAAAAATGGTCAGGACAAAAAGTCCGTATTTCGCTAAAGTGTTCTTCTTTGGTAGCGCCAATTACAAACATCATATTTTCAGATGTTCCGTATTCCATGCATTTTTCCATTACACTTTGGTACAATGGTTTTTTTTTCGTTTGCAAAAATTGAAAATCTTGAGCGCCTTTATTGGAAGTTAGTCCTAAAACGATTACCCATTTATTTTTTATTTCTAAAAATGGCTTTATAGAATCTTCGCCCATATAGGGCGCAATAGTAATGGAATCAAAAGGGAGATTTTCCAAAAATGCTTTTGCATACATGGTAGAAGTATTACCGATATCGCCACGTTTGGCATCGGCAATAGTAAATATATTTTCTGGAATATGTCGTACTGTTTTTTCCAAAGTTTCCCATCCTTTAGCTCCATAAATTTCGTAGAAAGCCAAATTGGGTTTATAAGCCACACATACATCATGCGTAGCATCTATAATTTGTTTATTAAATTTTAAAATAGGATTTTTATA
>CAZXRF010000017.1:0-57972 GCA_964642875.1 uncultured Chitinophagales bacterium | reverse complement strand
TATCTTGTATTTTCTGTAGTTTAATTTAGTTATATATTGAATCATAAATATCATTATCAATCGATATTTTGTTGCAAAATTCTGCTATTGTTAGTTGTGTATAATTATTTCGAATTTTATTTCGAATTGAATCCGTTATATTTATTTTATGGTTAATTGCATTTTTTATTATTTTACCAATTTTCGCAGAATCTTTACCATAGAATTTACCATACAGATGGTAAAAATTAAGAAAGGAGCTTCGTTTTGGCATTTGGTGAAGTGGAATATTTAACCCAAAGTGCTCAGCAACTAACTTTATTTCAATCGGCAATAGATCGTCACTTAAATCATAAGTATATATGTTGATAAAACTTTCTGCCAAATGGATTCTATTCACTATTAATCTTTTAAGTGAATCTGTTGTATAATTTTTTATAAAGATGCTAACCGTATCTTTAGGGAATAGTCTTTGTAAATTTTCTACATTTGAATTATTATTATCACTATTATAAATTAAATTAGCTGCTTCTGAAGATATTACACTATAATATGTAAAGCAAAAGATAAAAACACAAAATACAGATCTCATTAATATTGATTAATATTTTGAAATTACTGAATTTTCAAAATAGTTTTTGGATTTTTCATACAAAACAAATAGTGAAGATTACAATTATACACTACATAACGGGTAAATCATGTAATTAATTTATTTCTGCTATCGGTGGGTGTCCTCATCATCCTAAAGTGAAACTTTTTGAATTTACGGATATTCCTACGTCTTTTGAAACCCTAAACCTATCCAGTTTGGTGATTTTGGAAAATTGACTTCATCATCGCAGCGTACTTTTCAAGAGACACAGCTGAGAACATAGATGTTAGATGTGAGGTGTTAGATGCAAGAAGCAAGAAGCAAGATGTTAGATGTATTTACAAACTTGACTCTAATCTCTTGGTTCTTGTCAGTAGCTGCGACACGCTAAAGCTATGTTGCGCATAAACGCCTATGATGGGTAAGGATCTAATTCTCACTACTTTCTATCCACTTCTATCACGCTTCCATCTTTCAGTTCATATAAGGCGTCGTATAGTTTTACGGAGGCTACTCGGTGCGTAATCATCAGCACGGTAAGGTGTTTTTCTTTTGCAATCCGGTAGAGTGTATCGATTATTTCTTGTTCTGTGGTTTTGTCTAATGCGCCGGTGGCTTCATCTAAAATTAAGAAATCACTGTTTTTATACAATGCTCTGGCAATGGCAATGCGCTGCTTTTGTCCGCCGGATAGTCGTGTGCCCATTTCTCCAATATTTTGTGCAATACCTTGCGGTAAGTTTGCAACCAATTCTTCTAAGTTTACAAGTTTTATCAGTTCTTGTATTTTGAATTTATCAATACCATCCAACTCCTCTCCTATGGCAATATTTTCCATCAACGATTTATCAAACAAAAATAAATCTTGTGCCACGTATCCAAATGTATTACGTATTTGCGAACCATGCTGTACTTCTATATTATCTATTAAATACTTCCCCGATGCTGGTTTTAGAAATCCTATTAATAGCTTTGCAATAGTAGATTTACCAATGCCTGAATCACCGGTAAGCACCACGAAGTCGCCTTTATTTATTGAAAGATTGGCACATTGTAATATTTTCCTATTGTGTTCATTATAGCTAAAATTCACATTGGATAATTCTATTTTATGGGAAAATAAAATTTTAGGCAAATGAATTGTTGCTTCATTATTGGGACGAATAAAATTCAATAAATCTAATACATAAGCAGAGGTTTTAACTAAAACGGTGTTCGTTACAATTTCATTCAGCGATGGCAACAAACGGTAAGCAGCAGTGGAGAATGCAAGTAATATTAATACTACTTGGCTTTGGTCGGCATGTATTGCAAATGTGGCAATGCTATACAGTGCAAATATGGTTATTATCACTAATACTTCTATTATCCTTCGTGGGGTTAGTACATAAATGCTACGCCATGCTAATACAGAATAGTATTTATCAAAAACAGAAAGTATAGATTTTTTAAATTGCTGCTCTTTGCCGAAAAGTATAATATCGGTATATCCATTTATACCTTCTACAGCTGCAATGTAGGCTTGCTTCTCTCGAATCGTTTTCTCATCAGAATTATTTTGTAGTTTTTTTTTGGATAAATACATCATCAAAAAACCAATAGGAGCCATTGTGACGGCAAGAAAAACAACGACAATTGGCTTATATACCAACAACGCTAATAAAATAAAAATGGCTATTAACGCCTCATTTAAAATAAATATTACAGGCATCATTAATAAATCGGCAAAGCTTGGAGGTGCTTCCAAAATATAGCGGATATATTCTGCCGAATTTCTACTTTTTATGTCTGTATATTCAGCACAATAAAAAGTATTCAAATGTTTTTTTAAAATATCTGTTGCAGTAGAAAACACAAATCTCCGTTGAACATATACGCTAAACATCAGAAAAATATTCTTTAATAGAAAAAGCACTATCAGCCCAGAAAGCAAAAAAACAATAAAATATACCGTAGAGGTGAAATAGAAATGGGTATATAGAAAATGTAATACTTTTGATTGTGCAATAGTTGCTGGATCGTTAATTACGTACACTACAGGTATTATTAGGGAAAAGCTCAATACTTCTACTATGCTGCTCAAAAAAATAATTAACAATAAAAAATAAAATGCTCTTTTTTTATTTTCATAAAAAACATTAAGCGTTTCTTTTATTAGAAAAAACAAGGAATGATGGTTATTGACTGGAGGTTGCTGATTCATTAATAGCACATATTGCGTACCCAAAAATAGTTCAAATATACTTATTCATCTACACTATACAAATTATCACAATCCATGCGCCTAAACATTGTCGCTATAAATTTATGAATATATGCCGCTATTACACAAACTAATCTTATTTTTGGTCACCACAAGTGGTATTTTCAGCTATGAATTCCCAAATACAGCATATACTAATCAATGTAAAAAAACAATTAAAATACCTTCGGCATTTTACCACATTACATAAAAAAATTGACACAGAAAAATATCAACCAATTCCTCAAGAGGCAGTAATATCCTACAACATGAATAGGTATAATGGGCCGGAAAAATATGTTTGCTTTGCTCCGTTTACCAATCTATTTTTTGATATAAGGGGAAAGGTGGTTGTATGCAACCAAAATAGGATGTATGTTTTAGGAGATGTTCACCATCAAAAAATTACGGATATATGGAATGGGGAGGCAATTACTAAAATAAGAGCGCATTTAGCGAATAACGATTTTACGCTTGGCTGTATGAAATGTGCCGACGCGATTTTGTCAAAAAACTACCATGGATTACCAGCATTATCGTATGATTCTACAGCGCAAACAAGCACTATTTATCCTGTGCGTATGGAGTTTGAAATGGGCAACACTTGCAACTTAGCTTGCAAGATGTGCAACAGCTATTTTTCTACTACATACAAACGACATTTCAAAGATGACGCCATTGAGCCTATGCCTTATCCCGAAGATTTTGCAGAACAATTAAAGCCATTTATTCCTCACTTAAAATATACAAAATTCACCGGAGGAGAACCATTTTTAATTGATTTATATTATAAAATTTGGGAATTGTTAATTGCAGAAAACCCAAATTGTGGCATACATATACAAACCAATGGTTTGGTATTAAATAATAAAGTAAAAACGATTTTAGAAAAAGGGAAATTTTATATTGGCGTATCGGCAGATGGTGCTTCAAAAGAGGCTTATGAGCAAATTCGCATCAAAGGTAATTTTGAACGATTGAAGGAAAATTTGTCCTATTTTAAAGATTATTGTGAACGCAAAGGAACAATATTAAATATCCCTTTTACACCAACACGAGAAACGCTTTATGAAGTGCAAAAATTTCCCGAATTTGCCAACAAATATAATGCTTATGCTTTCTTTAATGTAATTTGGGAACCCCACTCAATGGCTATATGGACGCTGGATAGTGTCGAATTAAAAAAAGCCTATCAATTTCATATTTCACAAAAAATTACAGCAGAAAATTATTTAGGAGAACACAACAAACGGCAATACCTTTTCTTTATAAAACAACTGGAACAGTGGATTACTAATGCTGAAGAACGAGAGCAACAATATGATAAATTTGAAATTTACAGCAATGAAGAATTAATAAATCTGCTTGTAACCCGACTATTGAAATACGAAGATGATGAACCAAAAGTATGGATAAATGATGCTATCATCTCCAATCCACGACAATATTATATAGAAAAATTTGAACGGAAAATAAAAGAAAAACCTGAGGAAGTAAGAAGAAGAATGATAAAACTATGCACTTATGAAGACGAGAGATTATATATGGAAATGAGCACTTTCTCTCATTTATGGTAATCCTAAAATTCAATATACTGCTCTAATCCATAAGCTTCTAATACAAGTTCAATTTCTTTAATCTCATTAAGCTTCAAACTCTTTTTCCAATGTGTTAGATATTCTTCTGAATGTTTGAATTGATTTACAGCTGTAGCACTCGGCGAATTATATTCATTATCAATAATTGTTTTTTCTATACCGTAAATAGTAAAAAGTTTTTGTAATTCTGCCGAGGTATTCAATACCAATTCTTTATAACTAAGCAGAATCCATTTATTTTTATCTACGACGGTATTTTTGTTTAATACCTCTACTTGCTGGATTGCCCACCAATTCGCCAACATAGATACTTTTGAATTTATTGCTGAAATAGGACGTCCATATTTTTCAAATAAATCGTTGTATTTAGAATTGTTTAGTTTAAATAAATTAATCTTAGTACCAATACCCTGATACCCTTTATGATTCAGCTGGGAGGCTATCACACTCATCGGATTTCTGACAAGCACGATTGGTTGCACATCAAAATTTTTGCATATCCAAGGAATTAGCGGCGTAATGTTACAACATTTTATAATTGCTCTGTTTTTATACAATGGGTTGCTTAGCAATAATGGGTGTGCATCTTTTAAAATACGCTGTGGTACGTTTCCATTTAAAAGCTTTTGAAAATAAAAATACGCATCTTCCCAAACCGCACTTTCCGGAATGTATGGAATAGCCCCAAGTGCTTCTGTAAATTCTTTATTGTACAAAGAGAGTGTTTCGTATTTTGTAGGCTCCCAAATTACTTGCATATTTTTCTGATAAAGTAACTCCATTAGCCAAGTTGTACCGCCTCTTGTAGTGCCTGAAATCAGTAGTGGATTTAGTTTTTTATTGCTATTGGAAGCATAAAACGAATGAGCAGCGTATATTGCGCTCCATCCTTTTATTTTTAACGAAAACAAATTCATTTATGGATAAAAATAGTTAAATAAATCGCTTTATTTTATCAAATTCTTCTTACTTTTAGCATATACAGAATTTGCCATGATTTTTAATGACCTAAAAGACAATGAACACTTTGAAGTGAGTGGGTATATTAAAAGTAATTTTTTAAATACACTTGAATTAGAAATGCTTCAAAAGGCCTATTCTGCTTATATTAATATGGATGGTGATGTGATAGATTTTGCGAAAAATTTAGGGTATTACATTAGTGTTTTCGATTCGAATATTGAAAAGAGAAAATTTATAAATACTATTTTAAAAGAGCAATTTACCCCTAAAGTAGAACAATTACTCGATGGATATAAAATTCTATATGGTAATTTTATGTATAAAGAAGCGGGCGGCAAAGAGATAGAAGTACATCAAGATTTTTCATTTGTAGATGAAAAAAAATATACAGCTTTTAATTTATGGGTACCCCTGCAAGATACTACCGTTTTTAATGGAGGATTTCAACTAATAGAACAATCCAACAAACTATTTAACTCGTATCGAAGTGCTACCATACCACACAATCTTACACATTTTAATGAGCAGTTTAAAAAATTAATGCAACCAATTGATGTTGCCGCCGGTGATGGTTTATTATTTGACCATCGCTTGTTTCATTATTCGGGACCCAACCATTCTGATGCGACACGCATAGCCGTACAAATGGTAGTGATACCAAAAGCTGCTACACCAGTAATGTATCATTATAATCCGCAAAAAGACAAGACAAAATTGAGTATTTACGAAATCACTGAAGACTTTTTACTCACGCATAATTTATGGTCGAACCCTACAGAGCACTTAAATAAAATAGGCGAAACCAGCTATGAGGAAATTCCTAATGCTAAAGCTATTTTGAAGAAAATACAAAGCAATAATAAATCCACTTTTTTCCAAACCATAAAAAATTATTTGGGATATGTATAACATTTTCAATGACCCTACACAACAAGAAAAATTTGAGCAAGAAGGTTTTGCTACACTACCAGCATTATTAAATGAAACAGAAATAACAGAACTTAAAGCTATTTACTTACAATACACTAAAGGCGAAGTAGAAAACTCAATTTACGGAATGTATGTAAGCATCGATGAAGCTGACGAGCGAAAGAAATTAGAAATGATGAAATCCATTCAGCAATTTTTAAAACCGAAGCTCAGCAAATATTTACATGATATAAAATGCCATTTAGGAGCGTTTTTGGTAAAAGTACCTAATCCAAATTCTTACACCTATCCGCATCAAGATTGGCTGTTTGTGGACAATAACGCGCCAGAACTTTTTTCCGCTACAATATGGGTTTCTTTAGAAGACATAGACATCCAAACCGGCTCCTTAGGTTTTATAAAAGGAAGTCATAATTTTTTAAATAATATTGTAGGCTCTCCATCTCCGGAAATTACTACTGCTACTATGGGACATGAGGCATTGTTATTATCTTACCTTACTTTTCCGCCAGTAAAAAAAGGCGATGCGCTCATCTTCAATAATAAAACTGTACATGCCGCTTTCCCAAATACTACACAGAAGCAAAGAATAGCGGTAGGCATAGGTGTAACGCCGGAACCTGCAACTTTGTATCACTATCATTTAAATGCAAAAAATACAAAAAAAATATTCAAACTTACGGTGGAAGAAGCTTTCTTTTATACGTATGGAAATGATAGTTTGAGAAAGTGTTTTTACAAAAAAGAATTACCGCTACATACGCAATTAGTAGATGAATTAGATTACAATCCGGTTTTATTTACAAAGGAAGAAATTGAAAATAAAATTATAGAAAATGGAAATACTAAAAATAACTTACCGATAGAAAATCTATTTGGAAATATTTCTTTCAAAGATAAATTGAAATTTGCGTTTGGATATTATTTACGAAAAATAATGCAATAGCATGAAAAACATTTTTGTAAAGGAAGAAATTCATGCTACTCTCGAGCAATTCGGATATTACACCTTACCGTTATTAATAAAAGAAGAAGTAAATAAACTACTGTATTTATTTAACGATACCAATACCGGCAAAACACAGGAAAACAAACAATTCTATCTTAGTGTAAGAGAATGTACAACAGACAAGAGTATTGAAATTAGTGCGTTTATTAAAGAAATTATTACTCCAAAAATTGAAAGTTTAGCATCAGATTTTACACTTTATGGTGGTGCGTTTATTAAAAAAGCTGGAAACAGTTCTAAAAATGAATTTCCGCTACATCAAGATTTTACGCTTACAAAACCACCGCATAGTATGTATGCGATTTGGATAGCCTTACAAGATACTACCATCGAAAATGGGGCAATGTTTGTTGTGCCAAAAAGCCACAAATTATTTAACAATCTACTTTCTTCTAATTATAACAACACGACAATTCTCCGGAAAGATATTTCTGAAATATTTATAAAACCTATCGAATTAAAAGCAGGTGAGGCAATTATTTTTTCAGATAAATTATTCCATGGCTCTTATTGCAACTCTACAAATAACGACAGAATCGCCGTTACAGCTCGTATAACCAGCAAAGATGCACCGTTTGTGTTTTATCAAAAAAAAGACGACCAACTAGCATCAGTTTATCGTATATCGCCGTTAGATTTAATTCAATATTTCAACGATTTTCATCAAGGAAAAATACCAGAACATTCTATTTTAGAAGCGGAAATACCGTACCAACATATTGTAGTAAATAGCAATTTATTAGAGCACGAATTACGAAAAGTAAACAACATGCCACCACTAAATTTTATAGAAAAAGTAAAGCGGAAAATATTCAGCTAAAATATTTTTTTTTAATTTTTTGCAACAGCGGTTCTTTTGTGTTATTCCGAAATTTACTCAACTCTCGCAGGTGCCATTTTTCTTGTTCGCAAATTAGTTTTCCAAATTTTTCTTCATTTGCATTATTAAAATAATTTTCATTTTCGATTAATAACACTTTTAATGAATTCCAATCTTTTTTTTGAGGTGTTAATGCAACACGTTCAATTTCTACTAAATCTTCTAATAGCTGTTTATTTTTAAAAAACTGATGGAATTTCGGATTGTTGTATTTATCAAAAAAATTATCCTCTACCTTATACTTTACCAGTTCATATATATCGTTAATTGTAGGATTTAGATAATATGCAATAAAATCTGCAGAGGCCTGTGTTAAAGTTATACTTATTCCATGTCGAGTTTTATCAGAAGTATTGGGAAATGAGCCATGAATGGTTTTATTATCAAAAACTAAAACTTCGCCAGGTTCTGTATCTATCACATTCAAATAAGGCATCAGTTTATATCTAAATTCCTCAACAGGTTCAGGCACTAAAGGGCACGGGAAACCACGCACTTGATCAAAGAATCGGTGGCTGCCTTTTAGAAATGCCATAGCACCATTGGTGATATCCGTTTTATCTAACGATATCCAACACATTAGAGATTGAAATTTATCTTCTTCTACAAATGTCCAATCTTGGTGGGCAGCCACAGTGCCCGTAGGATAAGGTTCTTTAATCATAAATGAACCTGTAAAATATTTGGGGTGATTAAGAAACTGTTCAAAACGAGGAAACACTTGACTTTTAAAAAATGTATTTAGCCGCATTCTTACCTCATCGTTCATTTGGTCGATACTAACACTAAACCCATACTTTATTTCATCATGGATAGATAGGGATTTATAAAATTCCTTAAAAGCATTTACTTCTTCCTCTGTAAACATCTTTATTTTTACAAATCCATACTTATCAAATTGTTTTTGACATTCAATATCCTTAAAAAAAACATCCATCTGTATTTTTAATTACGTCTTTAAAAATAATAAAATAACAGCACTAAATACACAAAACTATATTTTAAATTGACTACACCTCCCATATTATTCCTTAAATTTATTTTCTTTATTATTTGTAAGTATTCTTAATAATTCGGATGTTTATACTATCAAACTGATTGTATTTTATTCTCTATAATTCAATGCCATATACTTTAGCTCATCCCGGATTTACACTTCCGTTAAAAAAGAAATATGCTTCTTTTTTTTCCACCACGGGTTTGGTTTTTGGCAGCATCGCACCAGATTTTGATATCATCCTCCGATTTAGCAATCAGCGTATGCATATTTTCCAATATGGATTGCGCGAAATTTTATTTTTGATTTTACCCATCGCCGTTGCCTCTGCTATTTTTTTTCATTTAGTAATAAAAAATATTCTTATCGACTACGCACCAACAGCACTTCGAGAAGATTTGGTTAAATACAAAAATCAAAATATTTTAAAAAATTCTGCTGCCAATTGGATACGTCTTGTTGCCTCTGCTTTGTTGGCTATTTTCATGCATTTAGGCCTAGACTTACTTTCGCATTACGATGCTTTTACTTTTCAAATAAATGCGATGTTGTATTATCAATCACTAATTATTGGATATATCGTTTATTATTTTGCGATGTATTTCCCTCCTTTATTTTTTACCGGAATAGGCTTTTATTTATTGTATTACTCCATTAAAAAGGAAAATATAAAAACACCCCAAATACTACAATGGACACAAAATACTTATACACGAAATTTCTTGTTGGTATATATAGTTATCGCAATTATTTTTGCTGCGATAAAAATTGGAATTAGTGGAATTGAAAAAAAATTTATGATAGACAGCGTTGCCATCAGTTTGACCAATGGTTTTTTAATTTCATTTTTTGTAACACCAAGTATATTTGCTATCTTAAACCGCATACGAAAACAACGTGGATAATACCAGCCAAATACATACGCTGTGGATAGGCGATAGCTTGAGTGCTATGGAATTGCTGACACTACAATCGTTTTTGGATAATGGCTTCAACGTAATGCTATGGACATACGCAACTTCTATAAATGCGCCAAGTAATGTGGAGATAAAAGATGCGAATGAGATAATTCCGAAAGCACAAATTTTCAATTACTCGCAATCCAATAAATTCGGGCATGGCAAGGGGAGTTTCTCCGGATTTTCCGATATTTTCCGATATAAATTATTGTTCGATAAAGGTGGGATTTGGGTAGATATGGATATTACCTGTTTACAACAATTTCAAATAAAAACGCCCTATTTTTTTCGGTTTCATCATCAGATTGGGTTGGTGGGAAATGTTTTAAAAACACCAAAAGGCGCTCCGCTAATGGAGTGGTGTTTTAAAAAAGCTATAGAAGAAGTACATGCCGACAGTACCAATTGGCTGCTGCCGATAGAAATCTTAAAAGCAGGAGTGGAACAGTTTCAGCTTATGCAATACATACAAGATATTTCCAATCCTGACAGTTTTCCACTGGTTCGCGAACTTTTTATTCATCATAAAACCAATATTTCAAAGTGGCAGGTAATCCATTGGATGAATGAAGAATTCCGACGAATGCAGCTCGACAAGAACACTGCCATCCAAGGTTCGCATTATCAGCTTTTATTGGAAAAACATCAAATTCCTTATCATATAGCTAGCAAAGAGGAAGTGCAAAAAATAAAATGGGAGACTTCAAAATTCAGCTATTCTATTTTGAATTTAAAAGCAAGATATAATTGGTATAAAAAAAAGCTATTTCAATATTTCAAAAAATAGTTTTTCATATTGTCGAGTAATTTTATTCCATGAAAACATGGACTCCATTCGTTCAATATAATCTTCAGGGTAAGTATAGTGTTTTAAAAGTTTATCGGTGTAAAATGATTTTATTTTCTCTACTATTTGTAACGGATTATTTACTTCTACCAAATTTCCGTTTACGTCCTCCATTATCATATTATCGTTGCCACTTACATTGGTTGCTATCACATACACTCCTGCTGATATGGCTTCTAAAATCGCCATCGACATACCTTCGCTCTCCGAAGTAGATACCATTAAATTAGACTCGGTCATCGCTTTCAGTACTTCTGCATGTCCTACTTTTCCTCTAAAAGCTACTGCATGTAATTTATTAGCTTCAGCGTACTCTTCCATTTTTACCTTCAGCTCACCATCTCCAAATATAGACACTTCAAAAGGTATGTTTTCTTTTTGCAATTCTTTTATTACTTTCATAAATAACATAGGTGATTTTTGAGCTACTAATCTTCCCACAAATGCTATTTTAAGTTTATCGCCAACTATCGTTTTCTCAAATCTCTCGGTGTATAATCCGTTATAAAAAATTTTATTTTTGAATGCATATTTTTCTCCCATAAACTTATCTGCCATTCGCTTTATCTCTTCAGACAATAATATTACGGCGGAAGATTGCTTGCATATTTCTTTTATTACCTTATAAAATAGTAAATGCCACACAAACATAATCTTTGGATATGCCCATGGAATATCGTGTCCGTGCGATAAGATGATATATGGAATATTGAATTTCTGTTTCAAGTATTTTGCTACCGCACCGCCTGGCATAGTAAAATTTGCCAAACAAATATCGTACGCTAGTGTGTTTTGTTTTTTAAAATAATTCATCGCCGCTTGCTGCCATGATAACATTTCATATGGATTGGATTGAAAGGTATTTTTTCGTTTAGATTTTAATCGGATGATGGTAATGTTTTCATCTACAAAAAATTCGGGTTCGCCGGCATACCATGTAGTCAATACGGTTACGCTGTGTCCCATTTTTGCAAATTCTTCCGTCAGGTGTTTTGATACTATACCAGCACCACCGCCTAATGGCGGGTATTCATAATTTAATATCAGAATGCGTATGTTGGTCAAGTGGTTTTCTGTGTGTTCAAATCCCTAAAAATACATATTTCTAGGCAAAGAAATTTATATATTTAGCAAAAATGTCGCATTGAAAATTCTATTACTTCAAAAATAAATCGGAAAAACAAGGTAATTTTATTACTTTCAAGCAATGAAACTATTCTCCATTTTTAATTTTAAAAAACAAAGAAAAGTAGAATATACTGCCAAAAATGTAGGTGATTTTTACAATACTAACCATGATGCCTTTATAAAAGTATATGGTGAGGTAATACAGGCATTTCGTACCAATAATTTAGCTACTATTTTACAATATCAAGCAGAACAAATTGGTATAAAAAGTGAACATCGGGTATTAGATGCTGGCTGTGGAATATGTGGACCGGCGAGGTATTTTGCAAAAAATAATGGGTGCAGGATTGATGCCGTTACCATTTCTAAAGCACAAGCGGAACATGCCAATCAGTTGATACAGCAAGAAAATTTATCGGATAAAATAAATGTACATGTTGGCGATTATCATACGGTGGACAAAATCTTTCCAAAAGCTACTTTTGATAAAGTATATTTCTTGGAATCATTTGGACATTCATACGATAAAGTGCAATTACTGAAAGCGGTATGGAAAGTACTAAAGCCGGGCGGTGAGGTGTATATCAAAGATTTATTTCGTAGAATTTCTAACAACTGGCTGGTGCAACGTAAAATTGACAGCGAAATTATCAAGATCAACAAAGCTTATTATTACGATGTAAGTGATTTGAATACTTTTGTAGATATAGTCCGCTCTATTGGATATGTAATCGTATTTATAAAAACGATAGATATTCCTTTAGCTGATTTTGAAAACCTCTCTATTTCCAATGAATTTCAGGAATTGACTGGCATAGCAAAAATTGACAATTGGGAGAAATATATTTTCCCTATCGATTTTTTTGAAATAAAATTATACAAACCAGAATATGATATCGAGAAAGGAAAACACCGTTATTTTTTACAAAATATTTATCAATTGCAAATGAATCACATCAACAAAGATGAATTATAAGTAGATGTCCACTTTTACAAATATCCGCGATAGGCTTTGGGGAAATGCGCAATACAAATTCAGCATTATTTTTTGCAGTTTATATACGGTTATATTTTATGGAAAAACATTCAACATTTCTATTTTATGGTATATTCTAATTTCAATTTTGCTGTCTATCGGAATTGCAGGAATTGGATATGCACTGAATGATTTGTATGACTACAAAGATGATGTGATAAATAAGAAACAAAATATTTTCTTGTACTTCAATACATTGCAAAGTATTTTATTAGTTGTAGTATTTACGGTTTTATCTATTTTTCCGTGGTTTATTTTACCTTTCAATAGATATTCGTTTATACTTTTAATGATAGAATTTTTATTATTTCTACTGTATGCGCTGCCGCCAATACGCTTAAAAGAACGAGGTTTTATTGGTGTGCTCACCGATGCACTATATGCGCAAGTAGTGCCGTGTTTATTAGCAGTTTACACTTATTCTATGATTGTAAAAGGGGTAACATTAAATCTATTAATTTTAATTCCATTTTTATTGTGGTTGCTATTTTCGGGTTGTAGAAATATTATCCATCATCAAATTGAAGATTTTGCGAACGACAAAAACACCAATACCAATACTTTTGCAACACACTATGGTATTTCGATGGCACAAAAAGTTGTTTTATATATTATCGCACCTGTAGAGATAATTGTGTTTATTGCACTATTGTGTCATCTTCCACATTTTCGGTTTGTGCTGTGTACTATTTATCTACTATTTGCAATCATATACTTAATGGTATTTTACCTAAAAAGCAATCGTACTTTATTCCACAACAAAGAGGGATGGTATCAATTCTTAAATCAAAAGCTATTAAATGAGTTTTACGAAATACATTTACCTGTATTACTATTAGCATTTTTTAGTTTTTATAATCCATTTTTTATTTGGATACTTATACTCAATCTTTTACTTTTTGTGCCTATATATTATTCCTACACAATTGGGTTTATTAAAAAGTACTTTTAAGAAAAAAGGTGTTTCAATGTTTATCTATAATTTCGTCTATAGTAATTTTATCTTGCAAATGCGTTAAATCATTTTCTTTCAATAATCTGCAATTTTCATTTTCCATTTGCACATGATACAGGCAAGTGTTATCATGTACAAATTCGTCCATTTTACTTATAGATTTTTTTAATAGCAGACACAATAAAACACGCAAGGTTCTGCCGTGTGTACAAATTAATATAGTTGGAAAGTTAACATTCATTATTTCATCTACAAAAGGCTGTACCCTATCTGCTAAGTCTTGTGCACTTTCGCCACCTGAAATTTTCATAGTCAAATTCCCTTGTTTCCATTGGTCAATGATATCGTAATATTCTTTTTGCAAGCTTGGATGATGCTCCACACCTTCAAAGATTCCCCAATCAATTTCATCAATTTCTTGGCGTATATGGTGCGGAATTTTTTTAGAAATAAATGAATCCACTGTCTGCCACGTACGCTTCAAAGTAGAAGTATAAACAGTATCAAATTTAATTTCTTTATGCGCTTCAAAAAAAAGTTTTGCTTGTAAAATCCCTTTATCATTCAGGTCGGAATTAATGCCGCGCCCTTGTACCACTTGCCTGACATTAAAATCAGTTTGTCCGTGTCGTATAATGTATATATTTTTCACCATCGGAGATAGACAAATTTAGTGAAAAAAGTGGTTATTAAGTAAAGTATTTGAGGCGTGAGTTTTCAGGATTAAAATTAGAATTAAAGAATTAGAATTAAGATGGAAAGTGGTTTCATTTGCTATTTTTCGGTATATTTTGAGTTTTGTTTGTTTTGTTGTTAAAATACTTCAGGTTAAAATTAGTAAATTTGTTGTAGTATTAAAGTATAAATTCTGAATATGTCTAACCTGCTACAAGCAATAAAACTAATAGTCGAAAATCCAATTATTAAGGTCAAAGATTATTATACAGGTCGAAACAGAGCAAACTCTGTCGGGGAAGCATTAGAAAATTATGTAAAAGATATTTTTGCAAATTCTTTTGATTTGTCTGAAACGGACAGAATAAAAAAATTCGATGAAGTATTTTCATATTTAGGTAACCAAAATAATCCTCCTGATATAATTCTTCGTAATGGCGATGCAATAGAAACCAAAAAAGTCCAAAGTCCAACAAGTGCTTTGGCTTTAAATAGTTCATATCCAAAAGCTAAATTATTTGCAGATAGCCCGATGCTAACACAGGCTTGTAAAAATTGTGAAGAATGGAATGAAAAGGATATTGTTTACATTGTAGGTCATACAAATGATACGGATATAAAATATTTGTGGTTCGTTTATGGCGACTGCTTTTCTGCTGATGCAGCAATTTACGAAAAAATCAAAAAAACTATTTCTTCTGGAATTACAGAAATCCCAGATGTTGAATTTACAGAAACCAATGAATTAGGTAAAGTTAAAAAAGTTGACCCTTTGGGTGTAACTGATTTGCGTATTCGCGGAATGTGGCATATTGAAAACCCACATAAAATTTTTTCTTATTTGAACAAAGTTGATAACAATACCACATTTCAAGTTCTCTGCTTGATGAAAACTGAAAAGTTTAATTCCTTTCCAACCGCTGATAGAATAGCACTTCAAAATCTTACAAAAGCGAACTATTCTTTTGAAGATACTCAAATCAAAAATCCAAATAATCCTGCTCAATTGTTGGATTGTAAGTTAATAACCTTCAAAGTCAATTAATATGAAATTAGTAACATTTTTCGCTGGTGCAGGTGGTTTAGATTTAGGTTTTTCAAAAGCTGGATTTGATGTTATTTGGGCAAATGAATATGATAAATCTATTTGGGAAACTTACGAAAAAAATCATAAAGGCGTTTATTTAGACAAACGAAGTATTACAGATGTTCCGACAAATGAAGTTCCTGATTGCGATGGAATTATTGGTGGTCCACCTTGTCAAAGTTGGTCTGAAGCTGGTGCAATGAGAGGAATTGGCGATAAAAGAGGACAACTTTTTTATGATTTTATTAGAATTCTTGCTGATAAACAACCTAAATTTTTTCTTGCTGAAAATGTGTCTGGAATGCTTTTAGCAACTCATGGAAATGCTTTGGAAAATATTAAAAGTATGTTTCGTGAATGTGGTTATAATTTGTCTTTTCAAATGTTGAATGTGTCAGATTACGGTGTGCCACAAGATAGAAAAAGAGTTTTTTTTGTAGGTTATCGTACCGATTTAGGAATTGATTTTGAATTTCCAACTCCTACAACTTTAGAAAACAAAATCCCTTTGTCAAAAGCAATTGGCGATTTGAAAGATAATGTTTTACCTGCTCAAAAGGGAAATATAACTAATGGCGAAGATTGTTTAGTTTCTAACCACGAATATATGACTGGTGGATTTTCTACGATTTATATGTCAAGAAATCGAGTTCGTTCTTGGGATGAAGTTTCTTTCACAATTCAAGCTGGTGGTCGCCACGCTCCTTGTCATCCACAAGCACCAAAGTTTCAATTTGTCGAACAGAATTTACGAATTTTTGTCCCTGGTAAAGAAGAATTATATCGTAGATTAAGTGTCCGAGAATGTGCAAGAGTTCAAACTTTTCCTGATAGTTTTAAATTCTATTATAAAAATATTGCTGATGGTTACAAAATGATTGGTAATGCAGTTCCTGTTCGTATGGCGAATGTCTTGGCAAAGAAAATCCTAAGTGATTTGTCTTCTGTCGAAAATGTTCTAACACCAAAAGTTAAACGGTGGGAAACGGTGTCAAATATGATAGATAATTCTGCTGTTTCTATTTAGAACAGTTACTCGAAACATTATTGAACCTCAGAGCACTCGAAACACAATTCACCATTTTCCATTCACCATTCACCATTTACTACCTCCAGCCGCCGCCCAATCCTTTATAGATATTCACTACGGCATTCAGTTGTTGTTTTTTAGTTTCTATCAGCTCGATTTTAGTATCTAAAGCATCGCGTTGTGTCATCAATACTTCAAAATAATCGGCACGAGCAGACGCAAATAAATCGTTTGCAGTTTGAATAGAAATCGTCAATGCATCCATTTGTTTAGATTTCAAATCGTATATTTTTTCGTAATTATTTATTGCAGATAATTGTGTAGCCACTTCCAAATATCCAGTTAAGATAGAGCGTTCAAATCCGAAAACTGCTTGTTTTTGTCGGGCATTCGCAGATAAAAATTCTGCGGTTATTGCATTTCTATTAAACAATGGTCCTAATAATCCGGCAGCAATAGAACCAAAAATAGATTCCGGAAGTTTAATCCAGAAATCTGGGCGAAAGGCATCGATACCGATATCTGCTGATAATTTAAAAGATGGATAAAACTCTGCTTTAGCTACTTTCACATCTAATTTTGAGGCGGCTAATTCCAATTCTGCTTTTCTGATATCGGGTCGGTTTTGCAGTAATTGTGCTGGAATACCGACATGAATAATTGGTGGCACTAACTGCGCAAAATTTGATTTATCTCTCGGTATATCTTTCGGAAAACGTCCCATCAACAAACTCAAATCGTATTCTGTTTCTTTTATTTGTTGCAAAAGTTCAAATTCTCTACTTTGCGTACCCAATACTTCGGCTTCAAATTTCTTTACTGCCAATTCGGTGGCACGTGCTGCCTCTTTTTGTACTTTCACCACTTCCAACGCTTTTTGTTGGGTAATAATCGTTTGACGTACAATATCTAATTCGTTATCCAAAGCTACTAACTCATAATAGTTGTTAGCAATTTCTGCGATTAAATTTGTCAATACAAAATTCTTTCCTTCTACAGATGCTAAATAACGTTTTACAGAAGATTTTTTTGCATTCCTCAACTTCTTCCAAATATCAGCCTCCCATTCTATAGTAGCTCCAAAACGGAAGTCAGACAAAAACTCCGGCACTCTTTTTCCCGGTGTCATATCTGCCGAAGCATCTCCGGCGCCTTGGCTGGTATATCTTCCTACTTTTTCTCCAGAAGCACCAATATTTCCTGTTACCATCGGCAGCATTGCTCCTTTTTTAGCACGTATATCACTTTTGGCAATTTCAATTTCTTGTAGTGTAATCATCAACTCTTGGTTATTTGCCAATGCTGTATCTATGATATGTACTAAATTGGAATCTGTAAAAAAAGTACGCCATCCTACTGTTGCCGTATTTATGGTATCTGCCGGAGCATTGCTATATGTTTCTGGTGTATTTCTATTTTCATCGCGCTGTATTACCTTTGGGATTTTACAACCATAAAATAAAAAGGAAGCACTAATGCATACCGATAAAAGTTTTATTTTTTTATTATTCATGTGGTTCTATTTCTTCTGTTAATGGATTTTCTTCTTCATCTTGGATAATTTGATGACGGGAGGCAATGCTGCCAAAAATAAAATACAAACCTGGAATAAGGAATACACCGAATATCGTACCGATGAGCATACCGCCAGCTGCTGCTGTGCCTATAGTTCGGTTCCCCAACTTACCTGGACCTGAAGCAAACATCAATGGAATTAATCCGGCGATGAATGCAAATGAAGTCATTAAAATTGGGCGGAAACGAATCCTTGCGCCTTCTAGTGTTGCTTTATAAACTGATACTCCTTCACTACGTCGCTGAGAAGCAAATTCTACTATCAATACAGCATTTTTCCCCAACAAACCAATCAACATTACCATGGCAATTTGCGCATAAATATTATTTTCTAACCCAAATAATTTGAGGAAGAAAAATGCACCAAAAATACCTGCCGGCAAACATAAAATCACTGATAACGGCAAGATGAAACTTTCGTATTGTGCGGCTAAAATCAGATACACAAATCCAAGACAAATTAAAAATATGTATATCGCCTGATTGCCTTGTGCAACTTCATCAGCTGAGATACCTGCCCATCCAATTCCATACCCACGTGGTAGTTTTTCTTCGGCAATTTTCTTTATCAAATCAATGGCTTCACCGCTACTATATCCTGGAGCTGCCGAGCCACTAATCTCAGAGGAGGTGTACATATTGTGGCGTGTATTTTCCGACAATCCATATACTTTTTTCATAGTCACAAAATCAGAAAACGGCACCATTTGGTCGCGATTGTTTTTTACATACAATTTCAAAATATCCTCTGGAAGTGCTCGGTATTGCGGTGCAGCTTGCACTATCACTTTATACATCCTACCATATTTTATAAAACTAATTTCATAGTTACTACCTATTAAAGTAGAAAGCGTATTCATTGCATTATCGATAGTGACACCTTTCTGCTGAGCAATATCATTATCTACCCGTAACAGATATTGCGGAAAACTTGCACTGTAAAAACTAAATACGGAAGTAAGTTCTTTATGTTTATTCAATTCGGCTACAAATTCTTTATTTACCGTTTCCATTTTTTTATAATCTCCCGTACCTGATTTATCGAGTAAACGCAACTCAAAACCGCCAGCGGCGCCATATCCAGGTACGGCAGGAGGTTGGAAAAACTCTATAGAAGCGCCAGCAATATCTTTGGTTTTTTCTTCTAATTCTTCAATGATTTGTTGTACATTATGCTTGCGTTCGCTCCAATCTTTTAAGTTAATCAAACAAGTACCGGTGTTAGAACTTGTACCTTCAGATAATATTTCATAGCCTGCTAATGCCGATACAGATTTTACACCTTCTACTTTTTCTGCTATTTTTTGCAAACGTTCGGAAACATCAAAAGTACGTTCTAAAGAAGAGCCGGGAGGCGTTTGGATAATTGCATAAAACATTCCTTGATCCTCATTCGGTATAAATCCGGATGGTACTGTTTTATTAATAAAATATGTGGCTACGCAAAATATTAACAACATTAAGAAAGTTACAGTTCGTCTATTTACAATTTTTGCCAACACCTGAGTATATTTATTAGAAGAGCGTTCAAACATGCTGTTAAATGCATCTATAAATACATTAATTGGGGTTTTCTTTCTTGCCTTTCCGTGTTCGTTTTTCAGAATTACGGCACAAAGTGCCGGAGTAAGTGTTAACGCTACAACACCTGATAAAATAATGGATGTAGCCATAGTAATAGAAAACTGACGGTAAAACATACCCACCGGACCGGACATAAATGCAACTGGAATAAATACGGCAGCCATCAAAAAAGTAATGGCTATAATTGCACCCGAAATTTCTTTCATCGCAGCCATGGTGGCTTCTCTTGGTTTTAAATGGTCTGTTTCCATTTTGGCATGTACGGCTTCAATTACCACAATCGCATCATCGACGACGACACCGATTGCCAATACTAATGCAAACAGTGTAATTAAATTAAGTGTAATGCCTAAAAACTGCATAAAAGTAAATGTACCTATTAGAGAAACCGGAACGGCTAAGGCAGGAATAAGCGTAGAGCGCCAATCGCCCAAGAATAGAAAAACCACAATACCAACGAGTATAAATGCCTCTATTAAGGTATGAATTACTTTTTCGATAGAAGCGTCTAAAAAGGTAGAAACATCATAACTGATTTCATAATCAGTACCTTTGGGGAAATTCTTTTTTAATTCTGCTAATTTTGCTTTTACATCTTTAATTACTTGGCTGGCATTACTTCCATACGATTGCTTTAATACGATAGCTGCCGATGGTCTTCCATTAATACTAGAATAAATATCATACATAGAACTTCCAAACTCTACATCCGCAACATCTTTTAAGTGTAATAATTCTCCATCAGGACTAGCCCTTACTACTACATTTTCGTATTGTTCTTTAGTGGTAAAACGTCCGGTATATTTTAATACATACTCAAAAGTTTGTGATCGTTTTCCTGAGCTTTCGCCAGTTTTTCCGGGAGAGGCTTCTAAACTTTGGCTAGACA
The DNA here is from genome assembly GCA_964642875.1 of uncultured Chitinophagales bacterium. GTDB lineage: Bacteria > Bacteroidota > Bacteroidia > Chitinophagales > JADIYW01 > JADJSS01. Next base: position 37,014 of record CAZXRF010000017.1, on the reverse strand, counting down.
AAGCCTCCATCACTTCATCGGCAGAAATTTTATAGGCCAACATTCTATCGGGCTTAAGCCAAATTCGCATGGCATATTCTCTATTTCCTAAAATATCGGCAAACCCTACACCGTTCACCCGTTTTAATTCGGGTAATAAATTTATATCGGCATAGTTGAATAAGAATTTTTGATCTGCTTTTGGATCTTTACTATATAAATTTACATACAACAACATGTTGGATTCTTGACGAGATATTTTCACCCCTTCACGAACTACTAAAGGCGGTAATTTATTAATTACAGCTGCTACTCTGTTTTGTACATTTAATGCTGCAATATTGGGGTCTGTACCTAAATTAAATACCACTTGAATTTCTGCCTCTCCGTCATTTCCTGCATTAGATTCCATGTATTTCATCCCGGGAATACCGTTTAATGCATATTCCAACGGCATCAAAACGGATTTCACCATCAACTCGCCATTTGCACCCGGATAATCGGCAACTACGTTTACCTTTGGTGGAGAGATAGTTGGAAACTGTGTAACGGGCAATTGCGTAATTGCTAATACACCTAAAAAAACTATTATCAACGATATTACAATGGATAATACCGGTCTTTGAATGAACCTATTAAACATAAATTTTCAGTTATTTTTCTTATTCTGCTTTTAATCGTAAATGAGTGATAACGTCTCTCGGATTTTGGAAATTATATTTTATTTTGTCTTCGTCTTTTACTTTTTGTACACCTTCTAACAAAATTTTATCATTCACATTCAAACCTTCGGAGACAATATATAAATCGGGCAATTCGCCTGTAATTTCTAGTTCTTTGGAATGAACGACATTTCTATTATCCACTACAAATACGAACTTTTTATCTTGGATTTCATACGTGGCTTTTTGCGGAATGATGATTGCATTTTTTATTGGCAAGGTCATTAATACTTCTCCAGTTTCGCCATGTCGGAGTAATTTAGAAGGATTTGGGAATTTTGCACGGAAAGCAATGTTTCCAGTTTCATTATCAAACTCACCTTCTATAGTTTCTACAATTCCTTTTTGTGGTAAAATAGTATTGTTTGCTAATTTTAAACTTACGGTAGCTTTGTTATTTGTCGGTTGTTGTTTAAAATTCAAATATTCAGGTTCTGAAACATTATAGTATGCGAACATTTGAGTATTATCAGACAAAGTAGTTAGTAAATCTCCTTCATCTAATAAACTTCCCAATTTCTTTGGCAATCTATCGATGATGCCGGCAAATGGTGCTCTAATTTCTGTAAAAGATAAATGAGTTGCGGCGAGCTTTGCTTCTGCTTTTTCCGATTCTAATTTTGCTTGCGCCATTGCCAATTCATTTTTAGAAATCACATTTTTTTCTACTAATGTTTTTGCGTTAGATACTTCTATTTCTGCTTGTTTTACTTCGGCTTGTTGTTTTAGTAATTCTGCTTCATAGATTTTGGGCATAATACGAAACAACAATTGATTGGCGTTTACAAACTGACCTTCGTCAACGTAAACATCTTGCAAAAAACCTTTTTCTTGTGTTCTAATTTCTATATTACGGATAGAGCGAATCTGCGCTACGTATTGTTTTGTAAAAGAAGTATCTGTCTGTATGGGTTGTGTTACTTCATAAGTAACTGCTTCTTCTTTTTTTTCTGAGTGCGAGTTACAGCTTACTACAAGTATGGTTGTAGTCAAAAAAATGTACAAGGATAATTTATTCATATTTCAATTAATTTTTCAAAATAAAAAGTGCTTTGTTAAGAGGTAATAAAACACAAGAATATCCGACTAAGAGGAAGTCAGAAACAAAAAGTGTACGTAGATATTAAATAAGGAAAGTTCTAAAACGGATGTATATTTTTGCCGTGTATTGCTCCACTGTGGAGAGCATGTATGTAGTCTTAAAAAGACTATTTAGAATTTTATATTGAAATAGAAATGTGTACTGTTTTTTGTCAAAAACAAAATCTACTGTGGTATCTTCTTCGTCATTACAAGTAAGTAAGTCGTCGAAGACACCTAACGTATTTGTTGTTTGTACTGTTGTAAGCGCCTTATTTTTCTTTGCAGTCTTTTCAAAAATATTACATTTAGAATACGCAGGCAGTACGGAGTGAACACAGCCAAAATGTTTGTCGGCTTTGTGTATTAAAAACACGGCTAATAGAATAAATAATATGCTTGCTTTGAATTTCACTGCTGCCAAAGTTAGTTAACAGAATAGCAAATGTTAATATTAAAATTCGTTAACAAATAAGATTTGACTTTATTTTAACAAATAAAAAAACGAACTACTTACAAGACGTTGTGTTGCTTTTGGCAAAAAAATTATATTTAACTGCTAATTTACAAATATGATTATCATTAGAAGCAATAACCTCCCCGCAGTATTTGGAAAATTAAAAGTTTTCGTAAACGATACAGAAGTTGCCACATTTGACAAAGAAGCATTGGGAAAAGAAATTGCATTACCCAAAGAACAAACCTATAAATTAATTTTCAAACAATCTTTTTTTACTACCCAAATCGATGCAAAGGGCGAGGATATAATTGTCATTAGCGCACCGCCATTTTTTACTACATTTTACACCTTATCAATCTTGTTTGTGTTTATTCTATTTTTTCTCCAAAAGCATTTTTTAATCGTTTTACCTATACTATTTTCAGGCTATCTTCTTTATTATTCTACAATAGGGAAAGACAGTTTTTTCATTACTAAAATTTTGTGAACAAAAAAAAGAGGGGCAAAATAACCTACCTCTCTGTCGTGTTTCAACTACATAAAATTATTCGTTTCTAAATACAATCTGATTATCAAAACTATCGGCAATTACTTTTTTGTTTTTATCAATTTTATCTGCCAATATCATCTTAGATAATTGATTGATTAATTCCCGATTGATTAATCTTTTCAGCGGTCTTGCGCCATATTGGGGTTCGTATCCTTCTCTTGAAAAATAATCTACCAACTCCTCAGTATATTCCAATTGAATATCCATATCAGTTAATTGTTTTTTCAAATTGGTTAATTGAATTTTCACAATTTCGCGAATATCATTTTGCAATAATGGTTTGAACATTATCACTTCATCAATACGATTAAAAAACTCAGGTTTTACCACTCTTTTTAATGCATCGAAAATTTGTGCTTTAGAAGTTTCGGTGGCGGTAAAAATATCACTTTCTGTTTTTACGTTTTCGAAATTTTGTTGTATTAAATGAGAGCCGATATTTGAGGTCATTATAATTATGGTATTTTTAAAATCCACCACTCTGCCTTTATTATCGGTCAATCTGCCGTCTTCCAATACTTGCAATAATACATTAAAAACATCGGGATGTGCTTTTTCAATTTCATCTAACAACACTACAGAATAAGGATGGTTGCGCACGGCCTCCGTCAGCTGCCCGCCTTCGTCGTATCCTACATATCCTGGAGGTGAGCCTATCAATCTAGATACAGCATGTTTCTCCATGTACTCACTCATATCGATGCGCACCATAGCTTTTTCATCATCGAATAGCAGTTCTGCTAATGCTTTTGCCAGCTCCGTTTTTCCTACGCCGGTAGTACCTATAAATAAAAAAGAGCCCAATGGTTTTTTAGGATCTTGCAATCCCGCACGGCTTCTTCTTATTGCATCTGATACAGCAATAATTGCTTCATCTTGACCAATAACACGGGCATGCAAATAATCTTCTAAATGCAATAATTTATCGCGTTCTGCTTGCATCATTTTATTCACTGGTATGCCTGTCCATTTAGAAACTACCTCTGCAATATCTTCACCGCTTACTTCTTCTTTCATCAATCGGCTGCCTTGTTTTATATCGTCTAATTCTTTTTCAAAGTCGAGCAACTTTTGTTCTGCAAGTTTTATTTTCCCGTAGCGTATTTCTGCTACTTTTGCATAATCGCCGTTGCGTTCTGCACGTTCTGCATCAGACTTTAAGTTTTCTATATTTTCTTTTTCCGCAGATATTCTATCTACAATAGTTTTTTCACTTTGCCATTTTGCACGAATTGCATTTCGCTTTTCTGATAATTCTGAAATTGTTTCAGATAAGTCATTTACTTTCACCTCATCATTTTCGCGTTTTATCGCTTCACGTTCAATTTCTAACTGACGGATTTTTCTTTCCAATTCATCTAATTCTTCCGGAACGGAGTCCATTTCCAAACGCAATTTTGCAGCAGCTTCATCTATTAAATCGATGGCTTTATCTGGTAAAAAACGGTTGGTAATATATCTGCTCGATAGTTCTGCGGCAGCAATGATAGCTTCGTCTTTTATTGTTACTTTATGATGGGTTTCATAGCGTTCTTTTAATCCACGTAATATGGAAACTGTATCTTCAACGCTTGGCTCTTGCACCATTACTTTTTGAAAACGGCGTTCGAGTGCTTTATCTTTTTCAAAATATTTTTGATATTCATTGAGTGTGGTTGCTCCAATTGCTCTCAATTCGCCTCGTGCTAATGCGGGTTTCAGAATATTAGCGGCATCCATTGCACCTTCGCCTCCACCACCGGCACCTACCAACGTATGTATTTCATCTATAAATAAAATAATTTGTCCATCAGAAGAAATTACTTCTTTGATAACGGCTTTCAACCGTTCTTCAAATTCTCCTTTATATTTTGCACCTGCTACCAATGCACCCATATCTAAAGAGTAAATTATTTTTGACTTTAAATTTTCAGGTACATCTCCAGAGATAATACGATGAGCAATACCTTCGGCAATAGCTGTTTTGCCTACGCCAGGCTCTCCTACCAAAATCGGATTATTCTTAGTACGGCGAGAAAGTATGTGTAACACTCTTCGTATTTCTTCATCGCGTCCTATTACAGGGTCAAGTTTATTAGATTGTGCTAATTCGTTTAAATTCTTAGCATATTTATCTAAAGAATTATAGGTGGTATCTGCGCTTGGATTATTCACGGTCTGTCCTTTTCTAAGTTCTTTAATAGCTTGTTTTAAAATGCTTTCTGAAAGTTTGTTGTTCTTTAATAAAGAAGCTGTAACATCATTAGCAGATAGCAATGCCAACAATAAATGTTCAACAGAAACGTACTCATCATTAAATTCTTTTAAGTATGAATTTGCTTTGAGTAATACCTGCCCTAATGCCTGTGATGGGTATTTCATACTATCGCCCGAGACGGTAGGTTGTTTATCTAATAAAGCATTTAATTCTGTTTGAATTTTATGGGTATCTGCGCCACTTTTTTTTAATAAATAAGGCGTAACATCGGTATCCGTTTCCAAAATAGCTTTCAATAAATGAAAGGTATCCATGGAGGGATGTTTTAAGTCGAAGGCTAATTGTTGTGCTGCAGCAATAGCTTCCTGAGATTTTATGGTATAATTATTTGGATTCATAGTAAGTTGAAAATTTTATATATAAACAACAAAAACTATGCAAAATGACAAAATGATCTATTTTGTCTTAATAAACAGAAATTATGTCAGAAATAATTTATAAAAACTGTAATTATTGCTGATTATTCTTCATCAACTATAAATCTTTCTACCGTTGCACTAATGAAAGAAAAAGACAGACTGAATAGTAAAGCAGCAAGCCAACCACCAACAATAAATCCGCTAACTAAGGATTGCGTCATCAACACTATTGCGGCACTTATTACTAAAGAAAACAATCCCATAGTAAGACAAGTAATTGGCAGTGCAAAAAACTGCAATACTGGCTTTACAAAAGTATTTAACAAAGTTAATACTAATGCTACTTTTACAGCTACCATAGGTGCTGTAACAATTGGCTGGTGAAAACCTGACCAAAGCATAGGTAATATGTATGAAAGTGCGATTACAGTAGCTACTTTTATTAAAAATCGAATGATGAATTTCATGTTATTTTGTTTTTATAAATTAATGATATTACAGTTGCCTTTATATTCTAAATATTTTTTTGGTAATTAATTATAGTAAAACAAATTTACCATAAAGCAGCAAGCACAAAAGTATCTTTAGTTTTTTTAACTATTTTACTATTAATTATTTTTCAGATATTCTCGCAATACGTACTGCAATATTCCTTGATTTTTATAATATTCAATTTCAATAGCGGAATCCAATCTCGCTTCTGTTTTAAAATTGATTTCTTTGCCGGTAGGGTGCACTGCCTTTACGTCCAAAATTTTATGCGGCGTTAGGTTTTCTGCCAAACCAGAAATAGTATAAACTTCTGTTCCGTCTAATCCCAATGAAGTTGCACTTTGTCCGTTGGTAAATACCAATGGTGCAATGCCCATTCCTACCAAATTGCTTCTATGAATACGCTCGTAGCTTTCTGCGATAACCGCTTTAATTCCTAAAAGGAAAGTGCCTTTAGCAGCCCAATCTCTTGAAGAGCCCGAACCGTATTCTTTTCCCGCCAATACTATTAATGGTGTTTTATCTTTTTGATATTGCATGGCAACATCATACACTGTGTTTACTTCATTAGTCGGAAAATAGCGACTATATCCACCCTCTTTATCTACAATTTTATTTTTGATACGCACATTGGCAAATGTACCGCGCATCATCACTTCATGGTTTCCTCTTCGCGAACCATAAGAGTTAAAATCTTCTTTGGCAATTCCGTTTTCTAAAAGATATGCACCCGCGGCAGAAGTATCTTTAAAAGAACCTGCCGGAGAAATATGGTCTGTAGTAACAGAATCTCCTAAATACAATAATACGTTTGCATTCTTTATATCGGAAATGGGGTCTGGCGTTGCGTTTAAGTTTTCAAAAAATGGAGCTTCGCGGATATAGGTAGATTTTTTATTCCACTCAAAATTTTGGTCTAAGCTTACCTTTAACGTTTGCCAATCTGTAGAGCCATCAAAAATTACATTATATACCTCTTCAAAATCATCTTGTTTCAAACAATTATTGATAGTTTGCTGTATTTCATCTCGAGATGGCCATATATCTTTTAAATATACCGGTTCCCCGTTTGGGTCGTAGTCTATCGGATCATGAATTAAATCTATATCTACTCTTCCTGCTAAAGCATACGCCACTACTAACATGGGCGACATTAAGAAATTCATTTTTACTTGTGGGTGTACGCGAGCTTCGAAGTTTCTATTTCCGGAAAGCACAGAAGCTACGACTAACTCTCCTTTATCTACTGCCGTAGCAATTGCTGGAGGCAAGGGACCAGAGTTTCCGATACAAGATGTACAACCATAACCAACGGTATGAAATCTCAATGCTTCCAAATCTACGTTTAATCCAGAGCGTTCTAGATATTTTGTAACTACTTTTGACCCTGGAGCTAATGAGGTTTTCACCCATGATTTAGTACGCAATCCTTTTTCAACGGCGTTTCTTGCTAACAGACCAGCACCTACCATAACCGCAGGATTAGAAGTGTTGGTACAGCTTGTAATAGCTGCTATAACGATATGTCCGTCGCTCAAAACATATTCTTTATTAGTTTGCTTTATTCTTACAGAATGATGTGAATCATCTACTATAATTTCAGATTTTACTTCTCCATGAATTGGGACTTTTCCAAAGACAAATTCGGTACCGGAACCGCCTTCTTTAAGCCATGCCGATTCCGTGCGTTCATCTTTGGGTTGATACTCGCGGCTAAATTCATTTTTTAGTACTTCTTTAAATTTATTTTCTAAATCCTTAACTAAAATTTTGTCTTGCGGACGTTTAGGCCCTGAAACAGTTGGCTCTAATGTTGACAAATCTAATTCTACTACTGTGGAGTAATTGATTTTTTCGTTACCCGTTCTCCATAATAAATTTTCTTTACAGTAAGTTTCTACAATTTTTATTTGTTCGTCTGATCTATTGGTAGAGCGCATATACTCTAAAGTGCGATTGTCTATGGGAAAATAAGTAACAGTACAGCCAAATTCTGGAGACATATTGCCAATAGTTGCTCTGTCAGTTACGCTTAAATTTTCCAAACCATCTCCAAATACTTCAACAAATTTTCCAACTACACCTGTTTTCCTTAATAGGTTTGCAATGGACAATACTAAATCGGTAGCAGTACATTGATTGGGGATTTTTCCGGTTAGTTTTAACCCAACTACTTCGGGGCAAGAAAAGAAAATAGGCTGTCCTAACATAGCAGCTTCTGCTTCTATACCACCTACTCCCCATGCAATTACACCAATTCCGTTTACCATAGGTGTATGAGAATCGGTACCGACTAAAGTATCTGGGAACAACCAACCCTCCCTTGCGATGACTGCTTTAGATAAATATTCCAAATTCACTTGATGGCAAATACCCATTCCGGGAGGGACAACCGTAAAATTACTCAGTCCTTTCTGTGCCCATTTTAATAATTCGTATCGTTCTTTGTTGCGTTCAAATTCTAATTCTACATTTTTATTATAGGAATAATCAGTTCCATAATAATCTACTTGCACAGAATGGTCGATAACTAAATCAACAGGGATTGCTGGATTTATTTTTTGACCATCTTTCCCATGTCTTACAAACTCGGCACGCAAAGATGCCATATCTACTACAGCGGGAACACCTGTAAAATCTTGCATTAAGATACGTGCGGGCTTAAACGGAATATCTTTATCTACAGTTTGCGGTGTCCAGTGTAACAATGTATCTACATGTTCCTCTGTAATGCTAAAGCCATCATAATTCCTCAATACATTTTCCAACAATATGCGGATACTAAACGGCAGATGTTCTACATTTTTGCCTTTTACATCTTTTAACGAACTAAATTGAAATTTCTTTCCTTCTATAGAAATTTCTTTTACTGATTGTGCTTTTGAATAACTCATAAAAAATATTTATTGGTTAATAGTATTTATCTTATGCTCTTAAAGTTATAAAAAAGAACAATGCATATTGTTTTTTGTTTTAAAGAAAATGTAATTCTTAACTTTGCAATTCAAATCTCAATAATTTTCACACACTATAACTTTTAACGCATGAATAAAGTGCTATATCAATTCTTCACCAATGACCATAGACGCCTAGAAAAAATATTTGATAAAGCTACAGAAAACGAAAATAACATACAGGAAGAACTGTATCATCAATTTCGAGTTGGTATTTTGAAACATATAAAAATGGAAGAGAAAATTTTGTTTCCTGCGGCACAAAAAGCAAACGGCGACATTCCTATACCATTAGCAGCAAAATTAAAATTAGACCATGGAGCAATAACGTCTTTAATGGTAGTGCCTCCAAGCCCTGAAGTCATTAAAGTGATACGCTATATTTTAGAAATCCATGATGAATTAGAAGAGAGAAATGGTGGTATGTATGATATTTGTGAACAACTAACCGAACACGACACGCAGACGATTTTAGAAAAACTAGAAAACACTACGGACGTACCGGTACATCCGTATAATACGGCTGGCTATGCTTTGGATGTGGCAAAGCGTACATTATTGCGCGCCGGATTTGATTTTGATACAATAGTAAAAAATTGATAGTTTTTCTTGTTTAAAAAAACATGCTAAATACTATTTGAAGATTTATACATGTAATGGATGTTTGATTTTATGAACATCACAAAGTATGTTGCTTTTGACACACCATACCGTAAAATACTTTTAAAGATATAATTAACTTATTGTGAACACCTAAGTATTCTTTGTTCGATTTGCTATTTTGTGAAATACTACAAAATAGAAAATTTCATTTTCTATTTACTGCTCTAAGGAGAACAGACATTACTAATCCTTTAAAACTACTATTTTGGATATTATTACTTCAATAGAACAAAAAAACCAAAGCGAGCCGGAATTTTTGCAAGCAGTGCACGAGGTTGCCGAGCACATTTTGCCATACATTGAAAAAAATCCTAAGTACAAAAAATATAAAATTTTTGAACGCATTACAGAGCCGGAGCGAGTAATTATATTTAGAGTACCATGGGTAGATGATGCTGGTGAAATACAAATAAACCGAGGATTTAGAGTACAGATGAATTCTGCTATTGGTCCATACAAAGGGGGCTTACGTTTTCATCCTTCTGTAAATCTAAGTGTATTGAAATTCTTAGCTTTTGAACAAACATTAAAAAATAGTTTAACGGGCTTGCCTATGGGTGGCGGCAAAGGCGGTTCAGATTTCGACCCCAAAGGGAAATCAGACAATGAAGTAATGCGATTTTGTCAAAGTTTTATGACAGAACTCTATCGACATATTGGTTCAAATTTAGATATTCCTGCGGGTGATATAGGTGTAGGAAAGAGAGAAATTGGCTTCATGTTTGGACAATACAAGCGTATCCAAAATGAATTTACGGGTGTATTAACAGGAAAGGGATTTGAATGGGGCGGTAGCAGAATAAGACCAGAGGCAACTGGGTATGGTTTAATTTATTTTATACAAGAAATATTCAAAACACAAGGCGACAACTTAGAAGGAAAAATAATCACGGTGTCAGGTTCGGGAAATGTAGCACAATTTGCCGTAGAGAAAAGTATTCAGTGTGGTGCCAAAGTTGTTACTATGTCCGATTCCAACGGATTTATTTATGATGCGTCAGGCATTACCACAGAAAAATTAGCATTTATAACAGAATTAAAAGAAGTAAAACGAGGAAGATTAAAAGAATATATTGACCACTATCCGGAAGCTCAATATTTTGAAGGGCAAAAACCTTGGAATATAAAATGTAACATCGCCTTACCTTGTGCTACTCAAAACGAGTTAAATGGTGATGATGCACAAAAATTAATTGACAATGGATGTAAATATGTAGCGGAAGGTGCAAATATGCCTAGTACCTCTGAGGCAGTTGCTATTTTTAATGCTGCAAAAATTTTCTATGTTCCAGGGAAAGCTGCTAATGCTGGTGGTGTAGCCGTTTCAGGTTTGGAAATGACACAAAACTCCTTACGCTACGCTTGGTTTAAAGAAAAAGTAGATGACCGATTGCATACGATTATAAAAGGCATTCACGAAACCTGCGTACGATATGGCAGAGAAGAAGACGGACATATCAACTACGAAAAAGGGGCAAATATTGGTGGTTTTGTAAAAGTAGCAGATGCCATGATAGACCAAGGCATCGTTTAAAAAATACAATACAAAATCATACCTACGGTTTTCATTACAAACTACATTACACTATCTAATGCATCACAGATTGTTTGAATTGTTTTTTCAATATCTGTAGCAGAGTGTGCAGCAGACACAAAACCTACTTCGTACCCTGATGGTCCGAAATAAATTCCGTGTTCCAACAGATAATGATATACTTTTGCAAATAGGCTCATCTTTCCAGATTCTATTTGGTCGGCACGTGTAAGATGCGCCATATCTGAAAACGTAAACCAGAAAATAGAGCCGATATTGTATATCGTAATTTCATATCCTTTGGTTAAAATATGCTGGCGAATTCCGTTTACTAAAGTATCTGTTTTCTGTTGTAAGTTTTGATAAAAATGAGACTGCAAACACTGGCTCAATTGCGCTGCACCCGCTGCCATTGCTACTGGATTGCCACTTAGTGTACCCGCTTGATACACCGGACCTAACGGCGACACATGTTGCATAATAGCATGGCTAGAAGCATAAGCCCCCACTGGCATTCCACCACCAATAATTTTTCCGAAAGTGATAATATCAGGTTGTATTTTATACAAACCGGCAGCACCCTCAAAGCCTACACGAAAGCCTGAAATTACTTCATCAAAAATCAAGAGCACATTATACTTCGTACACATTTCGCGCAAGTGCAATAAAAATTTATGCGATTGCAATAGCAATCCATTATTTGCAGGTATAGGTTCAATAATAACTGCTGCAATATCTTGATGTAATTGTTCTAAAGTATTTTGAACGGCTTGTTCGTCGTTCAAAGGCAATACAATTGTTTCATTGGCAAATGCTTCCGGCACGCCTGCTGAAGCAGACTCTCCGAAGGTAACTAAGCCCGAGCCTGCCTTTACCAATAATGAATCGACATGCCCGTGATAGCACCCGTCGAACTTTATTATTTTAGATTTACCTGTAACGCCGCGTGCCAATCTTAATGCCGACATTACGGCTTCCGTTCCACTACTTACAAAGCGAATTTTTTCTATGTATGTATGATTAGAAATAATTAATGCTGCCAGTTGATTTTCTAATGCCGTAGGTGCGCCAAATGAAGCACCGTTTTTTACAGTTGAAATAATGGCCTCTTCAACATGTTCATCTGCATGTCCTAAAATAAGTGGCCCCCAAGAACAACAATAATCGATATATTCATTTCCGTCTTCATCCCAAATATGCGCACCTTTTCCTTTTTTCATAAACACTGGAGTACCACCTACAGATCGGAAAGCACGCACGGGTGAATTTACGCCACCGGGCATTAATGTTTTTGCTGTTTCGAAAAGTAGTTGTGAATTAGTATTTTTCATCGTATTGATATTTCGTTAGTCTGTAATAGATTTTTATCGCTGTTTAAGTAGCTAATTTTTGTAATAATTATCCAACAAACAGCATAGCAAAGTTAAAAAGAATAATGGATATTTATTTTTGTTTAGGTAATTCTATATTGAAAATGCTGTATTCATTTACTTTCGTTTCAAACCATATTTTGCCGTCCATACGTTCTATAATATTTTTACAAATGGCTAATCCCAAACCTGTTCCGCTGGTTTTAGTTGTAAAATTAGGTTCAAAGATATGTGCTTGCTTATCTGCTTCTATACCTGTTCCATTATCTCTTACAGAAATTAGATAATATTGCTGTTGTGCTTTTATTTGAATTTCTATTATTCCTTTTTGATTTTCTGGGATTGCCTGTGTAGCATTTTTTATAATGTTTGTAAGCACACGCATTATTTGTTCTTTATCACCATTCACTTTACAGGCCTCATTTGGATAATCCAATGTGATTTCTATATTTTCACTTTCTCTAAATAACTCAACTGCAGAAAGTAAAATAGGAATAATGTCTATCAAAGAGAAATCGCCTTGTGGCATTTTTGCAAAATCAGAAAAAGCAGTAGCAATACCGGATAAAGTATCAATCTGGTCGATTAAGCGTTGAGAAATTTTCTCTGTAAGTTCTTTAATATCACCAGAGTTATCTTTCAATGCTCTTTGTAAATGTTGTATGCTCAACTTCATCGGTGTAAGCGGGTTTTTAATTTCGTGAGCTACTTGTTTTGCCATTTCCCGCCATGCTCCTTCCCGTTCCGATTTTGCTAGCAAGTCTGCACTTTTTTCTAACTCATCTAACATTTGATTGTACTGCTTAACCAACAAACCAATTTCATCTTCATTTTCCCATTTAATTTTTTTGTTTGCTTTTCCTAACTGCACATCTTTTATATTTTCGGAAATTAGTGTGAGCGAATTGGTAATAGAACGAGACAAAAGCACGGCCAATAATGCTGCTGCAATTAAAAACACAACATACACATTTACTAGTGCAACTAAAAAATAGGAAAGGTCTTCTTGAAAACTTTTTTGTTTTCCATAATATGGGAAATTGAAATACCCCAACACTTTCCCATTACTTCTGAAGGGCTGATAGGCACTTAAATATACTAAGTCCCCAATTCTTTCGTCGTGTACATACTTTGATTTTCCATTTACTATTAAGTTCGAATAGGCATCTGCATCCATGCGGGTAGATACTAATTTGCGTTTAAAAATTTCGGGTTGGGATGTTTGCATCAACACGCCTTTGGCATTATACACATTAATATCTATAGCATGGATATTAGATAAAATTTTTAATTTTTGTTTTATTACTTTATCAAATGTATTTGGTCCATCTGTCGGATAATCTTCCACATAATATTGCGAAACACTACGCATTACTATATTTACTTTTTTCAACAATTTACTGTTATGGTAGATATTGTATTGATATTGGAAATAAATCATTGTAACGATGGCTATTACAATTAGTGAAAACAATACCAATACAATCATGGAGTTTTGGATTTGCTTTTGTAAGGTATTGCCTTTAAAAAAATCACGGATTGTTTCTTCTCCCCAAAACTTTTCTAAAAATCCGGTTAAATCTATTAATATAAAGAAAAACAAAAAGAAAATAAGCAGATAAGAAAACACTGCTATTGTACTTAATGTGGGTCTATTTTTTTCTGATAATATTACTTGCTTGTCTTTACTAAAATAAATGGTATGATTAAAATCGTTGCTTTTATAATAACTAAAGGATTTATTTTTACTTATCGGAAAATTAAAATGCAATGGATATTCGTAATCGCCTTTTTGCTTTACTAAATAGCCACTATCATAAATGGCGTAGGAGAAATTTTCAAATTCTTCGTCGTAATAGTTTCGTTGTTTCATCAACAATTCGGGATAAGCACTATACGAGCTGAATATTTTAGGAATAAATTCTACAAACAAATAACCGATACGCGTAGAGTCATCATTAATCGGAAAATAGCCTAAATATTTTTCGCCGTTTTCTTTTATTGAAATATAATAAAACTGCGATGAAATTGGTTTAGATCTTTTGGAATATCGAAGGTAATTAAGTTTATAAAATTCTTTTTGTGCGATGCCAATTAACGAATTCCCGTCTTTATCAAAAGCATAAGTAGTAATATCGTACCGGCGTAGTAATGGTTTATAATACTTGGAGGAAAGATATTTTTCTAAATCTGCGGAGTACAAGTATGGGTTTTTGAAATAAGATTTTATCAAATTATCATCTTGTATTGTATGCTCTGACTCGGTTAGCGTATATTCTTCTCCTATATCACGCTCTGAAACTAATTCTTGCATACGATATTTTCGCTTTTCTACATCTTTCTTATTAGTGTTATATACTATAATTACTGAGGTTAAGAAAGCTATACACGACAATAAAATCAGATTGGATAGAAATTTGTATTTTTTGTTGGATTGGAAAAATGACTTTTCGTAAAAGAAGAAAAAAAACAAAGTTAGAAACCAAAGTAACACAAATAGTGCATACGTTAAATCTGAAAATGCTTTAAGAATAAAACCAACAATGACGCCGCTTATGCTATACACCAATACCAGTACGCTAAAATTTTTAGGCAGTGGCAATTCAAAAATCCATTTCGTTAAAAATAACAAACCTGAAAAACCTAATCCAAAAATTGTAAGGCTTATTAGTGTGTAAATACTCAATGTATTGACCAAATAAAAATTAAAGCTAATTACAGAGTTTTGGATTACACTTTGGATTACAAATACTACAAGAAAATAAATTATTATCGGTAATACCAGCAACCAACCAGTGTGTATTTTCCTTATATTTTCCTTAGGAATAAATCTTATGAAAGATATTGACCATGTCAATAAAAATGCACGTATCAAAAGTACACCTAAGGAATTTCCTAAATATACAGAGGCATATAAATTAGGCGAAAATAGTAAAGAGGATTTAGTCAGAGAGAATAAATTCCATTGGTTAAAAAGTATTTCAATAATAATATTCAGCAAAAAAATTATCGCTAAGGAAAGCCAGATTTTGCGACGTTGAAGCGTACGTTTCACTACCTGAAATACCACCCAAAATAGCATTAACAATCCCATTAGCTCTGCTATGATAATATATGGATTATACACCGATTGTAGGTTATCGGAAATACGGATAGAAAATAAGTAATTCCCTTTACTGTCTGCTATTGTAGTCGAATGCTTTGCTTCTTTATTAGAAATCACAAAACGTTTCAAAAATGGATGATTCCAAACAAATCCATTGGTTAGATATTTATTATTTGTAGGATATTGATAATATACTGGAATTAATGCATAAAATTCGATATGGTTATTTCCGGAAGTATTATGCAACACTTCATAGTATCCGTTTCCTTCTTTTAAAAAATGAATTTCATGTTGGGAGAGTTTATCTATATTTTCAGGTATAAAACTATTATTCGACCAATAGACTAAGGCATCATCTTTATATACATAGAAATAAATTTTTGTATATTTATTATACTTTTTTATAATGGCATCAGTAGCAGAATAATTGCCGGCTGCTTTCGACAAATCAGGCTGCTGTAAAATTCCGACTGCTGATTTTTCATCTTCATGCAATCTATTTTCAATTATTTTCTTTGCTCTATTTACGCTTGGAGAAATAGACTGAATAGTATCTACCAATAAGCTAATCGACAATAAGGCAATACCTATTATTGCTGTAACTAAAATCTTATGTTGGCGAAAAAAGTTCAATATTATTGATTTATTTTTGTTGTTTTAGTTGTTGTTTTGCCCGTTCCCAAAGTACATCTAATTGGGCTAAATCCATCGTATGCATATCTAAATGCTGCTGTTTTACATACGTTTCCATCCATTGAAAACGAGCTATAAATTTTCGATTAGTTTGCTCTAATGCTTTTTCTGGATCTATATCTATAAATCTAGAATAATTTATCAAAGCAAATAATACATCACCGAATTCTAATTCTATTTCTGCTGCCGACTGTTCCGATACGGCTTCTTTCAATTCTTCCATTTCTTCCATCACCTTCTCCATCACTTGTTCTTTATTATCCCAATCAAATCCTACGGCTCGTACTTTATCTTGGATGCGCTGTGCTTTATTAATTGCCGGCAGCGAAGAGGGCACACCTTCCAATACTGATTTTTTCCCTTCTTTTAACTTCAGCTGCTCCCAATTTTTTTTCACTTCTTCTTCGTTCTCCACTTTCACATCGCCGTAAATATGTGGATGGCGGTAAATTAATTTTTCGCAAACAGTAGTTAAAACATCTGTTACATCAAACTGTTCTTGCTCACTACCGATTTTAGAATAAAAAACTAAATGCAAAAATATATCCCCTAACTCTTCTTTTATTCCTTTCCAGTCATTGCTCACTATTGCATCTGATAATTCATACGTTTCTTCAATTGTTAGCTTTCGTAATGTTTGAATAGTTTGCTTCTTATCCCAAGGACATTGCTCACGCAATTCGTCCATAATTTTCAGTAATCGGGCAAAAGCCTCTAAGCGTGCATCCATAAAAATATTTAAACAAAAATACTACTTTAAAACAAATAGTTATTTTTGTTGTAGCATATATCCGTCAAATGACAAAAAATAGTTCCTCATTTATGAAAAATCTATCTCCTATTAATCAAGGTATAGTAACGCTTATACTTATTGTGCTTATTGCTGTTGGATGCATAGCTTTTAAACAAAAAAGTGTTTTAGTCTGGAGTTTTTTATTAATACCTATATCATTTTTTTGTGTGTATAATCCAATTATAAGCATATTTCAAAAAAAAATTATATTATATGAAGCAATATCTTTTCTGTTGTTTTTTGTATTAATGGCAAGTTTTTATTTTGTTGGAAATATGATATCATCCATTTCATTTACACAATCAACAGAAGTGCGTGCCATGACGGGCGTGGCGCTTATATTCTTCTTTGTATTTCATACAGCTTGCCAAATCTTCAGAGGTGTTTTATTTTTCCTTAATGAAATAGACCGATAACTGTTTCATTTCTCTACATTTATGCTAAATATATGTTAATAAAACTATTATATCTATATTTCTGAATAACTTTACACTGTGTCAAGAGCAGCCATACGCAATATCATCTTATTAGCATTTATTTCTTTAGCCGGAATAGTGGCCACTCAGATTTTTTGGATAAAGAAAGCTATTGACTTAAAAGAACAACAATTCAACCATCGGGCTTATGTAGCGCTTAAAAGTGTTTCAGACCGGTTAATACAAGACTCCAAATACAGAGTACAATTAGATGGCATAAATAAAAAAGCTTCAAATTACTACACGCTTGATTTCAGCTCACCAGTAAATGTTACAATGTTGGAAAACTATTTACTGATAGAATCAAAAAATCAAAACCTAAATGCCGATTTTGAATATGGTATATTTGAATGTACCACCGATTCATTTTACTATGGGCGATATGTAAACATAAAAAAAACAGGAGAAGTAGAACGTGTACATATAAAAGCAAAACCTAATGAAAACTATTATATCGGCGTACTTTTTCCAAAAAAGAAAACCTATTTACAAGATGATTTAAAATTATTGACATTTTTTTCTTGTGTACTATTGGTAGTAATCGGATTTTTTACTTACACCATACTTGTAATTTTAAAACAAAAGAAACTGAGTGAGATAAAAACAGATTTTGTAAACAACATGACACATGAGTTTAAAACGCCCATATCTACCATTGCGCTTTCTAGTGACGTATTGATGCGCGATGACATTACAAAAAATCCGGAGCGACTAAAACACTATGCATCGATTATTAGTGAAGAAAATCAACGACTGAAACGCCAAGTTGAATCGGTATTACAAGTTTCCCAAATCGATTCGCATAAAATTGTTTTAAACAATACAGAAGTAGATATGCATGAGTTGATTGAAAATCTATCCAAAAACATGGAACCACGCTTGAGTGAATTAGGTGGAAAAATTATACTTTACTTAAATGCTCGTAAGCATATCGTTATCGGTGACGAAGTGCACTTAACCAATATTTTATATAATCTAGTAGATAATGCCATAAAATATTGCGATAAAACACCTGAAATAATTATTACCACGCAATACAAACATAAAGGCATAGAAATTGCTGTAAAAGACAATGGAAAGGGAATTGAGAAAAGTTCTCATAATATGATTTTTGAGAAATTTTTTAGGGTTCCCAACGGTGACATCCACGATGTAAAAGGTTTTGGATTAGGCTTGTTTTATGTCAAAAATATGATCAAATTGCATAAGGGAAAAATTGCGTTACACAGCATTCCCAAAATAGGAACTACATTTACAATATGGTTACACACCAAAGAAAAATAAAAAATCATGGAAAAGGTGAAAATATTACTAGCAGAAGATGACCCTAATTTAGGATTTGTCATCAAAGATAACCTTAGTGATAGAGGCTACGACATTACCCATTGCATCAACGGGTTAGAAGCAGAACGTGCTATTTATAAAGAAAAATTCGATTTATACCTTTTTGATGTAATGATGCCAAAAATAGACGGATTTACTTTAGCTGAAGAATTAAGAGCAAAAAAAGACGAAACGCCAATTATTTTTTTGACGGCTAGAGAAATGCAAGAAGATAAACTAAAAGGGTTTGCCGTTGGTGGTGATGATTACATTACCAAGCCATTTAATTTTGACGAATTGGTGATGCGGATGGAAGCGATTCTTAAACGTACTAAATCTGCAACTCCCGAACAAAAGGAATTTAAAATAGGTAAGTATATCTTGAAAGTAGATGAACTGCAACTTATTTTGGGGAACGAGATATCCTCACTAACAAAAAAAGAAGTTGCCTTATTAAAGTTCTTAGCCAAACATGCTAATACACCAGTTAAAAGAGAAGATATGTTGGTAAAAATATGGAAAGATGACAGTTACTTTGCAGGTAGAAGTATGGATGTTTATATCACTAAATTGCGAAAATACCTAAAAGACGATTCAAATATAGAAATACAAAACGTACATGGTGTGGGTTTTAAACTCAACATTCGATAAATTGTAGAAGTTTAAATTTAATCTGACAATTAATAATAACTTAGATAATTAAACCATTTTTTTTCGTTCAATCTTGCTTATTCGCCAGCAAATACATTACCGCCATCCTAACGGCTACTCCGTTTTCTACTTGCTCTAAAATAATAGAATGTTTGCTGTCTGCAACATCTGAGGTAAGTTCTACTCCGCGGTTTATTGGGCCGGGATGCATAATGATAATTTCTTTATTTAAACGCTCTAATCGCTGGCGATTCACGCCGTAGTACAATGCATACTCGCGTAATGATGGAAAGTATTTCGTATTCTGGCGCTCTAATTGTATGCGTAATATATTCGCTACATCACACCATTGTAAAGCTTCCTCTAAGTTATGTGTAACATTTACCCCTAACCGCTGAATATATTTCGGCACCAAAGTTGGCGGGCCGCACAGCGTAACCTCGGCACCTAGTTTTTTCAAACAAAAGATATTGGATAATGCCACTCTCGAATGTGTAATATCACCGATGATGGCAATTTTTTTGCCTTGTACATCTCCTATTTTCTCTTGCATCGAATATGCATCTAGCAAAGCTTGTGTAGGATGCTCATGTGTTCCATCTCCCGCATTTACTATTTGTGCCTCTATACGCTCCGATAAATAATGCGCAGCTCCAGGGCTTGCATGGCGCATTACTATCATATCTACTTTCATCGATAGAATATTATTTACAGTATCCAGCAACGTTTCTCCTTTTTTTACCGAAGAGGACGAAGAAGAAAAATTAATAACATCAGCAGAAAGTCGTTTTTGAGCTAACTCAAATGAAATACGTGTACGAGTTGAATTTTCAAAAAATAAATTTGCAATAGTTATATCTCTAAGTGTAGGAACTTTCTTTATCGGGCGGTTAATAATATCTTTGAACTGAGTAGCTGTTTTCAAAACCAACTGTATATCCTCTATGGTTAAATGCTCAATACCTATCAAATGTTTTGAACTTAACTGACTCATTTTTTCTTACTTTTATTTCTAATCTTGTCAAACAAAAATTACTTCATTTTGCTCCGTACCATTTGTTGCCCAACGAACTTCTACATCTACTTGCTCAATAGTATCTATTACTCTCCCTGTAAAATCAGGCTGAATGGGCAATTCCCTATTAAACCTTCTATCTATCAATACTAACAACTCTACTTTTTTAGGCCTGCCAAATGACAGTAATGCATCCATTGCCGCACGTATAGTTCTTCCTGTAAAAAGTACATCATCAATTAATATCACATCCATGCCTTCTACAAAAAAATCTATTTCTGTAACTTTAGCATTTAATGATTTTCCTCGTCTGAAATCATCCCGATGGAAAGTAGTATCAATTTTTCCAAATGGCAATTGCTGTCCGGTTAATGCTGTAATACGTTGATGGATTTTTTCTGCCAATAATACACCTCTTGGCTGCACACCTATGATAACTGTATTTTGAAATTGAATTGATTCAACAACTTCTCTGCTTAACCGCTCTATGGTTAGCTCTAGTTGGTTGCCGTTTAGAAGTACTGTATCCGACATTGACTGCAAATTTACAAAAAAAACCGAACAAACAGAATTCAACTATGATTTATTAATCTTAGAGTTACAAAAATTCGTAAAATTAAATAATATATAAAACTGTTTATAATAAATTTATAATAATAAATAAGCATGACTACTAATAAAATCCTATATTTATAAAATACAATGACAGACGAAATATCTGGAATAAAAGGCCTATCAGAAGCAGAGATACAATCTTCGCGCTTAAAGTATGGAACTAACCATTTTCAATTTGATAAAGAAAATGGGTTTTCTCATGCTTTAAAAAATATTTTGAAAGAGCCTATGATAATATTATTGTTTATAGCCGCTTTAATTTATTTTATTACGGGCAATTATAATGATGGAATTTTTCTTGCCCTAGCAATTCTATTAGTAGCTGCAATTTCACTATTTCAGGAGACGAGAAGTAAAAATGCGCTTACAAAATTAAAAGAATATATCAAGCCAACCTGCAAGGTAATTCGGAACGGAAAATTAATTTCAATAATCAGTAATGATATTGTAGTTGGCGATTATCTTGTGGTCGAAGAAGGCGATTTAATTTCTGCTGATGCAACAATTATAACATCCAATGATTTTTCCGTTAATGAGTCTATACTTACGGGAGAATCTTTTACTGTTTTTAAAGACAATTCCATTGAAGCCCCTTTTATATATAGCGGCACGCTTGTAGTAAGCGGTCGTGCCATTACCTGCGTTACCTCCATTGGCAATCTTACCAAACTCGGAAAAATAGGAACTAGTTTAGAGACAATACAAGAAGAAAAAACGCCTCTTGAAAAACAAATAAACGGATTTGTACGTATAATGGCTATTACTGGAATTATTGTATTTTGTATTGTTTGGGTTTTCAATTTCATACACACCCATTTATTCTTAGAAAGTTTGACTAATTCGCTCACGTTAGCAATGAGTATTTTACCTGAAGAAATACCAGTTGCATTTACAACATTTATGGCATTAGGAGCTTGGCGGTTAATGAAATTGGGAATCGTTGTAAAAGATATGAAAACCGTAGAGGCATTGGGCGGTGCTACTGTTATCTGTACTGATAAAACTGGCACTATCACACAAAATAAAATGAGTATTGCCAAAATTTACACTCCAATTTCCAATTTCATTACAACATTACCCATCAATACTCTTAGCAAAGAGGAAGAAGTTTTAATATCTATGGCAATGTGGGCAAGCGAGCCTATTCCTTTCGATCCAATGGAAATCTCCATTCACAACACGTATTCACAATATTTTACTATTGACGAAAGAAAAACATTTACAATGTTTCATGAATATCCATTAGGCGGGAAACCGCCAATGATGACGCACTTGTACAAAAACAAAGAAGGAATACAAATAATTGCCGCAAAAGGTGCTCCCGAAGCACTATTAAATGTTTCTGATATAAATGACCTGCAAAGGGCACAAGTAACGGCAGCATTAAAAGAATTATTGGCAGAAGGATATCGAGTATTAGGCGTTGGTGAAGCAAATTTCTCAGGTGATAATTTTCCGAAAGAACAGCAATCATTTGCGTTTATATTCAAAGGATTAATTGCATTTAACGATCCGCCTAAAGATAATATACCTGCTGTTTTACAAGACTTTTACGCTGCTGGTATTGACGTAAAAATTATTACTGGTGACAATGCTGACACTACTGCTGCCATTGCAAAACAAGTACACTTTAATGGATATCAAAACTGTATAACAGGCGATGAATTGATGGAACTCACACCAGATGAATTAGCACATAAAGTAAAAGAAAACTACCTATTTGCCCGTATGTACCCTGAAGCTAAACTTCGCATCATAAATGCGCTAAAAGCACAACAAGAAGTAGTAGCCATGGTAGGCGACGGCGTAAATGATGGTCCTGCATTAAAGACTGCACACATCGGAATTGCTATGGGGACAAAGGGTACTGAAATAGCAAAACAGGCTGCTTCATTAATTATTTTAGATGACGACTTGGCTAGAATGATTGATGCTATCGCAATGGGTCGGAAAATATATGCAAACTTAAAAAAGGCAATTCAATACATTATTTCCATTCACATACCAATTATCCTAACCGTATTTATCCCATTAATTTTCAATTGGAAATATCCAGCACTTTTTTCTCCTATTCATATTATTTTTTTAGAATTGATTATGGGACCCACTTGTTCCATTATTTATGAGAATGAACCTATTGGTGTCGGCACCATGAAACAGCCCCCTCGGCCATTTTCCTCCACTTTTTTTCAAAAAAAAGAATTATCCATTAGCATATATCAAGGAATCGCAATTACGATTGGTACATTAGGAATTTACCAATTCGCATTATGGCAAAATTACAGCGAAACTACGCTCAGAACCATGGTATTCACTGTACTTATAAGCGCTAACATCTTTCTTACCCTTACTAATCGCTCTTTTTATCATTCTATTTTTACAACTATAAAATACAAAAACAAACTTGTACCATTGGTAATTTCAACTACAATATTATTAACAGCGTTATTAATATATATACCTATTTCTGCACATTTTTTTGGATTTGAAAAACTTCTACCCGCACAATTAGTTACCACTATACTTATCGGTTGTATTACCGTATTATGGATAGAAATCTTTAAATGGAAAAAAAGAAGAAATAATCCTGCTTAGTTGTGCAAAACCTGTTTATTCAATACCTTGAAGATTTTACAATACGTATTGTAAAACGATGTGTATAAAAAAACATTAAAATTACTTGACAATTATTCGATTTCGGGTTAAGTTTACTACACGTTATTTATCTGTAAGTAGTGAGGGAAATGGAAGAACTAAAAATTTAAAAGATGGTGAAACTTTCAGCTGAGTGGTAGATTCAGAACTGCACATATCAGACACCAAAACAGAAAAAACGAACGAGGTTAATAGAATAAATTAACTGTAAAAAGTAATGAAACTATTTATCCGAGAGACAAGGTTGCATCAACTTTGTCTTTTTATTTAAATCAAACTCATTTCTAATTTTTGAAAACATATTAATGCTCAATTTTTGTAATTTTGAGACATGAATAAGATAGCCATCTTTCCGGGTTCTTTTGATCCCATTACCATCGGGCATGTAGATATTGTTAAACGTGCACTGCCCCTCTTTGATGAGGTAATTATTGCCATAGGTGTAAATACTCAAAAAAAATACTTATTTCCATTAGAGCAACGTATAGAATGGATACAAAAAGTATTTAAAAATGAACCTCGAGTTAAAGTCGAATCTTACACCGGCTTAACTATCAATTACTGCAAGCAACGAGGTGCAAAGTATATCCTTCGAGGAATACGCTCATCCGCAGATTTTGAATATGAAAAGACAATAGCTCAATTAAATAACATGATGATGCCAGAGTTAGATACTTTTTTAATTCTCTCTTCGCCCGAGTTATCGGCTATCTCCTCAACTATTGTTCGGGAAATAATTATTGGAAACGGCGATACCAGCAAATTCTTACCTAAAGAAGTAGAAATTCATAAATAAATAAATTATGAAAAAATACATACTTCCTACCCATTGCAATCTCAAATGTCAAATTATATTAATATAACATCATTTTCAAAATTAAAAATGAGCTTTTCAAAATAAATTGTTACTTTTGCAGTTCAAAATTCAAACCCTGAACATCTTTTTTAGATAACTCAGGTATTAAAAACTAAAACATATTTTTATATGGCAACAAGATTAAGACTACAAAGACATGGTGCAAAAGGTGCTCCATTTTACAAAATCGTAGCTGCTGACAGCCGCGCAAGAAGAGATGGTAAATACATTGACCAAGTAGGTACCTACAACCCAACTACCATTCCTGCAACTATTACTTTAGATGTTGATAAAGCGGTAAAATGGCTACAAAATGGTGCAGAGCCAACAACTACTGTTAAAGCAATCCTTTCTTACAAAGGGGCTATGTACAAAAAACATCTATTACGTGGTGTACAATTAGGAGTTGTAAAAGCTGAAGAAGTTGAAACAAAATTCAATGAATGGGCAGCAAAAAAAGAAGGAAAAGTTTTAGACCACAAAACTAAAGCGGAAGAAAAGAAAAAAGCTGCTATCCAAGCAGTAGTAAACACTCCTGCTAAAGTAAAAGAACTTCCTGTAGAAGAAACTCCGGCAACTGAAGAAACTTCAAATACAGAAGCTACTGAAAATACAGAGTCTGCAGCAGAATAATAATTCTGAAATAATATTACAATAAGTGAAATATACATCCACTAATCCCGACTTTTATGTTGGGATTTTTTATACACTATGGAATTGATAAAAATTGGAAAAGTTGGAAAAACGCATGGATTCAAAGGGCATTTAAAAATGCATATCGATGAATTTTATATGCCAGATTTTGTGGATATGAAAGCTATTTTCATCCAACAACTCCCCTATTTTATACTCCATAAAGACATTAATACATTAGTTCAAGCCATCGTTTTATTGGAAGATATTGATACCAAAGAAAAAGCACAACGGCTCCAAGGTGCAGAAATCTATGCTAAAGAAGACGATTTAACGGAAATTTTGGAGGAAGAAGAATATCAAGAATTAATCGGTTACGAAATTATTGATAATAAACAAGGCTCAATAGGTATAATTGAACATATCATAGAAATGCCTTTTCAGATAATGGCTCAATTATTTATTGATAAAAAAGAAATTCTAATTCCGTTGAATGATGATTTTATTTTAAAGATAAATCCCGATAAAAAACAAGTCAAAATGCAACTTCCAGAGGGATTCTTATCCATTTTTAATTAATTTTACACTGCCACCTAACACTATACAGATGCGCATCGACATACTTTCTGCCGTACCCGATTTGATGCATAGCTTTTTTGCTCATTCTATGATGCAACGCGCAAAAGAAAGAGGTTTATTGGAAATTCACCTGCATAATATACACGATTATTCAGCTAAAAAATTTAAACAAATAGATGACTATCAATTTGGAGGTGGAGCAGGGATGGTCATGTCTATCGAACCTATCATAAAATGTATCGAAACACTACAACAGGAACGCCAATACGATGAAATCATCTATATGACTCCGGATGGCAAATTATTAGAACAGAAAACAGTCAATATTCTCTCTCTAAAACAAAATATAATTATACTATGCGGACATTACAAAGGCATTGATGAGCGTCTTAGAGAACATATAATAACTCAAGAAATATCCATTGGCAGCTACGTGCTATCGGGCGGAGAACTACCAGCAGCCGTATTAGTTGATGCCGTAGGTCGTTTAATTCCTGGTGTATTAAACGATGAAACCTCTGCATTGACCGATTCATTCCAAGATAACTTATTGGCACCGCCGGTGTACACACGTCCGGCCAACTATAGAGGATGGAAAGTACCTGATATCTTATTATCAGGCAATGACAAACTCATTGAAGAATGGAGATTCCAACAAAGTATAGAGAGAACCAAAAACCGACGGCCTGATTTATTAGAAAACGATTAAATAACATTGTTTTTCAAAGAAATATCCGTATCTTTGCACACGCTAAAGTAAAAACGATGGAAAAGGTAAAAGAAATAACTAAACAACTAACAGCAGCGAAAGAAATTCCTGATTTCAAAGCAGGCGATAATATAAACGTACACTATAAAATCATTGAAGGTTCAAAAGAACGAATTCAAGTATTCCGTGGTGATGTTATACAACGTAAAGGAACAGGAGTAACACAAACGTTTACTGTACGAAAAATGTCTAATGGTGTAGGTGTAGAAAGAGTTTTTCCTCTATTATCTCCAAACATTGATAAAATTGAAGTAAACAAAATCGGTAAAGTACGTAGAGCTAAAATTTTCTATATCAGAGAATTAAAAGGTAAAGCATCTCGTATCAAAGAAGCAATCAAAACAAAATAACACTTACTTGCTCCCTAATAAAAAATCCCGACATATCTGTCGGGATTTTTTATTAATACCCCCCTATTCAAAGTCATACAGCTATAAATACGCCTTATAAACTTATTGGGGAGGTGTAATAAGAAAATAAAATCCCAAAAGGGATAAAATAGTTCTAAAAAACACACAGATTCATATTTTCAGTAAAGAATGACAATTAAATATAAAAAAACACCTCCAGGACGGAGGTGTTTTTTTATTTTAAAAATATGCTCTATTCTATTCACCGCTTAAGTAGATATCTACACGACGGTTTTGAGCTCTATCTGCTTCTTTAGTTTGTTTTTCTGTAACTGATGAGTTGCTTCCATAAGGTAACAATAGTACTCTTTGAGAGATACCAATACCTTCTAAGTAACGTTTTACAGCATCACAACGTTTGGCTGATAATGCTTGATTGTAACTAGAACCACCTTCAACAGAAGCGTTTCCAGCTAGGTAGATGAAATAATTACCTTTCATCTCTGTTAACTTAGATTTGAATGCATCTAAACTTGCTTTTGCTTCATCAGTAAGTACATGTTTATCTACTTCAAAGTAAACAGAACCAAATTTCTTATACACAATATTATCTAAACGTTGTGCCACTTTTTCTACATCTGATGTGTTTTTGTCTGAAGCTGCTTTAGCATCGTTAGCAGTTTTCTCCACCTGGTCAACTCTTCCATTTAATGCTTGACCTAAAGAATCAGCTTTTTTATCTACATCATCTGCTTTTTTTGCAGCATCGTCTGCTTTTTGGTTAACTTTAGCAATATCATCATCTGTACGTTTTTTGTTTTTCTCAAACTCAGATTGATCTGTTTTGCGTTTCAAGTGGAAAGTCAATAACACCTCATGCGTAGAACCTAAGTTTTGGAAAGTAAGATTTCCTTTATTTCCAACTGGAGCTTTGTAAGTATAGCTGATATCGCAAATTTCTTTGATACCAACACCTGCTGTACCGTGTACACCTGCAGCATTCGGATAAATCCATGCTTTAGCGCCACTTCCACTTCCGTCCGGTTTCATACCACCACCATTGTTGTAACCAAAGGCAAACCAAACCAATTTTTTATATTTAGCCATTAAGGTAATATCTAAATATGCAGGTAGTGATTTTTTAATGAAATTGATTTGTGCAAATGGACCAAAAGTCCAATCTTTTTTCTTTCCTAATACTGCTTCGTAACTCAAGATAAACATATACTGACGTGCGATTCTTGTACTAGTACTATTTGTAGGATCTGTAGTTTTAAATCTAACTTTATTTCCTAACACCTGAGGCACTGAGAAACCAACATTCAATCCTTTCCAGTGATAATTTATACCAACTGATAAATCGAAGTTTACGCTTCTAGAGTTATATGTAGCAACATCACCAGGCATATAAGGATTAAAATTTCCTACATGAATAGAGTTTACACCAGCTTGTAATCCAAAAGACAAGAAATGTGTCTTATCTTTTTTGAAAGGTAAGTGATATGCATACGCAATACTACCACCTGTATTTTGCCATTGCGGTGTTGTTCTATCATGGTATAAGGTTACCCCTAAAGCCATATTAGATGCTTTTATTCTACCATCCCAAGAACCATAGGCTGTAACAGGTCCATCTGGGTTTCTATCGTGTTGTTTTTGGAAACCCAGATTTAGACGACCTCCGTCTAAATCTGTACCTGCTCTCGCCGGATTATAAAAGAATGGATTCAAAAAATAGTTGTTAAAGACTGGTAGTTGTTGTGCTTCGGATAATTGGATTCCTGCGACTAACAAAGCTACTAAGCTGATGATTTTATGAATTTTCATTGTTCTGATTTTACTTAGATTATTAATTCGCTTCATTCCTGATTATCTTTTAATGTGTAATGCACCTTTATATGATTTACTTGGCGTAGTGATGACAAACCAATATGCACCATCCGGAAGCGTTGTACCTTTATAAGTACCATCAAATCCGTGTGAATTATCATAAGCAGTTGTACTGAACACTAATGCACCACCTCTAGCATAGATTTGGATTGTGTAAGGAATACCGGCATTATTCAAATTGTCAATATGCTCAATAAACCATGTATCGTTCAATCCATCACCGTTAGGCGTAATGATATCAGGGATATTTAAATCCAATGAAGGAATCACAGTTATTATTACAGTATCTTTATCAGAACAGCCATTTTTATCCCAAACAGTAAATACTAAAGGATACGGATTTGGTTTAGGTAGGCTATCTGTATAGAACAACGGATTAGGGATATTATTATGGTCTAACAAGTCATAAGGTGTCCAGTTAAACGTAATACCCGGTAATATTACATAAGGCGTTGTTTGTGTATGTGATGTTCCATTTAATTGTAACAATGTACCTTGATTTACAGAGGTATCAGCACCTGCATCTGCAATAGGATTCGCCCATACTACAACGTCCGTTGTAGCTGAATCGGTACAGCCACCAGGTAATGTAACTGTTACGGTGTAAGTACCTGTTTGCGTAGGACTTGCTGGGCTTAATACCGGATTTTTGCCAGTTGCTGTATATCCATTAGGTCCAGTCCATGAGTAAGTTGCGCCGAATACTTTAGTTACATCTAATTTAATGCTACCGCCTTCGCACACTGGTCCGTCGTTGTTAGCAATCAATTTATCAGGGAATGCATTAATCTGTGCATAAGTAGCTAGCACTTTAGATTTACATCCTGTAATAGAGTCTGTAATTACTAAGAAGTAGAATCCTTGATTGTCTGCTTGTGTTACATTTTGGATACTTGGATTTTTAATACTATCTGTCCAAGGTCCTTCACTGAAAGTCCATGCATATCCCCAATGATCAGGCGAGATAGTCAAAGTATCTAATAAGTGTAAAGTCGAGTGTTCACAAACAGCAGGACTATAAATGCTGTCAACCGGAGCTTGATTTACGATTACAGTTGTTGTTGATGAATGTGATGTACAACCATCTACGGTTACTGTTACTGTATAGTTACCGCTTTGAGCAGCAGAAGCATCTGTGATAGTTACACAATTTCCGTTAAAGTGAGAGCCATCTGGGAATGTCCAGTTATAAACTGCACCCGGTAATACGTTAGTTGCACAGAAAGTTGTAGAGCCTCTTTCGCAAACGGTTACTGTTTGTGGAACAGTAGGTGCTTTTGGTAATGCTCTTACTACTACTGTTGTAGAAGATGCATCAGAAACACAATTTCCGATAGAAGCAGTTACACTGTATAAGCCGCTCATTGCTGGAGTTGCGTTAGATATAGTAAATGTAGTATCTGTAGTAGTACCTAATAAAGAACCGTCAATTCCGTACCAGTTATACTGAACGCCTGTACCAGAAACTTTAGTACATGTTAATATGATATCGCCTTCTTCACATACTGGCGTATTGCTGTTAATTACCGGTGTAGCAGGTCTGTCTGTTACTGTTAAAGTAACCGGAGTAGCTTTACTTTCACAGTTATCTTTTGTACATGTTGCATAATAAGTTGCATTCGAAGTTGGAGATAGAACTGGTAGTGTAGCACCTACATGAATCATATTAGTTAATGCCGCATCGGAATACCATCTAATTTCTCCATCGCATGATGCAGTTAATGTAGCATTATCACCATGGCAAACAGTTACATTTTGTGCCGTTGGAGCATCTGGTACTGCATTTATTTTTAAACTTGCTGTTCCAATATCTGAATGACAGAAGAATAAATCATTCATTGTTGTAGAATTAATCCATGCACTATTTACAATTGCACCAATATCATACGTTCCCGGAGTAGCATAGCTATATGCTTCACCTAAAGGTCCAATGCCAGTTCTTGGTATTGTTACTGAAGCAACTGCTTCATATACAAATCCCCAAGGATCCAATGCTGTAGGTGCGATGCCTATTGTTGACAAAGGCCCATCTACAGTTCCAGTATTATCTGTAAATTGTACAGAAGCTTGGTAGAATGTTAGTACATCAAAGAAGTCTGTAGCAAAATCTAATGGTATAGAAACATGCGCAGTTAAAGTTACCGAATCAGCAGAGTTACAGATTGTAACATCGTCTAATCGTGGTGCTTGAATTTGTGGTGTAGAATAAACATCTACATAATTCATCTTGCTATGGCAACCTGTTACCGGATCTACAGCATCGAAATAAAATCTTGTCCAAGAAGAAATTTCTGGTGTAGTAAATTCTCCATTGTTGTCAAAACCAAATGCACCTGTTACATCGTCTAATCCAGCTGGGTCTGTGTACCAGTGAATATCGTCTCCGTTATCATTAGATGCATACAATACTGTATAGTCATCCCAACATGTTACGTAGATATCTTCAGTAGGAACTGGCATCTGTGGCAATGCGTTAACAGTAACAGTTACATTTGTAGCTGTGCTTGCACATGTACCTGGTGTACTTTGAGTTACATAATATGTTGCAGCAGAATTTAATGCTGGTGTAATGTATTCTGCACCTACTTGAATAGCGTGAGTTAAATTAGCATTGTCATACCAAGTAAAAGTAGCGCCCGGTAATCCTTGAGCTACTAATCGTGTTGATTGACCTGCACAAACTGCAGTACCACGAACGGTTGGAGCTGGTGCTAAATCCATAACAGTTACCGTAAATGTTGACCATAAAGAAGGACAACCATCTAAACCGTCATCTCCAATTTCTTTTATAGAGTAAGAATAATTTCCTGGAGCAGAAACACCCGGTATTTGTATATGTGTAGTGCCAGAATCATCACCGGAGTGATCGTAGTAATCAGAATATACTAGGTTATCTTGGTAGTCGATGATACCAAACATCCCTGAATAATTCCAATGTGCTATCGTTACATCTATCGGGCTATTTACGCAAGCAGGAGCAGCAGTTGCATTTACAACAACTGGCATAGTTGGCTCTACTACTGCAACACCCCAATTTTGTTCTCTCGCCACACAACCATATTCATTTATTTCAATGAAATAATAAGTTTGTGTGCTTGTAACCGGCATAGTATAGAATGGATTTGAAGTAACCCAATTACCAGGAGCTAGTTCAGACGGGTCTATTGTCCAAATAAAATCGCTATTAGCTTTACTTGGGGTTATATCTAAATTTATTTCTCCTGTTCCTCCATAACATACAGATTGACTAAATGGATCAACTGTTAAAGCTGTAGGCTGAGGATATACAGTTAAAGTTACTCTTCTCTTAGCCGATTGGCAACCGTTTATAGTTTGACCTACAAAGAAAGTATAAACCCCTGCTGCAACATTGGTAGAGCGTACATATTGTGCTCCAACTTGTAGTGCAGTAGTTCCTATTGTGTCATTGTACCATGTAATTACGGCACCCGGTGCGCCAGATGCAGATAAAACCACTACATCGCTTGGTGCTCCAGCAAAAACACTTGTCATATCTCTGCCGCCTTGACAAATTGCGATGCTTCTTGCCGTTGGAGCAGCTGGAACTGGGGTTACTGTAACTGTAACAGAGTCATAACCAGAATTAC
The DNA here is from genome assembly GCA_964642875.1 of uncultured Chitinophagales bacterium. Classification (GTDB taxonomy): domain Bacteria; phylum Bacteroidota; class Bacteroidia; order Chitinophagales; family JADIYW01; genus JADJSS01. The sequence goes on along the minus strand of CAZXRF010000017.1, from coordinate 4,582 downwards.
ATGTACCATGCTCTACAATGAAATATTTAGTTGTTGAATTTAGAATTGGTGTTTGATATGACGCTCCTACATGAATTGCATTTGTAGTATCTCTATCAGAATACCAAACTGTAGATGCGTTACCTCCAGTTAATAATACTGAATCTCCAGCACAGATTGTTCTATCTGTTATATTCGTTGATGCAGCAACCGGAGTTACTGAAATAGCAACAGAACCTAATGCACTTGGGCAAGAAAGGTTTGATGTATCAGCAGCATAATAAGTAACTGGGAATAATAAATTTGGAGTTGTGTAAGTAGCTCCTACACCCACTCTTGTGATTCCTGCGTCACTATACCATACGGTAGAAGCAACATTAGAAGTTAAAGTAGTAGAATTATTAGCACATACAATGGCTGGGCTAGCAGACAATATTGGTGCTGAAGGAACCGGTAAAACAGTAATATCTATTCTACTTGCTGTACTTACACAACCGCTTTGATCTTGTGTTACCCAAAAGCTTGTATCTGAAACGATAGTTGGTGTATAAGAAGTGCCTGTATTTACTAAGTTCGTTAATCCGGCATCAGAGAACCATTGTACTGTAGAACCTACTGGTGCTAATGCATTTATAGTTGTAGTATGACCAAAACAAACACTTGTAGGCGATGCCGAAAGCGTTGGAGCTTGGTTGGTAGAAATAACATTCCAAGTATAAGTAGTCCAAGCAGATGGATCGCAACCGTTTGCACATCCTTGTACTCTCATTCTTATTCTATTATCTGTACCTGTGGTAATTATTGTAGGAATGGTAGTTTGTGTTGCAGACCATCCTAAACCTCCATTTGTACTTGTTTGATATTCAAATCCACAGCTTTTGCCAGGATTAGTACCATATTGAGGAGTAGTAATTGTCACTGGGTCACCTATACAAACTGCAGCTTTATTTGGTGATTTAGATGCAGATGGTGCATTTGGATCTGCAACAACTGTAATTTCTATAACATTAGAAAAAATATCTTTGTTTAAATCTAAACCAATAAAATCACCTGTACAAAATTGTACTTTTCTTCTAAAACGGTAAGTACCTGGTGTATTTAAAGCACCTTGGTCATACGTTAAACCATTTGCACCGCCAATTGGAGCCCATATAAATAATGGACTTACTGCCATTTCCCATTGTACGTTATCAATAGCAGGAGTATTTGGAATCGGGTCTAATGGACTTACAGTATTATCAAATGCAGCAGGATCGCCGCCAGCACACATTACATTGTCTGAAGGAGTACCAAAATTAACTGTACCGCCACTATTGACATCATTTATAGTAGAAGCATTCCATGCCCATTTCCACTGCCACCTAGAAGCATAATTTTGCGTAGCATCATCCGAAGCACAACCGTTAATTTCAGAACGTTGAAGACTAGATGTTTGGCAAGGCGCAATGGAAGTAATATTTACATTATTAGCACCACCGTTTACGTTCATCATACCGCAAACCCCGTCATCTCCACCACTTAAGAAATCATCTCTTTCTCGACCAGACATTTGAATTTGAATTTGGTCTGTGATCGGAATATTTGACCACGTGAATGGGCCACTGTTGGAAACCTGTAATGGTGGGGCAAACCAAGTGTTACATGGTTGTCCATCTGCTAGAGCATCTACAGTTGTGGCTGTCCCTCCCCAACCCGAGCTAGTACTTTTTGCCCTAAATTCAATTCGGGCATCGGGTTCATTTCCTAAACCACCACAATCGTTTCCACCGCAGTTATTACCATAGCTACCACCAGTCATCGCCATGGAATTGAGCGTTACAGATAGGTTAATGGTTTGTGCGTAGGATAAGTGTTGTAGGTAGAAAAAAGCAAATAATAAACTCGTTAATCGGAGCAATTTGATTTTTGTGTGACTTATCATAAGTAAAGTATTTATGAGTTTTATTGGTATCTACTATTTTGCGTTTGCTAAAATTATATAAAATTTGTAAAAGTAGTTATTAAATTCCTAATTTGTGTTAACAAGATATTAACACAAGATAGTCACTTATCCACATTTATATATACCATAAGTGCTTAAAATACAAATGCATCACTAATAATAGTGATGCATTTGTGTACTTTAGTTTTCTAACGCTGATTACTTAACGATAATCTTTGCCTAATATGGACGTTAACTCTTTACGGGCAAAGAAAATGCGGCTTTTTACTGTACCAAGCGGCAAATTTAATTGCTCTGCTATCTCATGGTATTTATATCCTTTATAATGCATCATGAAAGGCACACGCAATTCATTAGAAATCTTTAATAGAGCATTTCTAATATCATTCATTACAAAAGTACGCTCTCCGGCATTACTAATAGTAGATGAAGAATTTAGATAGTATAAATTTTCTGTGGTGTCTATTACTGTGTTGCGTTTCGATTTTTTACGATAATCATTAATGAAAATATTTTTCATAATCGTAAATAACCAAGCTCTGATGTTTGTTCCTTCTTGAAACTTATCTTTATTAATTAACGCTCTTACTATTGTTTCTTGGATTAAATCTTCAGCATCGTTAATATCTCGTGTCAACTTCATGGCATGAGGTTTTAATACAATTGTAGCCGTTTTTACTTCGTTTTTAAAATTTAGCACACTCATGATATTCTTATTTAGATTGATAATAAATAATTACAAAGTGAAGTTACATAATTTAATAAGATGTGCTGTGTTAACAATCATTAAATAATTTCTATATGCTTATAGAGATTTTCTATAAATACAGTGCAATACATGAACTGTCGCCTATAATATACCACTTACAAATAGTTAGAGTTATAGATTCTATTTAATAACAATAGATAATAAATTAATCGAACAATAATCGTGTGGTCATTTTTTTCTACATTAGATTAGATTTAAAATATTATTATCCTATGAAATCACTCTATTTTACAGAAGAACATGAATTATTCAGACAAAGTGTACGTCAATTTGTACAAAAAGAAATTTTACCTTATGCCGATCAGTGGGAAAAGGAGGAGAAAATTGACCGAGCGTTATTTAAAAAATTAGGCGAACACGGTTTTTTAGGAATCAATCATGAAGAAACGTATGGAGGCTCCAAAGCAGATATTTTTTATACCTGTGCATATTTAGAAGAACTGGCAAAATGTGGTTATGCAGGGGTTTGTGCAGCAGTAAGTGTACATCAATATATGGCTACAAATCATTTAGCTGAAGCTGGCAGCCACGACATAAAAGAGCGTTTTCTGCGACCTGCCATTGAAGGGAAAAAAGTAGGTGCTATCGCCATCACAGAACCATTTGGAGGCTCGGATGTACAAGGCATGAAAACAACTGCTGTAAAAGATGGAGACCACTACATTATCAATGGTTCTAAAACATTTATTACCAATGGACATTTCTGCGATTTTGTAGTAGTAGCTTGTAAGACAGATGCTAATGCGGGTATTAACGGAATTAGTTTAATAGTTATAGAGCGTGATACTCCTGGTTTTAGTTCATCACAATTAAAAAAAATCGGCTGGCATTCTTCAGATACCGGAGAATTAGCTTTTGACAATGTTAAAGTACCTATCTCTAATTTGGTAGGCAAAGAAGGAATGGGTTTTTTCTATATCATGGAAAGCTTCCAAATAGAACGATTAGTAGCAGGCATATTAGGCATTGGAGGCGGCGAGCAATGCTTAGAGGAAACCTTAAAATACATGAACGAACGAGAAGCTTTTGGAAGACAAATCAAAAAGTTTCAAGTTTTACGTCATGAAGTTGTGCAACTCTATACAGAATTAGAAGCAGGCAAGCAAATGACTTATCATACTTGTTGGCAGATGCAAAATGGCGAAGTGCCCGTGAAAGAAGCGTCTATGGTAAAATTATACATGACTGAATTAGGAAACAAAATTGTAGATAAATGTTTACAAATGTTTGGCGGTTATGGATACATGGAAGACTTCCCGATTGCACGCGCTTACCGTGATGCACGTGTTGGCACCATTGTAGGTGGCACTACACAAATCATGCGAGAGATTTTATCTAAAATAATTATTGATGATGTACGGTACAAAAAAGTGTACAGCGAAACAGAACCAATCAAATCCTCTTCCTCTACTGGAAATGAAAAATCATGGGGAAATCCTCAGACTGCCAAAGAAATAATTTTGTCTATTCCTTTACGTATTAAAAAAGATAAAGCAGCAGATTACACCACTACATTTCAGTTCGATATCAGCGGTGAAACAGGAGGACAATATACTTTAACTATTGACAAAGGAAATGCAAAAATTGAAGAAGGATTATTAGGAGTACCTGAATGTATTATTACTGCAAGTGCTAAAGTGTATGAAGATATTGAATTAGGAAAAATGGATCCAACTATGGCTTTTATGGGCGGACAAATTCAGGTAAGCAACATTGCTGCAATGATGCAATTCTCAAAATATTTTCATAGAATTTAATTTCATTTTTAAAGGTAATACCCTCTTTAAAAATTGACCATATATTCCTTTATAAAATTATTCTTTTTTGAAAATTTCTTATAAAAAATCCCCGATTGCTCGGGGATTTTTTTGTGTTTGTTTTAGTGGATTTAT